>JANPHA010000313.1:0-32112 GCA_031424255.1 Burkholderiales bacterium | reverse complement strand
ACAAGGCGAAGCTCACGCCCGCGCTCGGTTGGTGACCGCACCAAGGTTGTCCACATTTTCTGTGGAGAAAGGGGTTCGAAAACGCGGAAAAGGTTTTTCGCCCCGGACCTTACGCGGCTGCTCAAAAAAACGGCTTCCGGGGAAAGATCCGCGAAAGGTTCGCGGGCTATCGTCTGCCGATGATGCATGCGAGCCCCGCCTCCCTTCCGAACGACTGCTGGCATCCCTGCCCGGCAAGGATCGCGAAGCCGTGCTCGCGGAATGCACGCTGGTGCGGCTGAATCCCGGCGAATGCCTCGCCACGCCCGGCACGCTGTTGCCGCAGGCGTATTTCCCGCTCGATAGCTGGGTCGCGCTGGTGGCGCAGACGGACGCCCATCGCCTCGATCTCGCGCTCGTCGGCAACGAAGGCGTGATCGGCGCATCGATGGTGCTGGATGTGGGGGTCGCGCCCACGCTCGCCATCGTGCGCGGAGAAGGCACCGCGCTCGCGATCGGCGCGCAGGCCGTGCGCCGGCATCTCGCGCGCAGCGTCGCCTTGAATCACGCTTTCCAGCATCGCGTCTTCTTCGAGATGAGCCAGGCCGCTCGCGCCGCGGCCTGTTGCCGCTTCCACCTCGCGGAGAAGCGCCTCGCGGGCTACCCTCGCCGCAAGGACCCTGCAGGCCCGTCACCTGATCCGTTATTCGAACGGCACGATCGCGATCCTGCTGCGCACGCAACTGCAGGCCGCGTCGTGCGGCTGCTACGAGCACGAGGCCCGGGACCGCACCCTGATTACGGTGGGGGTCGCGGCCTGAGGCGCTGGCCGTTTATCATGCGCGAATGACCCGCTGGTTCCTGTACCTGATCGAATGCGTGGATGGCAGCCTCTACGCCGGCATCGCGATCGATCCCGAAGCGCGCTTCGCTGCCCACGCGGCCGGCAAAGGCGCGCGCTATACGCGCTCCCATCCCCCGCGGCGCCTGCTGATGACGCTGGCGTTTCCCGACCGCTCGAGCGCCTCGAAGGCCGAGTACCGGTTGAAGCAGCTGCCCGCGCAGGAAAAGCGCCGCTTCGCGCTCGACTCCCCGCACGTGGCGGCCTGACGATGCGCCACCGCGAACGCCACCGCACCGAGCGCACCGGATGGCTGCGCGCCGCGGTCCTCGGGGCCAACGACGGGCTGGTGTCGACCGCGAGCCTGATCCTCGGCGTGGCCGCCGCGGGCGCGGGCGCAAGCCAGGTGCTCATCGCCGGAATCGCGGGGCTCGTCGCCGGATCGCTTTCCATGGCCGCGGGAGAATACGTCTCGGTGAGCTCGCAGGCCGATTCCGAGGAGGCCGACCTCGCACGCGAGCGCACCGAGATCGCCACCCAGAGCGTCTCCGAGCATGCGGAGCTGGCGGCGATCTATGTCGAGCGCGGCCTCGAGCCCGAGCTCGCGCGCCAGGTCTCCGAGCAGTTGATGGCGCACGATGCCCTCGGCGCCCATGCGCGCGATGAGCTCGGCATCACCGACCACCAGCGCGCAAATCCGGTGCTCGCATCCTTCGCCTCCGCGGCCAGCTTCGCGGTGGGCGCGGCGTTGCCGTTGCTGGTCGTGTTGCTGGCTCCGGCGAGGATGCTCTCCCTGCTCGTGACCGCCACTTCCGTCGTGTTCCTCGCGATCCTCGGCGCCCTCGCGGCGCGCGCCGGCGGCGCCGCGATGGGTGTGGGCGCCATGCGCGTCACCTTCTGGGGTGCGCTCGCCATGGTCGTGACCTACGGCGTAGGAACGTTGTTCGGCACGACGGTGTAGGAGCTTCGTGAGCGCGGACTGCGAGGTCCTGGTCGTCGGCGCGGGTCCCACGGGCCTGGTGCTGGCGCTCTGGCTCTCGCGCCTGGGTGTGCGCGTGCGGATCGTCGACAAGACCGCGGAGCCGGGGACCACTTCGCGCGCGCTCGTCGTGCATGCGCGCATCCTCGAGCACTATGCGCAGCTCGGCCTCGCGCAGGAGATCGTCGCGCGCGGCCTCAAGTTCGCCGCCGCGAACCTCTGGGTCGCGGGCCGCAAGGTCGCGCGCGCGCCCTTCGGCGACATGGGCCGGGGTTTGAGTGCGTTTCCCTACGCGGTGATCTTTCCCCAGGACGAGCACGAGGCTTTTCTCGTGGCGCAGCTCGAGCGCGTCGGCATCGCGGTCGAGCGGCGTACCGAGCTCGTGAGTTTCCGTGCGGCGGGCGATGCGATCGATGCGCGCCTGCGCCGCGCCGACGGCTCCGAGGAAACCGTGCATGCGGCGTATCTCGCCGGCTGCGACGGCGCGCATTCGGTCGTGCGCGAGGCGATCGGCGCGGGTTTCCCGGGCGGCACCTACGACCACATGTTCTACGTCGCCGACGTCGAGGCGGGCGGGCCTGTGCTCGACCACGAGCTGCACGCGGCGCTCGACACGTCGGATTTCCTCGGGATGTTCCCGCTGAAGGCGCCGGGGCACGTGCGCCTGGTCGGCATCGTGCGCGAGGACGCCGTGAGCCAGCAGCGCACGCTCGCCTGGGAGGACGTGAGCAAGGGCGTGGTCGAGCGCATGGGCATCGAGGTGCGCAAGGTCCACTGGTTCTCCACCTACCACGTGCACCACCGCGTCGCGCGGATCTTCCGCTCCGGCCGGGCGTTCCTGCTCGGCGATGCGGCGCACATCCACAGCCCCGTGGGCGGCCAGGGCATGAACACCGGCATCGGCGACGCGATCAATCTCTCCTGGAAACTCGCGGCGGTCCTGCGCGGGCGCGGCGACGACCGGCTGCTCGAGACCTACCAGCCGGAGCGCCGCGCGTTCGCCTGCCGCCTCGTCGCGAGCACCGACCGCGCCTTCACGTTCGCCACGCAGGATGGTCCGGTCGCGTGCTTCGTGCGGCTGCGCGCGGTGCCGTTATTGGTCCCGCTGGCATTCTCGCTTCCCGCCCTGCGGCGCTTCATGTTCGGCACGATCTCGCAGACCTCGATCGAATACCGCGACTCGTGGCTGAGCGTGGGATCCGCGGGCCGGGTGAAGGGCGGCGATCGCCCGCCGTGGGTGGCGCTCGAGGGCGGCCGCGACAACTTCGCGCCGCTCGCTTCGCTCGACTGGCAGGTGCACGTCTATGGAGAGGCCACGGCGGATGTCGCCGCCTTCTGCCGCGAGAAAAAGCTGCCGCTCCACGCATTCCCGTGGACGCAGCCGATGCACTCCGCCGGCCTCGCGCGCGATGCGCTCTACCTCATGCGCCCCGATGGATATGTCGGATTCGCGGATGCGACCGGAAGCCCGGCAAAGCTCGAGACCTACTTGAGGGAGCACGCGGGCTTTTAGCGCCCGGAGGGTTGGCCGTGGCGATCTTTCGGAATATCATGGGGACGCTTGGCAGCCGCTCGATAGGCATCCATTGCGGACCCAAGATCGGAGGGGGAGAGCATCGATTTCTTCGTCGAAACTCTAAAGGAGCCACTATGAGATCTGCAGGATTCAGAACAATTTGCCGGTTTCTCATTGCAGCGCTGATGATGATGTCGTTCACGTCGGCCCGGGCCGGGATGATCGGTGTCGACCAATTGTCGGCCTCCGGTTCAGCGGCGGCGGATCGCATCGCCGTGATGGACGTTCTCAGCCGTTCGGATGTCGCGAGCCAACTGCAAGCGCAGGGAGTGGATCCGCAAGCCGCGATGGATCGCGTCGCGGCGATGTCCGACTCCGAGGTGAGCGCGCTGCGCGGCCAGCTCGATTCGATGCCCGCGGGCGCGAAGAGCAATGGCTGGGTGTGGGGCGCCGTGGTCATCGTCGCCATCCTGGTGTGGTGGCTTTGGTTCAAGTAGCGAGCGGCCTCGTCGAGTCCGTGATCGAGAACGCCCGCCTGATGGCGGGCGTTTTCATTTTGCTGGCGCTCAACGGCTGCGCGCTGGTCGTGCCGCAGACGATGGAGCTGCGCGAGGCGTGGCCCGCGGCGCTGCCGGATGCGACGGAGCTCACCGGCGTGCCGTTCTTTCGCGACGACGGCTTTCTCTGCGGACCCTCGTCGCTCGCGACGACGCTCGTGTATGCCGGCGTGCAGGTCACTCCCGACGACCTGGTCCCGCAAGTCTATCTCCCGGGCCGCCGCGGCAGCCTGCAGGTGGAGATGCTCGCCGCCCCGCGCAAGCGCGGCATCGTCTCCTATGCCCTCGAGCCGCGCTTCGAGGACGTGTTGCGCGAGATCGCCGCCGGCAACCCGGTGATCGTGCTGCAGGACTTCGGCACCTGGCCGATCGGCGTGTGGCATTACGCGGTGGCGGTGGGCTATGACCGCGGCCCGAACCGGATCTACCTGCGCTCGGGCGACAAGCAGCGGCTCGACGCGCCGTTCGCGGCGTTCGAATACACCTGGCGTCCCGACGATTGGGCGATGGTCACCATGCCGCCGGATCGCGTCCCCGTCACTGCGACGGAGCCCCGCTACCTCGAGGCGGTCGCCGCGATGGCGCGTGTCGCGGACGCACGCTCGGTCGCGACCGCCTATCGCGCCTTCCTCGCGCGCTGGCCCGACAATCTCACCGCCCACATCGGCCTCGCCAACGCGCTCTACGGGCAAGGCGATCTCCGGGAAACGGAAAGCGTCCTGCGCGATGCGATCGCACGGCATCCGGATTCGCCGGTCGCTCTCAACAATCTCGCGCAGGCGATATCCGACGAGGGCCGCAACGACGAGGCGCTGACGCTCGTCGACAAGGCGGCCGCGATACCGGGCGACTTTGCCACCGCGGTTCGCGAGACTCGCGAGTTGATCCTGCGCCGCCTGGGCCGCAAGTAATCCCTCCCGGAACCTTGGAGGGCGGGCATCTCCAATACAATGCGGCTGGGAGTCCATCGCCGGAGGAACAAATGATTCGAACCGTGATCGCAGCGGCCGCATTGATGTCGGCCTGCACCGTGGCGTTCGCCGAGGACCAGCACGCCCTGGACGAATGCATCGCGCAGTGGGGCAAGGATTCGCCGTTCAAGAAGGGCACGCCCGCGAGCAAGGAGATCGGCACCGGCGTGAAGGTCTTCGGCCTCGGCAAGGGCAAGACGGGAAACGATGCGCCCACCGACAAGCCCAGCCTCATCCTCGTGCGCCCCGCCGTGAACGTGATGGGCAAGAGCACGATCCGGCTGGAGAACCCGCGCGGCTGGTACTGCTTCCGCTCCAACGTCACGGTGATGGGCAAGATCGCGATCCGCGCGCATTGCAACGCGCACATCGCGAGCGCGCGCGAAGACGGCACCAGTGTCGGCGCGGCCGACGACAGCAACAAGGGGGTGGCGGTGTTCGGCGCGCTGCGCGTGACGCGCTTCGGTTGTCCCGCGAAGGGGAAGTAGCCCCGCCTCAGGCTTTGTTCGCGAGCGCGGCCACCAGCGCGATCAGCTCGGCGGCCTCGACCGGCTTCGCGGCATGCCGCTCGAAGCCCGCGCCGATCGCCTTCGCGCGATCCTCCACGCGCGCGTAGGCGGTCAGCGCCACCGCGGGAGTGTCGCGGCCTTCGGCCGGCTTCAGCAATCGCACCTGCCGGATCAGCTCGTGCCCGTCCTCGCCCGGCATGCCGATATCGCTCACCAGCACGTCGAAGCGTTGCCGCCGCATGAGGTCGAGCGCGTCGGGGCCCGAGCCCGCGGTCGTCACGACCGCGCGGCATTCCTCGAGCAGCCGCTTCACCAGGTCGCGCGCATCCGGGTCGTCGTCGACGACGAGCACTCGCACGCCGGCGATGTCGGATCGCGGCTCACTAGATGCATGGGATGGGCCACGCACCGCTTCACGCGGCGCCTCGGGCAACGGCAGCGACACGAGGAACTCGGCGCCGCGGCCCGGACCGGCGCTCGACACACGGATCGCGCCGCCGTGCAGTTCCACCAGCTGTTTCACGATCGACAACCCGAGCCCGAGGCCGCCGTAGCGCCGCGCGGTCGAAGCGTCGGCCTGGCGGAAGCGGTCGAACACGAACGGCAGGAACTCGAGCGCGATTCCCTCGCCCGTGTCGATCACCGCGACTTCCACGTTGCGGCCCGCCGGCCGCACCCGCACCGTGACGCTGCCGTTGCGCGGCGTGAACTTGATCGCGTTGGTGAGGAGGTTCCAGAGCACCTGCTGGAGTCGATGCGGATCGCCGGCGATCTGCGCGTGGTCGAGCGACTCGAACACGCACTCGAGCTTCACCTGCTTCGCCTCCGCGGTGGGCGCGGCGGTCTCCACCGCCAGCTGCACGATCGAGCAGAGGTCGATCTTTTCCATCTCGAGGCGCACCTTGCCGGAGATGATCGCGCTCATGTCGAGCAGGTCCTCGATGATCTTCGCCTGGGCGCGCGCGTTGCGCTCGATCACCTCGGCGCCGCGCACCAGGTCTTTCGGCGTGGCCTCGGGACGGCGGATGATCGAGGTCCAGCCGAGGATCGCGTTGAGGGGAGTGCGCAACTCGTGCGAGAGGGTCGCGAGGAATTCGTCCTTCATGCGGCTCGCCTGCTCGGCCTGCGAGCGCGCATGCTGCTCGGCGGCGAGCGCGTGGCGCAGCCGCTCGTCGACGCGATTCTTCTCGATCACGATGCCGGCCAGATGGGTGGCCGAGCGCGTGAGCACGCGGTCGTGACGGCTCGGCTCGTGGGGCTCGCGGTAGTACATCGCCACCGTGCCGAGCACGCGACCGTCGCTCGCGATGATCGGCGTCGAGCAGCAGGCGCCGAGGCCGTTCGCCGCGGCCAGCTCGCGATAGTCGGTCCACAGGGGATCCGATCCGATATCGGTCACGAACACCGGGCGGCGCTCGAAGGCCGCCGTGCCGCACGAGCCGACGCGTGGTCCGATGCGCACGTTGTGGATCGCCGTGTTGTACGCATCCGGCAGGCTCGGCGCCGCGCCATGCAGCAGGCGCTCGCCGCTCTCGTCCATCAACAGCACCGAGCAGAGCATCGAGTCGCTGGATTGCGATTCCACGCTGCGCACGATCGTCTCGAGCAGCTCGGGCAACGGCGTTCCGGTGGCGATCAGCTCGAGCACCCGCGCCTCGGAGGCCATCGCATCCTCGACCCGCTTGCGATCGGTCGTATCCACGCCGTGCACCAGGATGCCGGTCACCGGTCCGTCGCGCTCGCGAATGGGCTGGAACACGAAATCCACGTACGCGATTTCCAGCGGGCGCTCCGGGCTGCGCTGGAACATGATGCGCATGCCGGTGCCGAAGAACGGCTGGCCGGTGGCGTACACCGCGTCGAGATACTCGAAGAAGCCCTGGCCTTCGATTTCCGGAACCGCGTCGCGCACCGCCTTGCCGACGATATCGCGCTGCCCTACGAGCCGGTAGTAGCGCTCGTTGGCGAACTGGAAGACGTGATCGGGGCCGCGCAGCACGGCGAGGAACGACGGCGATTGCTCGAACACCTCGGCGAGGCGCCCGCGCTCCGACTCGACCTGCTCGAGAAGCCGATCGCGCTCGCGCTCGGCGAGCACGCGCGGCGTCTCCTCGGTGCAGGCGCAGAACACGCCGCCGACCGCTCCCGACTCGTCGAGGATCGGGCTATAAGACCAGGTGAAGTACGTCTCTTCGCGGTAGCCGTGCCGCTCCATCACCAGCAGCACGCGCTCGTTCCAGGTCGCCTCGCGCCGCTGCATCACCGCGTCGGCCTGGGGACCTACGACCGGCCAGATGTCGCTCCACGTGGTGCGCGCAGGGCGGCCGAGCGCGAGCGGGTGGCGCTTGCCGAGCATCGGCACGTACGCGTCGTTGTAGATGTTGATGAGCTCCGGCCCCCACCAGACGAACATCGGGAAGCGCGAGTTGAGGCAGATGCCCACCGCGAGGCGCAGGCTCTGCGGCCACTTCTCGCGCGGCCCGAGCGGCGTCTTCGACCAGTCGTGGTCGCGCACCCGCTCGGCCATGGTGCCGGCGGGAGCGTCGAGTTCGGGAAAGTAGGTCGAGGCCAAGGGCGGATTATACCGGCGCTCGACTACGCGAAGCCCGCTACTTTTCCCCGTCGCGGCGCACCGAGACCTTCTTGCCGCGAATCGTGCTGTCGCGCAGCACCTGGATCACGTGATTGGCCGCATCTTCAGGCACCTCCACGAGCGAGAAGCGGTCGGTGATCTCGATCGCGCCGATCGCCTTGCCGGGAACGCCGGCCTCGTTGGCGATGGCACCCACGAGGTCCTGCGGGCGAACGCCGGCCTGCCGGCCCGCGGAGATGAAGAGCTTCGCCATCTCCCCGCCGCCCTTGCCGCGCAGCGCGTAGGGCGCATCGGCGCCCTTTCCGCGCGGCTTGCCGCGCTCCTTGCCCGCGCTCGCATCGCGGCCTGCCTGCGGACGCCCCTCGGGAATATCCTGCTCGCCATCCTCGCTGTCGCCGACGCTCGCCTGATGGTAGAGCTTCACCGCCGCCATCGCGATCTCGACCAGGTCGAACTCGTCGGAGAGCGCATCGACGACGACGCGGAAATGCTCGCTGTCGTCCTCGGCGATGATCGCCTCGCGCAGCGCGGCGCGCGTGAGCTCGAGGCGGCGGTTCTTCAGGTCGGCGACGGTCGGGACCTTCGCGACCTCGATCTTCTGCTTGGTGATGCGCTCGATGTTGCGCAGCTGGTGGTGCTCGCGCGGCTCGACCAGCGTGATCGCGACCCCTTCGCGGCCCGCGCGCCCGACGCGGCCGATGCGATGTACGTAGGCTTCCGGAGCGTTGGGCAGGTCGTAGTTGATCACGTGGGTCAAGTGCTCGATGTCCAGGCCGCGCGCCGCGACGTCGGTCGCGATCAGCAGCTCGGCGCTCTTCGAGCGCAGCTTCTTCATCACCTTGTCGCGCTGCTCCTGCGTCATGCCGCCGTGCAGTGCCTCGCTTTGGTAGCCGCGCGCGTTCATGGTCTCGGTGAGCTCGTCGACCTCGGTGCGCGTGCGGCAGAACACGATCGCCGCGGTCGGCGCCTCCATGTCGAGCACGCGGCCGAGCGCCACCATCTTGTTGTTGCGTTGCACGAGGTACGCCTGCTGGCGCACCTTCGGCATCTCGCCCGCTTGCGTGGCGGTGCGCGCGATCTGGATGCGGATCGGGTCGCGCTGGTTCTTGCGCGCGATCGATTCGATCCGCGGCGGCATCGTCGCGGAGAAGAGCACGGTCTGGCGCTCCTTCGGCGATTCCGACAGCACCGCCTCGATGTCTTCGGCGAAACCCATGTCGAGCATCTCGTCGGCCTCGTCGAGCACGACCACTTTCACCGCGCCCAGCTGCAGGCTGCCGCGGCGGATGTGGTCGAGCGCCCTCCCGGGAGTCGCGACCACCACGTCCACGCCGGAGCGCAACGCGTGCAGCTGCTTTCCGATCGGCTGCCCGCCGTAGACGGGAATCACGCGCGCGCCGAGCGCCTTGCCGTAGCGATGCACCGCCTCGGAGACCTGCATCGCGAGCTCGCGCGTCGGCACGAGAACGAGCGCGGTCGGGCCCTCGCCGCGGCCTTCATTGACGATGCGCTGCAGGATCGGAAGCGCGAACGCCGCCGTCATCCCCGTGCCGGTCGCCGCCTGGCCGAGCAGGTCGCGGCCCGCGATCAGCGGCGGGATGGTTTCCTTCTGGATCGGGGTGGGTTCCTCGTATCCGAGGTCGGTGAGCGCCGCGAGGATTTGCGGGTCGAGCCCGAGCGCGGCGAAGCCGCCGTCGTCCTGTGGAACCGGTTTCATGGGTACTTCCTTCTCAATCCGACATTATCGGCTGAATACCGGGGTCAGACTCCGGTATTCACTCCATCGCGGCGGGCGGAGCCGCGACGCGCCCCTTGCTTCCCCGCAGCAGGAACACGAGCGGCAGCATTGCGATGTAGCTCCATGCGGTCACCTTGAACACGTCGAGGATCGCGGCCATTTGCGCCTGCTGGGCGACTTGCGCGGCGATGAGCGCCATCGCGTGCGGATCGGTGGGGGAAAGATGCAGCGGACGCAGATACTCGGCGAGCGCCGGATTGAACTTGGTGACGTGCGCGCCCAGCTCGTTCCACATCACCTGCGCCTGGCGCGTCATCAATGTGGTGACGACCGAGATGCCGGCGGCCGCGCCGATGGTGCGCACCAGGCTGTAGATGCCCGCGGCTTCGGCCATCCGCGAGCGGTCGAGCGTCGCGTAGGCGATGGTCGAGAGCGGCACGAAGATCAGGCCCAGCCCCATGCCTTGCAGCAGCGCCGGCCAGATGATCAGCCACGTGCTGATGTCGAGCGAATACGACGTCATCGCGAACGACCCGGCGGCACTCACCAGTATGCCCGCGCCGACGATCAGCCGCGGATCGACGCGGCCGATGAGCCGTCCCACGATCATCATCGAGATCGCGGTGGCGAGGCCGCGCGGGGCCATCACCAGGCCGGTGGTCACGATCGGATAGTCGAGCAGCCCTTCGAGCAGGATCGGTTGCAGCACGAGCCCGCCGAACATGCCGAGGCCGAGTGCGGCGATCGCGACACAGGCGATCGCGAAGTTGCGGTCGGTGAAGATGCGCAGGTCGAAAAGCGCGCCCGGCCCGCGCCGCAGGCTGTGCCAGCCGAAGCCGGCCAACCCCACCACGGCGGCGAGTGCGGAGGCGCGGATGTCGTTGGCGCTGAACCAGTCCTGCGACGTGCCGCGATCGAGCATGTACTGCAGGCCCGCGATGCCCAACGCGAGGAGCGCGAGCCCGGTCCAGTCCATGCGCCGGAACTTGCGCGAAGTGTCGGGCACGAATTGCGAGGCGAGGAAGAGCGACAGCGCGCCGATCGGCACGTTGATGTAGAACGTCCAGCGCCAGCTCGCGAAATCGGTGAGCCAACCGCCGAGCGTCGGCCCGAGCACCGGGCCCACCATCACGCCCATGCCCCAGATCGCCATCGCCTTGCCGCGGTCCTCCGGCGGGTAGGCATCGCTCATGATCGCCTGCGACAGCGGCACCAGCGCCGCGCCGAACACGCCCTGCAGCAGGCGGAAGCCGACGATCTGCGCGAGGCTCTGCGCGATGCCGCACAGCGCCGAGGCCGCGACGAAGCCGGTGATGCAGATCAGCAGGAAGCGCTTGCGCCCGATCGTGTCGGAGAAGTATCCGGTGAGCGGCATCACGATCGCGGACGAGACGAGATAGCTCGTGAGCACCCAGCTGATCTGGTCCGAGGTGGCGCCCAACTCGCCCGCCATGTGCGGCAGCGCCACGTTGACGATGGTGGTGTCCAACACCTGGATCAGCGTCGCGGACATCACCGCGAGCGTGATCATCAGGCGCTCGTTGCCGGTGGGCAGCGCCGGCGACGGCGCGGGAATTGCGACCATCGGCGTTACTCCGTCTCGGGCGCCATCGCCACGAGGATGCTGCAGGTGACGCGCTCGAGCAGCGACTCCTCTTCCGACTGGCTCCACCAGCGCGCGAGGCGGCTGCGGTTGCGGTGGCCGAGCACGATCAGGTCCGCGCCGATGCGATTCGCGGTGACCGCGATGCAGTCGACCGCGTTGCCGTACTCCACCGAGCCTTTCGCCACCACGCCGCGCTCGCGCAGCCAGCCGACGCCTTCCTTCAGCAGCGCCTCGGTGCGCTCATCCTCGCATTCGACCAGCTCCGGCGTGACGCCCTCGGGGATCGCGTTCATCACCAGGTTCTGGCAGACCGCAAGCAGGTAGGCCTCGGCCTTCATCGCCAGGACCACGTCCGCGCCCTGGCGCAGCGCCTTGCGGCCCTCCTTCGTGCCGTCGTAGCAAAGCAGCACCTTGCTGTACAAAGCATTCCCCTCGGGTGGAAGGCCTACTCGGCCTTGCGGACCTTGACGCTCGCGGTGGTGCCGATGCGCAACGGATGCTGGGGATCGGGATCCTGGACCTTCACGCGCACCGGCACGCGCTGCGTCACTTTGACCCAGTTGCCGGTCGCGTTCTGCGGCGGCAGCAGCGAGAACGCCGCGCCGCTGCCCCCGCTCAGGCTCTCGACCACGCCCTGGAAGGGATGGTCGGGATACATGTCCACCTTGATGACCGCGCTTTGTCCGGGGCGGATGTCCTTCAGCTCGGTCTCCTTGAAGTTCGCGTCGACCCAGAAATCCTTGCCGGAGATCACCGAGAAGAGCGGCACGCCGGGCATCACGGTGCTGCCGGGCTGGAGCGAGAAATTGGCGACCACGCCATCGGTGGGCGCGACCACGTGCGTGCGTTGCAGGTCGAGCTGAGCCTGGTTCAACGCGGCGGTGGCGGCCTGCACCGCGGCGTTATCCTCGCCGCCGCGGCCGAGCGCGCTCTTGGCCTGCGCCACGTTGGCCTCGGCCGCCTTCACCGCCGCATCCGCGGTCATGACCTGCGTGCGCGCGGCCTCTCCACCCGAGGGCGAAAGGAAGCCGCTCTTCACCAGCTGCTGCGTGCGCAGGTTGCTCGAGCGCGCGTTCTCCGCCTCGGCGCGGCGCTGCGCGAGAACCGCTTCGGCCGATGCGATGCCCGCGCCTTCCTGCGACGCGGACTGGCGCGCGAGCTCGAGCTGCGCCTGCGCCTTGGCGAGCGCGAGCTCGTAGTTTCTCGGATCGATGTCGAAGAGCGCCTCGCCGGCCTTCACCGCCTGCTGGTCGCGCACGTAGACCTTCGCGATCGGGCCGTTCACCTGCGCGGCGATCTCGGCCTGGTTGGCCTGGACGTAGCCGTTGTCGGTGCTCACGTAGAGCTGGCCTTCGCGCCAGTAGTGCAGACCGGCGCCGGCCGCGATCACGACGACGACGGCCGCGATCACCCATTTCAGATGCTTGCGGCGCGGCTGGGCGGGTTTGCGCGCGGGCGCGGGCGCTTCCGCGGCAGCGGGGGCGGGAGTGGAATTGGAGTTGTCGCTGGAATCCATCTTGCGAGGACAACCCGGGCCGGGGTTCGTTCCGGCCCGCCGCCACGGGCCCGCGTAATATCGCGGTTTCGCCGCCATTTCCTCCAGGAGATCTTCGATGCAGACCCCCTCCCCCTTGCGCTGGCTCGCCATCCTCGCCGCGACCGCGCTGTGGTGCGCCGCCGCCGATGCGAAGGTGGTGACGAAGACCGTCGCCTACCAGCACGACGGCAAGACGATGCAGGGATACCTCGCCTACGACGACGCCAAGTCGGGCCCGCGTCCGGGCGTGCTCGTGGTGCACGAATGGTGGGGCCTCAACGAATACGCGAAGGGCCGCACGCGCCAGCTCGCCGAGATGGGCTACGTCGCGTTCGCCGCCGACATGTTCGGCGACGGCAAGACGACGCGCGATCCGAAGGAAGCGCAGGCGTGGGCCACGGCGGCCGGCGCGCAGCCGGGCGGGCTCGCCGCCGCGTCGAAGTCGGCCCTCGACGTGTTGCGCAAGGAACCCCAGACCGATGTGGAGAAGCTCGCCGCGATCGGCTTCTGTTTCGGCGGCACGACGGTGCTGCAGCTCGCCTACGCGGGCGCGCCCCTCAAGGGCGCGGTCACGTTCCACGGCGGGCTCGTGGTCCCCGATGACAACCAGGTCCGCAAAATTCGCACGCCGATCCTCGTGCTGCACGGCGCCGAGGACACGTTCATCAAGCCCGAGACCATCACCGGGCTGCAGAAGGCGCTCGATGGCGCGAAGGTCGACTGGTACATGGTCACCTACGCGCGGGCGGTGCATGCGTTCACCAATCCCGACGCGGACAGCTTCAATATCCCCGGCATCGGCTACAACGAGAAGGCCGCGCGCCGCTCGTGGGACGAGATGCAGCGCTTCTTCAGGGAGCCGCTCGCGAAGAAATGAATTTCCCCCTCCCCCAAGGGGGAGGGAGAAAATCTATTCGTGCCGCTTCCTCATCGCCTCCAGCAACGGCGTGATGAGGTCCAGCGGCACGGGGAAGACGATGGTGGAGGCCTTGTCGCCGGCGATGTTGCTGAGCGTCTGCAGATAGCGAAGCTGCATCGCCTCGGGCTGGCGCGATAGCACCTGTGCCGCCTGCAGCAACTTCTCGGAAGCCTGCAGCTCGCCCTCGGCGTGGATCACCTTCGCGCGGCGCTCGCGCTCCGCTTCGGCCTGCTTGGCGATCGCGCGCACCATCGATTCGTTGAGATCCACGTGCTTGATCTCGACGATCGACACCTTGATGCCCCAGGCGTCGGTCTGCAAGTCGAGCGTGCGCTGGATGTCGACGTTCAACTTCTCGCGCTCCGAGAGCAGCGTATCGAGGTCGTGCTTGCCGAGCACCGCGCGCAGCGTGGTCTGCGCGAGCTGCGAGGTCGCCGCGAGAAAATTGACCACCTGGATGATCGCCTTCTGCGGATCGACCACGCGGAAGTAGACCACCGCGTTCACCTTGACCGAGACGTTGTCGCGCGTGACCACGTCCTGCGGCGGCACGTCGTCGACGACGGTGCGCAGGTCGACCTTCACCATCTGCTGCACGATCGGGATGAGGAAGATCAGGCCCGGCCCCTTCACCGCCCAGAAGCGCCCGAGCTGGAAGATCACGCCGCGCTGGTACTCGCGCAGCACCCGGATCGAGAACACCACCACGACCAGGAGCAGAACGACGAAGCCGATGCCGAACTCGATCACCATGTTCGCTATCCTCGTTACGATTCGGGAATCACGTCGAGCGTGAGGCCGTCGATTGCCGCGACCCGCACGCGCTGGCCCGCCTTGAGGGGGGCGGCGCTGCGTACGCGCCACATCTCGCTGTGCACCCGCGCCCAGCCCTCGCGCTCGAAATCGTCGATCACCTCTCCGCTGCTGCCGACGAGCTCCTCGCGCCCGCTCACGACCGGCCGGCGCCGCGACTTCACCGCGAAGCCCGCCACCACGATCAGGAACGCCGCGCTCGCGAGCGCGAACCCGCCGATCAGCGCGTACGGGATACCGTAGCCGGGCACTCCGGTGTCGATCAGGATCACGGAGCCGATCACGAACGCGACCACGCCGCCGATGCCGAGCGAGCCGTACGCCGGCAGGAACGCCTCGGCCACCATGAAGCCGATGCCGAGCGCGATCAGCGCGAGCCCGGCGTAGTTGACCGGGAGCATGTGCAATCCGTAGAGCCCGATCACGAGCGCGATCGCCCCGGCGACTCCGGGCAGCACCAGGCCGGGATTCGCGAACTCGAACAGGATCGCGTAGATGCCGAGCAGCATCAGCACGTAGGCGATGGTGGGATCGCTGATGAACGACAGGAAACCGGTGCGCCAATCGGCCTCGAAGGCCACGATCGTCGCGCCCGCGGTGGCGAGCGCGCGCTCGGTGCCCGCGACGCTCACCTTGCGGCCATCGAGGCGCTTCAAAAGCGTGGGGACGTCGGGCGCGATCACCTCGATCACCTTCTGCGCCAGCGCTTCCTCCGCCGTGAGGCTGGTCGCCTCGCGCACCGCGCGCTCCGCCCATTCGGCGTTGCGAGCGCGCATGCTCGCCAGCCCGCGAATGTAGGCGGCCGCGTCGTTCACCTGCTTGCGCGTGTGCGTGTCCATCGCCTCACCCGCGTCCTTCGCATCCGCGCCTTTGCCCTTGTCCGGCATCGCGGGCATTCCGCCGATCGCGACCGGGGTCGCGGCGCCGAGGTTGGTCGCCGGCGCCATCGCCGCGACATGGCTCGCGTAGAGGATGAACGTGCCGGCGCTCGCCGCCCGCGCGCCGCCCGGAGCCACGTAGGCGGCCACCGGCACGGGAGACGCGAGGATGTCCTTGATGATGGCGCGCATCGAGGTGTCGAGCCCGCCGGGCGTATCCATGCGCAGGACGAGGAGCTCCGCGCCCTGCTGCGTCGCGCGCTCGATGCCGCGATGGACATAGTCCGCGGTGGCGGGGCCGATCGCGCCGTTGATCGACAGCACGACGACGCTCGCCGGGCCCGCACCGATCGCCACGGGCCAGAAGAGCAGCAGGATCAAAGCCTGGAACCATCGCATGGGCGCTCCGTTTCCGGGGACGGTGCGAGCTTCCACTCTATTCCTTTTTGACCCGAACCCGGCCCTCCCTCACGGCGCGAGCCAGCACCGCGTGGTCCGCCTCGGCCTGGTCTGCATAGCGTTGCGCGAAAGCGGCAAGCGCGTCGTCGAACTCGCCGCTCTTGCCGAGGTAGCCGCTGATCATCGCGGCGTCTCCCGCTTTCGCATGCGCACGCGCCAGCGCTCGGGCGCAGCAGCGCGCATAGGCGTGGAAATCGCGCGCGTCCATTCCCTCGAGGTGCGCCCGGGCCTTGTGGTCGCGAAGCTGGCGCACGTAGAAGTGCGCCCGGAGCTCCGCGATGCGCGACCAGCCGAGGAAGATGTCGCTCGCACCCTGCATCAGGCGCTGGCCCTCGACCACGCGCTGTCCGTGGTTCGGGTAGCGGCTGCTGCCCGCATAGGGCTCGAGGACCGAGGCGCGCGCTTCCTTGAATTGCAGCACGAGAATGTCGTCGTCATCGCCGCCCGCGAGCCGTGCCACCAGCACGTGCCGTCCCACGCTGCCGATGCCGCTCACCTTGCGCGCGACATCGACGAGGCGGTAGCGGTCGAGCAGTAGCCGGCGATCCTCGATCAACGAGCGGCGATAGTGCGCGATGAACTCGCGGACATAACCCGCGGACTTGTCGCCTGTCGTCGGACGCTCCGATTCCCGCGGCGCATCCTTCTCGAGGCGCAGCCCGGGAACACCGGCCGCGTCGATCCGCTGGTACCAGCGCTCCAGGATTCCCATCGGCGCGTAGAGCGCCATCGCGGCGCGGTACGCACCCATCGCGGAGACGGTGATCTGGCGCGCTCCCGCCTTCGCGATCCCGAGAGCTCTCGCGGCCACCGCGATGCTGGCCGCGAGCCGCTTCACGTCCCACTCCCACGGCGCGGGCAGGGTCTCGTCGAAATCGTTCAGGTCGAAGACGATGCGGCGCTCCGGCGTCGCGAAGCCGCCGAAGTTGAGCACGTGCGCATCGCCGCACGCCTGCACGAGGATGCCGCTCGCCGGCGTCGGCGCGAGATCGAACGCCATGATGGCGGCCGTCCCGCGCAGGAACGCGAACGGCGATTCGAGCATGCGGGCATAACGCTCGGGGACGAGGGCCGCGATGCGCCCGCGGTTCGAGGCTTCGAGCATCGCGATGACGTCGCGGCCCTTCGTTTGCGGCTTCCAGCGCGCATGGGCGGCGCGCGGGGTCTTCTTCCGCAATGCCTTTCCTGCCGCCAGGCGCTTCTCCAGGGACTTCATACGGCAAGGAAACCACAGATGAACACGGATGAACACCTCGCATTTTTCGCACTGTGATCCAGCGAGAAGTGTTACGCATGACACTCATTGCCGCTGTAATGGGCCGGGTCTTGCGTGGCGGGCAGGAGCGGAGTTAGATAAGGGCGCGCCAGACCCGCATACCGCTGTGGAGAATCGCAATGATCGACTCGGCCGTCACCTGGGAGAGCTGCCTCACCCGCGAGGTGACGGTGCTGCGCGCGGATTTGCGCGGCGTGACTTCGATCACGCTCGACATCCTCAACCGCGTGTTCTCGACGATGAGCGAGATCGTCTTCCGCCACCGCGGCAAGGTCGACAAGTTCTCGGGCGATTCCATCCTGGTCACCTTCGAAGCCCTCGATGAACCCGATGACGGCGTGCGCCGCGCGGTCTCGTGCGCGGTCGACATGCAGACCGCGATGGAAGCGTTGAACGCGATGCACCGCGCCGAAGGATTGGCGGAAATGTACTTCGGCATCGGCATCAACACCGGGCAGGTCATGTCCACCGTGCTCGGCTCCGACCTGTATTCCGAATATTCCGGCATCGGCGACGAGGTGAACCTCGCCTCGCGCATCGAATCCTTCAGCCTGCGCGGCCAGGTGCTGCTGAGCGAGAGCGCGTTCAAGCGCTGCCACGGCTTCGTGCGGACGGGCGATCCGATGGACGTCTTCGTGAAGGGCAAGAGCCGGCTCGTGGCGCTGCGCGAAGTGCAGGCGATCCCGGCGCTCGCGAAGAACGTTCCGCGGCAGGACGACCGCCGCAGCCCGCGCGCGCACGTGACGATTCCCTTCTCGTATCGCATGGTGGTGAACGGCGTGGTCATCCCCGACGCGCGCAGGGGCTCCATCCTCGACATCGGCTACCACGGCATGCTGGCGGAGATCGCGCTGCCGATCTCGCAATCCTCCAAGCTGCAGCTCGCCTTCGAGCTGCCGCTCGTCGCGGAGCGCTTCAAGGAGCTCTACGGCAAGGTCGTGAAAGTGGTGAAGAAGACGCGCTCGCGCACTCGCGTCGGGATCGAGTTCGCCCCGATGACGGCGGAGCAGAAGACCGCCATCCAGACATTCGTCCAGCTGCTGCTCCAGGACGCGGAATGAAGGATGGGGTGGGCTGCATGCTCGACGCGCTGGAGTTCGCGGCGGACAAGCACCGCGAACAGCGCCGCAAGAACCTCGAGGCCTCGCCCTACATCAACCATCCGATCGCGCTCGCCAACCTGCTCTGGCGCGAAGGCGGCGTGAAGCGCCCGGCCGTCATCGCCGCGGCGCTGCTGCACGACACGATCGAGGACACCGATACCACGCGCGAAGAGCTGCGCAAGCGCTTCGGCAAGGCCATCACTGACATGGTGCTCGAGGTGACCGACGACAAATCGCTCGACAAGGAGACGCGCAAGCGCCTGCAGATCCGCCATGCCCCGAGGCTGTCGCGCGGCGCGAAGCTGGTGAAGCTCGCCGACAAGATCTGCAACCTGCGCGACATGGCCGCTTCCCCGCCGCGCACTTGGCCGCTGAGCCGGCAACGCGAATATTTCGATTGGGCCCGGAAGGTGGTCGACGCGTTGCGCGGCGTGCACCCGAAGCTGGAAAAACTCTTCGACCAGGCCTACGCGCTCAAGCCCTGATCGTCAGCGCCACTCGACCGCGCCGAAGCGGTCGTGGCCGAGCAGCGTGTAGAAGATCCCCACGGTCTGGCGATCCTGCCTCAGCCCGCCGAGATCGGGATAGTTCGAATCGCGCAGGTTGCCGAGGTACTTGAGCGTCACGCCATGGCGGCCGCGCACGCGATACGTGAGCGCGATGTCGACGCGCGCGATGTTCTCGTGGCCGCCGCGTTGCGCCGCGCCCAGCCGGCTGATGTAGTACTCGCGCGCCGTGAGGTCGAGCGCGGCCTTCTCGCCGAAGATGAAGCGCAGCGCGCCCAGCACCTGGGGAGCCACGCCATAGTGGAAGTCGCCCTCGATCGAGCTGCGCATCGTGCCCGCGGCCGCGTAGCCGATGCCGAGCATGAACGTGCCCTGCACCGCGATCGACTTCGTCGCCCACCACTGCCCGGTGGTCCCGAGGGAAAGCGCGGTGGTCGACACGCGATACGCCTGCGGCGCGATGTAATCGTAGCTGCCGTACAGGCCCCACACGCCGCGATAGTTGCCTCCCGCCTCGTAGGGCCGGCCGATCAACAGGCCGCGCGTCAGGAGGTTCTCGAAACCGTTGGCGCTCGACGCAGTGCCCTGGAAGCTGAAGTAGTCGAACGGGCGCGTGTATTCATAGCGCGGCTTGCCCGGCAGCCCGTAGTCGATGAAGAAATCCGCGAGCGCCTCGTTGGGCTTGAGCTTCGTGGTCGAGATGCCGGCGTCGTCCTTCGCCGTGCCGCTGAAGCCGAGCTGCAGGCGCGTGAAGAACACCGGGTCGCGGCTCGGGAAGACCTTGCGGAACCGGTCGCCGAAGCCGAGGCGGTTGAAGGCCACGGGCGGAGAAAGCAACCCCGCACCGACCTCGCGCCAGAAAGGCGGGATGTTCTCGTGCTCGAGCACGAGGTTCGACATGCGGAAGAGCGCCTCGCCCAGGAACGTGCCGCCGATGCCGGTGTTGATCTGGTCGTTGCGCGAAGGCGGCGTCGCTTCGCCCGCGATTTCCCAGAAGGCGCTGCCGGCGAACGTATAGGCGAGCGCTTCCCAGTAGCCGAGCCCCGCCGAGCGCGCGAAGCCGTGATACATCGAGCCCTGGTACGGGTGCCCCAGCTGGTTCACGAGGAACGGATCGCTATCCACCGACCAGCTACTGCGCAGGTTGCGCCGGATGGTCGACAGGTTCGATTTGAATTCATCGCCGACGAAGCGGCGGTCGAACAGGTTCAGCAGCAAATCGAAGCCGACAATTTCCGCCGCGGGGATCGCGTAACTCTTGCTCGCCGCGATCTCACGCGTGTAGTCGGGGCGCGAATCGCGCGGCGCGGGGATCGCGGAGTCGAGCTGCGCCGCGGCCCAGGAGTCCGGGATCGGGAACAAGGCCGCTTCGCCCGCGAGGGCGCTTGGGGGAAATGCCAGGGCCCAGAGGACCGGCCCGGCGGACGCCACTTTTTTGATCACGCCGTTTTTCATCCCAGCGTGGACCCCTCCCGGGGCCCTATCGTTCCGTGCCGCGGTCGAAACGTGCCAGACCGAACATGCCGATATCGATCGCGCTGCGGCCCTCGAGCGCGAGCTGCGCCAGCGCCTCTCCCACGGCCGCGGAGTGCTTGAAGCCGTGGCCGGAACAGGGCGAGGCGAGGATCACGTTGCGATAGCCGGGAAAGCGGTCGATCGCGAAATGGAAGTCCGGCGTCGCGGTGTACATGCAGGCGAGCGCTTTCACGCAACGCGGGCCGAGCCCGGGCAGGTAGGGTGCGACGAGCTTTTCGTGCATCTCGGCGCGCTCGTCCTGCGAGACCTCCCGTTCGACGGACGCGGGCGTGGTGCCGATCGCATACTGCTCGGTCGCGATCTTCGCCCCGCCCGCGGGGCCGTCGATCGCCGGGAACCCGTAGATCACGTTGCGCCTGTCCTGCAGCTCCCAGATCCACACCGGCAACGTTCCCGGCGCGAAACGCTCGGGCGGCGCATCGAGATCGAACCAGTAATGCACCTGGCGCGTCACCGCGAAGAGTCCGGCGTGGCGCGGCTCGAGAAAATCGCGCACCCACGAGCCTGCGCACACGATCAACCTGCGCGCCTCGTGCTCGCCCGATTCCGTCGTGACCCGCACCGTTGCATTCGCCTCGGTGAATCCCACCACACGCTCGTCGCGAAGGAGCGTGGCGCCGTGCTCCTCCGCCAGCGCGAGCTGCGCCGCCACGCACGCTTCCGGGCGCAGGAATCCGGCGTCGGGCTCGAAGTAGCCGAGCTCGTTGTCGCGCACGTTGAACTGCGGAAAGCGCGCGCGCATGCCCGCCGCATCGAGCGTCTCGTGCGCGATGCCGAAGCGCCGCGCCGCCGCGCGCGTGTTGTCGAAGAAATTCGGCACGTGGGTCTCGGCGCGCCGCGCGGGGCTCGAGATCCACAATCCGCCGGTGATCGTGAGGAGGTCGGCGCCGGTGCGCGCCTCGATCTCGCGCCATAATTCGTACGAGCGCAGCACCAGCGGCACGTAGGCATCGCCCTCGCCGATCGCCTTGCGCGTGATGCGCGTGTCGCCATGCGAGGAGCCGAGCGCGTGCGGCGGCGAGAACTGGTCGATGCCGAGGACCGCGGCGCCGCGCCGGGCGAGCTGGAATACCGCGGCACTCCCGGTGGCGCCCAGTCCCAGCACGATGACGTCGTAGCGGGCCATGTCGAGAGTTTAATATCGGGGTTTGGCCGGAGGTGTGTCGATGAATACCCGCGTCGAGATGGAGCTCCTCAGCACGCACGGCAGCTTCGACGGCGTGCAGCGATTCTACCGGCACCACTCGCGCGTGATCGGCCTGCCGATGCGCTTCTCGGTGTACCTGCCGCCCGCGGCCAACGGGGGCAAGCCCGTGCCGGTGCTGTTCTATCTCGCCGGGCTCACCTGCACCGAGGAGACTTTTCCCGCCAAGTCGGGCGCGCAACGCATCGCCTCGAAGCTCGGCATCGCGCTCGTGTGCCCGGATACGAGCCCGCGCGGCGCCGGGATCGCGGGCGAGGCGGACGCGTGGGATTTCGGCGTCGGCGCGGGCTTCTATCTCGATGCGACGCAGGAGCCGTGGAGCAGGCATTGGCGCATGGAGAGCTATTTCATCGACGAGCTGATGCCGCTCGTGGGCGAGGCTCTTCCGATCGATCTCACGCACGCCGGCCTCTTCGGGCACTCGATGGGCGGGCACGGAGCGTTGACGCTGGCGCTTCGCCACCCGGGGAAATTCGCGTCGGTGTCGGCGTTCGCGCCGGTGGTCGCGCCCTCCCGGGTGCCGTGGGGCATCAAGGCGCTCACCCATTATCTCGGGCCCGATCGCGAGGCGTGGAAGGCGCACGACGCGAGCGAGCTGATGGCCGCGCAGAAGCAGGCGCCGTACCCCGACGGCATCCTCGTCGACCAGGGCCTCGACGACAAATTCCTCGCGGAGCAGCTGCGTCCCGAGATCTTCGAGGAGGCATGCCGCAAGGCGGGCCAGCCGCTTACAATTCGACGCCATGCGGGCTACGACCATAGCTATTATTTCATCTCGACGTTCATATCGGACCACTTGCGCCATCACGCGCGCAAGCTCGCGCCGCGCATGCGGGATCGGGAGGATTCATGAAGACGACTTTTGCCTGGATTGTCGCGCTCGCGCTGGCGGCGCTGTCGCTCGATGCCGGCGCGCAGGGGTTTCCGCGCCGCGACCGGGGCGGATCGCCGCGCGACGAGGCACGGCGCGACAAGGACACGCAAAAGGTGGCGCCGATCACGGTGGCGGATCCTTTCGCCTCGCTCGAACGCGAGCTGCCGTCGCTCAAGAACGACTTGCGCCTGACCGCGGAGCAATCGGAAGCGTGGAATCTCTTCGAGCGCGATGTGCGCGACGCGGCCGAGATGGACCGCATGCGCCGCCGCCACCTGATGTCGCTGTGGGAAGGCGGCGAGAAGGCGCCGAACGCGCTCACCGTGATCGGTACGCTGGCCGAGGAAGACCGCGTGAAGTCCGAAGCGACGACGGATCTCAAGCGCCACCTCGAGGCGCTCTACGCGCGGCTCGACGAGAGCCAGCGGCGATTGGTGGATCGCCGCGTGGTCCTCTCGCAGACCGACCCGATGGGTCGCTGAAAGCGCTACTCGATCGGTTGGCGTGTGATGCTCTTTGAGCCGGTAATACCTTCGACAACGTACGAGAACGTTCCGCTGTTCGAGTCTCTGAAGGAAAGAGTGCCGGTTCCCACGGGAACAACTCCAAGCTGGCCGGGATTGAATGTCGAAGCGAAATAGGGACCGCTCGTCTTGTAGATTGGTCCACGATAGGTCGTGAATACGTCGGCCCGCTCCCATTGGCCAGGCTGAAGGGAGTACCAGACCGGCTTGCCCGACGAGTCGTAGACAAACCAGACAGCGAACAGGACATTGGTCGGGCCTTGCGAAACGCTCAGGCCCCAACCCGACTCGCTAGCGGTCCACCAGATGTCCGAGTAATTGACGGCGGGGACATTTCCCGGAAAGGAAGTCGTCGACCGCGGGGCTGGGCTCACGGTGAACTGCGCATTCACCGGTTCGAGTGCGGCTTGCAAGACCTGGACCGCATACGTGCCGGCCGGAAATCGCCCCAGCTCGACGTCGTAATAGCCCGGACCCACTTCCTGGAACGCCTGGTACCGGACGGTGATGCTCGTTCCGCTCATCGAGACCTGCGCACCAAAGATATGGTCGCCGGAAAAGGTCCCGGGAGTGAGTCGGACGTATACCGGCTCGAGGTAGCGGGGTGTAGCCGGCATGACAGTCACCGTCAAGGCGGTGGCTGCGCTGCAAAACAGCGCAGTCGCCGCGATGACCAGGTATTTGGCGCTGTTGATCCGCCCCCCTAGATCTTCCCGAGCAGCAGCAGGATCACGAGGATGATCAGGATCGTGCCGATGAGGCCGCTGGGGCCGTACCCCCAACCCCTGCTATGGGGCCACGCCGGAATCGCGCCGAGCAGAATCAGCACCAGGATAATCAGAAGAATCATACCGATCGACATGTCGCGTCTCCTTGTGGTTGTTTGGACAGCGGCGAGCGGCGTCAGCCATCCGCGCCAGCTTCCCATCTGACCATGGGAATCGGCAGAGATTTGTAGATCGGCCTCTGTTTCTGTCGTAGGACTCCATTACCCCGGAGCCTGCGCGGGCGGCTACTTGGCGGTCTGGCCCTCGACCAGGCGAAGCTGGTCCTGGCGCGCGCCCAGCAGGTCGATCGAGGCGCGATGCCCGAGGAGGAACACGAGCTGTCCGTTCGACTTGCCGCGCGGGCTGGGCGGCGGACCGCACGACACCCCGCGATGCTTGTCGATGAACGGCTGGAACACCGGCACGGCGGCGGGCGTGAAGTAGAACTGGAAGAAGTCCTCGGTCGAGAGCGTGCGATAGAAGACGCCGACGTCGGGCTTCATCAGGAAGCGCACGTCATCCTGCTCACCGAACGCGATCATCGCGGCCTGGACGCTGGCCGATTCCGCGGCGGGCGTGACGGTGAAGCGGTGCCAAGTACGCATGGCGGTGCCCTCGATCGACAATCTTGCATCGTTTGTCCTCCCTATCGCAGCGCCGTGCAAGCCCTTTATTTGCTGAACTTGAGAGCCCTGTCACGGTCGCCGCAATTCGGGGGTCAGACTCCCCAATGGCTCAATTGCGGAGTCTGACCCCGGTATTCACCGCAGGCGATGGTCGAGGGACACCTTGCCGGCACCGTAGAAGAAGGTGACCAGCAGGAGCGCGCCCCACAACATGTGGTCCTTCACGCCGGCGTCGGAGATTTCAGGATATGAAATCACGGCGACGATGTTGAACGCGAAGAGCGCGGCCGCCGTGAGACGCGTTCCGAGCCCGAGGGCCAGCAGCACTGGCAGCGCCAGCTCCGCGCCGGTCCCGAGAGCGGCGGCCACCATCGGCGAGATCACCGGCACGTGGTACTCGTTCTCGAAGAGCGCCAGCGTGGTGCCCCAGTCGCGCGTCTTGGTGAGGCCCGAGAGAAAAAATACCTGGGCCACATAGAGCCGCACCGCCAATGCGAAGAGTGGCTCAAGGCGATCGACGAGCCCGTTCACGCCCGCATAAATGCCCGTGGCGCGATGCGTCCAGGACGCGGGGACGGCAGCCATCGCCCGCGTCACTTCTTCGGCGCCGCGGCCTTGCCGCCGGCCTGCTCGCACGTGCCCTTGGGCACGTATTTCCATTCGGCCGGATCGTTGTCGGCTTTCCCGAGCGCGGCGCACGCATGCTTCGCCGTGCCGCAGTCGTTCTGTCCGGCCTTGGCGATGCCGTAGCACTTCTCGCTGCCGGCGGGCTGCTTGGCCGGCTCGGCATTCGCGGCGGCGACGCCAAGCGCGAGCAGTCCGGCGATGGCGGCATTCAGGGACGTGGTCTTCATTGCGGTGATCTCCATGGGTTGTGGGGGAATCCATGGAGTAGTCGGGACCGGCCGGAGGAACTTACAAGCTCAGTCGGCCTTCGCCCCGGAATCGCGCGCCACCTTCTTCCACTTCGCGATCTCGCTCTTCATGAACGCGGCGAACTGCTCGCGCGAATCGCCCACCGGCGTGAACGCGAGCGTGTTGAACTTCTCCTTCACCTCCGCCGAGGCGAGCATCTTCTTCACCTCGGCATTGAGCTTGTCGAGGATCGCCGATGGGGTCTTCGCCGGAGCGCAGATGCCGATCCAGCCGACCGACTCGAAGCCCGGATAGCCCTGCTCCGCGATTGTCGGCACGTCGGGCAGGAACGGCGAGCGTTGCGGGATGGCGACCCCGATCGCGCGCAGCTTGCCGGCCTTCACCTGCGCGAGCACGCCGGGCACCGTGTCGGACATCACCGGAAATGCGCCGCCCATGATCTGCGTCTGCGCTTCCGCGCCGCCCTTGAACGGAATGTGGTTCAGCTTGATGCCGGCCGCCGTCTGCAGCGCTTCCATCGTGAGGTGGCTGGTCGAGCCGCTGCCGAGCGAGCCGTAGGCGATCTCTCCGGGCGCGGCCTTCGCCGCCGCGACGAAGTCCTTGAGCGTCTTGTACGGCGTCTGCGCCCCGACCACGATCGTCTGCGGCGTGAGGCCGAGGTTGGCGATCGGCTCGAAGTCGTTGATCGGATCGTAGGGCAGCTTCGAGTAGATCGCGGGATTGATGCCGAACGGCCCGCTTGGGCACGTGGTGAGCGTGTATCCATCGGGCGGGGCGTTCTTCGCGGCCTCGGTTCCGAGGATGCCGCCCGCGCCGGGCTTGTTCTCGACGATGAACGTCTGCCCCATCGAGCGCGTGAACTGGTCGGCGACCACGCGCGCGAGGATGTCGGTGGCCGAGCCCGGCGTGAAGGCCACCAGGATCTTCACCGGCTTCGACGGATAGACCTGGGCGAAAGCGGAGCCGGTGAATGCGAGGGCCGAGACGACGAGCAGCGCGCGAACGAGCATGGAGATCCTCCGAAGTGTTTCGCGCATCCTATCGCTTGGACAGGTTGGCGACGACCAGCACGAGCTCCGCGGGCTGGACCGGTTTCGGCATGTGCACCTGGAATCCGGCTTCGAGCGCGCGCATGCGATCGCCGGGCCCGGCATACGCCGTCAACGCGATCGCGGGAATGGAGCGGAATTCGGGGATGTTCGAGCCGCGAATCTTGCGGATCAGCGAGTAGCCGTCCTCGTCCGCCATCTCGATGTCGCTGATGAGGAAATCGGGCGGGATCGCCTTCGCGCATTCGAGCGCCTCGGCCACCGAGTGGGCGGCGGTCACCACCGCGCCGCTGCGGCGCAGCACCGTCGCGATGAGATCGCGCGCATCGGGCTCGTCGTCGACCACGAGGATGCGGATGCCCTCGAGCGATTGCAGGGCGCGGTTCGGCTCCTGCTGCTCGTAGGTGATGCGCGGCCTTTCGGGCGCGGGTCCCTGGTGCCCCGCGATGCTCGAGAGCGGAAGCCTCACCGTGAACGTGGCACCCTTGCCTTCGCCCTCGCTCACCGCATGGATCGTCCCGCCGTGCATCTCGACCAGGTGGCGCGTGATCGCGAGCCCCAGGCCGAGGCCCCCGTGCTTGCGGGTCGCGGAGTTGTCGGCCTGACGGAATCGATCGAACACGTAGGGCAGGAAATCGGCGGCGATGCCATGACCTTCGTCCGCGACGGACAGCTCCACGTGGGAATTGACGCGCTGGATGCGCACGTAGATTCGCCCGCCCGGGCTGCTGTGCGTGATCGCATTGGAGAGCAGGTTCCACAGCACCTGCTGCAGCCGGTCGCCGTCGCCGGAGATTTCTCCCGCATGGCTGTCGAGCACCGCCTGCAGGCGCACGCCCTTCGCGTTCGCGGCGGGACGCACGACATCGAGCGCGGCCTCGGCGATCGAGCGCAGGTCCACCGCCTTCACGTCGAGGCGCACGCGGCCCGAAGCGATGCGCGAGAGATCGAGGATGTCCTCGATCAGGCGCGCCTGGGCCTTGGCGTTGCGCTCGATCGCGGCGAGGGCGCGCGCCTTCGCGGCATCGTCGAGCGCCCCCATGATCATCAGCTGCGCCCAGCCGAGGATGCCGTTGAGGGGCGTGCGCAGCTCGTGGGAGACGACCGCGAGAAATTCGTCTTTCGAGCGCGCCGCGGCCTCGGCGGCGCCGAGCGCCAGCTGCAGCTCCTTGCGCGTCGCGGAGAGTTTCTCACCGAGCGTATGGGCCTGCGCGGCGGCGCTGCGCGCGGCCTGCGCGCGCCCCGCCGCCGCGACGATCTCGTGCTCCGCCTTGAGCGAGCGGGCGAGCAACGGCAGCATGTCGAGCACGTCGCGCGCATTCTCCGGTTTCGCATCCCCGCCGACCAACGCGAGCACCGAGCCGTCGCGGGCCGCGAGGCCGACGATGTGCACGTCGGGGCCGCCATCGCGCGCCGCGAAGGCCTCGCGATGTGTTCCGCGCTCGGCGGCAAGGGCGACCAGCGCCCGCCAGCGCCGTCCGTTGTGCAGCGTCTGCGCAAATCCCGGGGCCGGCATCAGCAGGCCGATCTCCTCGTCGCGCACGAAAACGATCAGCTCCTCGGCCCCGAGCGCGCGGGCGAGCGCGCGCGACTTCACCCCGCGGTCGCCGGGCTCCCCGATGGCGATGAGGAGCTGTTGCGCCGCCGTCAGCATGGAATGCGCGTCAGGCCGGGAACACGCACACCGTGGCGGTGCAGTTGTGGAAGCCGCTGAACTGGCCCTCGACGCGCGCGATCTGGCCATAGGTGTTGCACCCGGCATAGTCCGCGCTCCCGAGCGCGCTCTTCATCGCGTCCATCTCCAGGCCGAACTCCTGGCCCATGCGCAGGCGCGTGGCGACGCAGTCGAAGAAGAGCGCCAGTTGCGGCTGGCGCCCGCCGATCTGCGACAGCGCATCCTCGATGGCGCCGGATGCCGCCTCCGCGGCGGAGAGCGACGTGGTCTTCATGATGTGCACCGTGCTCCCGTTGGGGATGTCGGCCGCGCAAGTGACGGAGCCGTCGGCGCCCACCGCGAGCGGCACGCGCAGCTTGTAGCCTCCGCCGGTGTCGAGCCCGATCACGTTGTGGAGGAAAAAAGGCAACGGGTTCGCCGGATCGAAGGTCTGCCCGGTGAGCTCGGCATGCTCGGCGAACGCTTCGACCGCGGGCATCGCGTTCAGGCTCGCGAGGCGCCCGCCTTCGGATTCGGTGACGCGCATCGGATTGCCGCTCGGTTGCCACCCATGGCGCACGCCGATGCCCAGGGGGGTCGCCGAAAGGATCTCGAGGGCCACCGCGGAATCGGTGTACGCCTCGGTCCCGAAGAAGACGTGCGTCCTGGAGAACCTGGCGTCGTCGCCGGCGCCTCCTCCGAAGAGGCTGTAGCCGCCGCCGGTCTCGATGTTGAGCTGCTCGATCAGGTCGTCCACGTATCCGGCGAGGGCATCGGTGAGCACCAGGGCCGACTTGTACAGGTGGCGATGGTTGCGCAGCCCGCGGAAAGACGACGCGATCTGCTTTGCCGCGACGCCGCGGTCGACGCTCAGGTGGCGTCCGAGGGCAGGCGTGAACCGCATCTCGCTCGAGCGCAGCGCGGTGACCGAGACCGAGCCTTCGCCGCGCGCCTGGCTGGTGAATTCGCCCGCGGAGGAACAGCCGACCATGACCTTGCCGTGGCACGCCGCATCGATCGCTTTCAGCAGCGCGCCGTAATCGTGGCGCGAGGACGCGAACACGATCACGACGTCGGGCTGCTCGCCTCCGAACCGTCGGGAAATCTCTTCTCCTATCTCGGTGCCGGCGCGGCCGCTATCGGCCTCGGCGGTGTAGACCACACAGGACTGCGTCATGATTCTCCTTCCAACGAATTTCAGAACCCGTAGAGCTTCGCGGGATTGTCGACCAGGATCCGCCGCCGCGTGGGCTCGTCGGGAACCCACTCCTGGAGCAGGTCGAAGAGCACCGCGTCATCCGGCTTCGTGTCGCGCTCCGTGGGGTGCGGCCAATCGCTGCCCCAGACTAACCGTTCCGGCGCGTGCTTGACGAATGCTTTCGCGACCGGCTTGATATCCGCATACCGGGGTGAGCCCGTCTGCGATTCGAGATACGGACCGGCAAGCTTTACCCATGTCCGCCCCTTCTCCACCAAGCCTCGGATCACGTCCATGGCCGGATGTTCCCGGGCATTCGGCTGCGGCAGGCGTCCCATGTGGTCGAAGACGATCGTCCCGGGCAGGCGGTTGATGAGCGCCTCCATCTGCACGATCTGCTCCCCGCGCAGGTGCAGCTGGACATGCCAGCCGCGCTCCGCGACGCGCTGCGCCAGCGGCTCGATCATCTCGGCCGTGGTCACCGCCGTCTTCGCGTCATGCTGGGTGAAGCGCAGCCCGCGGACGCCGCCGCGGTCCAGCCGGTCGAGCTCCTCGTCGCTCACGGTGGGATGCAGCACGGCCACACCCCTGGCATTGTCCTGTCCGAGCTGCGCGATCGCATCGAGCGTCACATCGTTGTCGGTGCCGTACGCAGCGGGCTGCACGATCACGACGCGTGAGACGCCGATCCGCTGCTGGAACAGCCGGTATTCCGCGACCGACGCTTCGGGCGTGGAACGCAGCGATGGCCACGCCATCTTGAAGCGCGGATCGTAGATGTGGATGTGCGAATCGCACGCGAGCGGTGGCGCCTTGAAGCGCGGCGTCGAGGTCCCCGAGGAATTCGGAACCTGGATCGGGGTCATTCGGGCTCGTCGCCCGCGCCCGCACGCGGCTCCTGCTCGTAGACCGCGCCCATCACCACCAGCTCGCGATAGCGCTGCGCGTCCACGCCGACTCCCCTGAGCAGCTCGCGGTTGTTTTCGCCGAGACCGGGCGCCGGCGTGCGGATCGCGCCGGGCGTTCCGAGCAGGCGCGGCACCACGTGGTGCATCGGAAACGACTCCATGTCGGCATCGGGATAATCGGCGATCACCTCGCGATCGATGAAGTGCGGATCGTCGAGGATCTGCGTGATGTCGTAGATCGGGCCGATCGTGACCTCGGCCTTCTCGAAGAACGCGACGTTCTCCGCCTGCGTCATTTTCCCCACGAACGCGGCAATGATTTCGTCGAGCTCCGCGGCGTTCTTCACGCGATCGGCATTGGTCCTGTAGCGCGGATCGTCGACCAGGTCCGCGCGGCCGATCGAGGTGAACACGCGCTCGGCCATCTTCTGCGTGGAGGCGGAGAGCGCCACGTAATGGCCGTCCTTCGTCTTGTAGGCGTTGCGCGGCCCGGAGTTGGTCGAGCGGCTGCCGGTGCGCGGCTTCACTTTTCCGGTCAGGCGGTAGTTGGCGGCCTGCGGCCCCAGCACGTTGAAGACCGGGTCCAGCAACGGCAGGTCGATCACCTGGCCCTGGCCGCCGTTCACCTCGACTTCGCGCAGCGCGATCAGCACGCCCGACGCTCCGTACAAGCCGGCGTACGAATCCGCCATGTAGATCGGAGGCAGCACCGGCTCGCGGTCCTCGAAGCCGTTGAACGATGCGAAGCCGGAAATGCCTTCCACCAGCGTGCCGAAGCCCGGGCGGCGCCGGTACGGCCCGGTCTGTCCCCAGCCGGAGATGCGCACGATCACGAGCTTCGGGTTGCGCGCGAGGAGCACCTCGGGTGCGAGGCCCATCTTCTCGAGCGTGTCGGGGCGGAAGCTCTCGACGAACACCTGCGCGCTTTCGACCAGCTTCAGCAGCAGCTCGCGCGCCTCGGGCTTGCGCAGCTCGAGCGCGAGGCTCTTCTTGTTGCGCGCGTAGTTCTTCCTTTTGGTCTGGTGGCCCGCGGTGCTCCATGCGCGCAGCGTGTCGCCGGCCGCGGGCTCCACCTTGATCACCTCGGCGCCGAAATCCGCGAGCACGCCGGTGAGGGTGTTGCCGGCGACGAGGCGCGAGAGGTCGAGCACGCGAACGCCGTCGAGGGCGCCGCGCGCGCCCGGCGTGTAGTCGCGTCGCTTGAGAGGCTTGGCCACGCGCCTACTCCGGCTTGATGCCCGCTTGTTGCGCCACCTTCTTCCACCCCTCGATCTCGCTCTTGATGGTCGCGGCGAACTTCTCCGGGCTCATCGGGGCGGGCTCCGCGCCTTCGCGCAGGAACACCTCTTTCATTTCCGCGTTGGTGAGGATGCGGTTCATGTCCGCGTTGATCTGTTTCACGATCTCCGCGGGAACGTTCGGGGGCGCCAGCACGCCCCACCAGAGCTCGAAGCTGTAGCCGGGCGCGCCCTGCTGGGCAAGCGACGCCAAGTCGGGCACGACGGCCGACGGGCCGGGGCTGGTCACGCCAAGGCCGCGCACCTTGCCGGCCTTCACATGCTGGTAGATCGAGGGCGCGCTCGCGATCAACACGTCGACATGCCCGGCGATCACGTCGGTCACCGCGGGCGCCATGCCCTTGTACGGGACGTGGGTCATCTGGATCTTCGCCGCGTCTTCGAGCAGCTCGGTGGCGAAATGGTTGGTGCTGCCCTGCCCGGAGGAGCCGTAATTCAGCTTGCCGGGGTTCGCGCGCGCCATCGCCAGCAGCTCGAGGAAGCTCTTCACCGGCAGCTTCGTGGAGACCGTGAGCAGCATCGGTCCCTTCGACACCATGCCGATCGCGGTGAAGCCCGTCACCGGATCGAACGGCAGGTTGGTCTGGATCGCCGCGTTCGTGGTGAACGACGACGACAGCAGCATAAGCGTGTAGCCGTCGCTCGGCGCGCGCGAGACGATGGCCGCGCCGATGGAGCCGCCCGCGCCCGGGCGGTTGTCGATGATGACGGGCACCTTCCACGTGTCGGAGAGTTTCTTGCCGAGCTCGCGCGCGAACGTGTCGTTCGAGCCGCCCGGCGGATAGGGCACGACGATCGTCACCGGCTTCGACGGAAAC
>JANPHA010000312.1:0-14585 GCA_031424255.1 Burkholderiales bacterium | reverse complement strand
GGCTTTGAAGGGCTCGGGCATCCAGGTGCCTGCGCTCGAGACGTACGGCTGGCGGCTGTGGGATTACTGGGAGCGCCACCTCGATCCGGACCTGTTCATCGATCGTTCGCTCGCCGGCAAGGTGAAGGACAAAATCGTCGTGGTGACCGGCGGCACCTCGGGCATCGGCGAAGCGACCGCGTACAAGCTCGCGGAAGCCGGAGCGCAGGTGGTGGTGGTGGCGCGCGACCCGGAGAAGGCCGCGCCGGTGATGGCGCGGCTGCAGGCGATGGGCGCCAAGGCGAAATTCGTCTCGTGCGACCTCGCGAGCCTGCCCGACTGCGACAAGCTGGTCGCCACCGTCCTGAAGGAGTTCGGGCGCTGCGATTTCCTCGTGAACAACGCCGGTCGCTCGATCCGCCGTGGCATCGCCTCCTCCTACGACCGGTTCCACGATTTCGAGCGCACGATGCAGCTCAACTATTTCGGCAGCCTGCGCCTCATCATGGGCTTCATGCCGTCGATGGTCGCCAACGGCGGCGGCCACATCGTCAACGTCTCGTCGATCGGCGTGCTCACGCGGGCGCCGCGGTTCTCCGCCTACGTCGCGTCCAAGGCGGCGCTCGATGCCTTCAGCGACTGCGCGGCGAGCGAGTTCATCGACAACAACGTGCACTTCACCACGATCAACATGCCGCTGGTGAAGACGCCGATGATCGCGCCGACCAAGCTCTACGACCACGTGCCCACGCTCACCCCCGAGCAGGCGGCGGACCTGGTGGTGGAGGCGATCGTCTATCGCCCGGTGCGCATCGCCACGCGCCTCGGCGTCTTCGGCGAGATCCTGCACGCCGTGGCGCCCAAGGCGACCCAGATCATCCTCAACACCGCATTCCGCATGTTCCCCGACTCGGGCGCTTCGAAGGGCAGGAAAGGCGAAGGCGAGGCGAAGCAGGTCGAGCTCACGCCCGAGCAGATCGCGTTCGCGCAGATTACCCAGGGCATACATTGGTAGCGGAGAATGGGCCCCATGCGTTCGAGGATCCTGGCCTTTTGCTGCGTTCTTGCGATGTCCGCCATCGCGGCTCCCGTGCCTCGGGTCACGAAGCAATGCCGCTCGGGATATCTCACCGGGGAGGTGGCCCTCAGGTTCACCGGATCGAGCCGGGAGAATTTCGTCGCCGTCGCCGCGAACCCGCTGCTCGATCCCGATCTCTACTTCCGGCTGTGGAATCCGACGAAGGCACGGATGACTTCCATCGGCTCCGAAGACTATGTGATCTTCACCTACGACACGGCGCAGGACACCGCGGAAATCGCGCGCGCGATGTTCGACGACACCGTCCTGCGCGAGCGCGGAGCCGCCGAGGCGTTCGCCGGCTCCTGGGGATGCTTCGGCGTGAACCCCCCGCCCCGCCTGGCCACCATCACGGAGTACCACAACCGCTTTTCGGACCACTATTTCCTCTCGAGCTCCGCGGGCGAGAACGCGGCCATCGACTCCGGCGCCGCGGGTGCCGGGTGGGAACGCACCGGGGAGGTCTTCCAGGGAATGGCCGAGGACGCCTGCTACTCGTCCCTCCCCGTATTCCGGTTCTACGGCCCCGGTCCCAACTCCCATTTCTTCACCGTGGGGGTCGACGAGTGCGGCGGCGTCCGCAACCACGATCCGGGATGGCTGCTGGAGGGCGTTGCGTTCGGCGCGCGCATGCCGGTCGCCGGGGCTTGCCCTGCCGGCGAGGCACTCTACCGCCTCTACAATGGCCGCGCCGCGCAGAATGACTCCAACCATCGCTTCACGAATCGCCTCGACGTCTACGAGCAGATGAAGGCTCGCGGCTGGTTGGGAGAAGGCGTGGCGATGTGCCTCGCAACTCACTGACGGAGCCCTGACTTGTCCACACCGCTGAAACCCGGAGATCCCGCCCCCGATTTCGAAGGCGTCACCACCGACGGCTCGCGCGTCTCCCTCAAGGGATACCGCGGCAAGAAGCTGGTGATGTATTTCTACCCGAAGGACGACACGCCCGGCTGCACGAAGCAGGCGTGCTCCCTGCGCGACCACAATCGCGACATCGCCGCGAAGGGCGCCGCGGTGCTCGGCGTCTCCACGCAAGGGGAAAGCTCGCACCAGTCGTTCACCGACAAGTACCAGCTCAACTTTCCCCTGCTCGCCGACACGGACGGCGCCGTGGGGCGCGCCTACGGCACGCTGGGCGGGCCGGGACTCCTCTCCAAGCTCAAGTCGGCGGTGGGCTTCGCCGACCGCGTGACCTTCGTGATCGACGAGAAGGGGCGCATCGTCCACATCATCGACCGCCCCGACGTGGCCCACCACGCCGAGGAGGTGCTCGCGCTGCTCTAGCCGCGGATCGCCACACCCGCGGCGCGCAGCTCCGCGGCGAGCGGCGCGATCATGCGCTCCGAGCCGAGGATATCGATGTGGCCGAGGCCGGCGAGCGCGATGTTCGTCGCCCACGGCAGGCGGCTCGTCTCTTGCGGCGAGACGATGTTGTCGTGGACCGAGTAGATCGAGGCCGCCGGGATCGCCGGCGGATCGCGCGCTTCGTGGCGCTCGAGCTCGGCGAGGAACGCACTGCCGCGCGTCATCTGCCGGCTGTTCTCGCCCAGCCCCAGGCGCGCCATCAACGTTCCATGATGCGGGCTCGCGATCGTGATCAGCTTCGCGATCCGCGCCGAGCCGTGGCGGCGCAGGTACTCGCGCGCCGCGAGCCCGCCCATGCTGTGGCAGACGAGCACGACGCGCGCATGCCCGCTCGAGCGCGCGATCGCCTCGATGCGCGCATGCAGTTGCTCCCCGTAGTGCTCGATCGTCGCGGCGAACGACGGGAAGTTCGGCGCGAAGATCGGGCTCACGCCGCGCGCCTCGAGCGCGCGCACCAGGGGCCGGAAATAGCCGCGGTTGCTGAGGTAGCCATGCGCCAGCACCACGGGCACGCCCATTCCAGCGCGCGGCTCGGTGTCGCGCCGCAGCGCGTGCGACTCCCACGGGAGATAGTAGAAGTTGTCCTTGATCAGCGCGCGCGCTTCCCCCAGCACCATGCGCACCGTGCCGGCGACCCCGAGCTGCAGCTCGCGCGGTCGCGGCGAGCGCGCCAGGTGGCCGATGCCAATCGTGGTGCAGACGAGGAGGAAGCGGCCTCCCAATGCCACGGCGAGCGCGGCGGCGACCACCAGCGGTACACTCCAGCCCCACGCATGGCGCAACCATGCTCCGATCGCGATGTAGGCCGCGAATTCGAGCAGCAACGTGAGTCGGACAAAACGGGCGAGCATCGCGCGGCGAGTATACCAACCGGCGCGCCGCGGGCTGCGTGCTAAGATTCGCCGCAATTCCGATCCCCTCGCCGCGCGAATCGCTCGATGCTGCTGCACGCCGCAACCGTATTCCTGAGCGCGTTCCTCCTCTTCCTCGTCCAGCCCATCCTCGCGAAGCAGATCCTGCCGTGGTTCGGCGGGGCGGCGCTCGTGTGGACGCTTTGCCTGGTGTTCTTCCAGGCGGTGTTGCTGCTCGGCTACGCCTACGCGCACTGGCTCGCGAGCCGAGTGAACGCGGCGAAGCAAGCCTGGATCCACGTGGCACTCCTGGTCGCGAGCCTCGTCTTCCTGCCGATCTCGCCCGATGCATCGTGGAAGCCGCAGGGCGGGGACAATCCGGTAGCCGCCATCCTCGCGCTCCTGTTCGCGACGATCGGCCTGCCCTACTTCCTGCTCTCGTCGACGAGCCCGCTGGTGCAGGCCTGGTTCGCGCGCGCCTTTCCCGGATCGAGCCCGTATCGACTGTTCGCGCTGTCGAACTTCGCCTCGATGCTGGCGCTGCTCGGCTATCCGTTCCTGTTCGAGCCGTGGTTCACCAACATCGAGCAATCGAAGTGGTGGTCGGCGGGGTATGGGCTGTTCGTCGCGTGCTGCGCGGGGCTCGCGTGGAAGAGCCGCGACCTGCCGGGCATGAGCGTGGCGGGCGGACAGCGCGCCGCCACCGCCGAGGAAGCCCCGCCCGGCGCGCGCCGGATCGCGCTCTGGCTGACACTCTCGGCGATGGGCTCGGTCACGCTGCTCGCCGTCTCCAACCACCTCACGCAGAATATCTCCTCGATTCCGCTGCTGTGGGTGTTTCCGCTCGCCGTCTACCTGCTCACGTTCATCCTCTGCTTCGAGGGGCGCAGCTGGTACCGCCGCGACCTGTACCTTGGAAGCCTGGTGTGGATGCTGTGCGTGATGGCGTGGTTCCTCGCCGACAAGAGCCTGCAGTTCGAGCTCGTGTGGCACATCGTCGTGTTCATCATCGGGCTCTACTTCGTCTGCATGTTCTGCCACGGCGAGCTCGCGCGGCAACGCCCGGGCCCGCGGCACCTGACGCTCTTCTACCTGATCGTGTCCCTCGGCGGCGTGATCGGCGGCGCGCTCGTCGGCATCGCCGCCCCGGTCACGCTGCCCGGATACCTGGAGCTCGAGATCGCGCTCGTGATCCTCGCGTTCCTGGCGCTCGCCACCAACCTGAAGCGCCCGCTGCCGATCGTGGGCGTGCTCATCGCGGCCGCGGCGTTCACCTGCGGCGCGCTCGCCTGGCGCATCCACACGTTCACCGAGGACACGGTCTACATCGAGCGCAATTATTACGGCGTCCTGCGCGTGAAGGAGAACCAGACGCGCGCCGACGATCCCGACACGCGCTACCGTTCGCTCGTGCACGGCTCCATCCTGCACGGCGAGCAGTGGATGGGCGAGAAATTCCGCCGCTCGGCGACGACCTACTACAAGGTCAGCTCGGGCATCGGCCGCACGCTGATCGCGTTCGAGGGCAAGCCGATACGCGTCGGCGTGATCGGCCTGGGCGCGGGCTCGATCGCGGTGTACGGCGACGCCGACGACGTCTATCGCTTCTACGACATCAACCCCGCCGTGGTCGGCGTGGCAAAGACGTGGTTCACCTATCTCCGGGATTCACCCGCGCGGATCGAGATCGTGCTCGGAGATGCGCGCCTGAGCCTCGAGCGCGAGGCGCCGCAGAACTACGACGTGCTCGCCGTGGATGCCTTCTCCGGGGATTCGATCCCGGTGCACCTGATCACCGTCGAGGCATTCAGCCAGTACCTGCGGCACCTGAAGCCCGAAGGCGTGATCGCGTTCCACGTATCCAACCGCTTTCTCGATCTGAAGCCGGTGCTGCTCGCGATCGCGGAGAAGCACGGCCTCGAATACGCCTACCTGCACGAGTCGGCCGAGGACGGCGGCACCACCAGCGACTGGGTCGTGCTCACGCGCTACAAGCCGTTCATCCTGAAGCCCGCGATCGTCGAGGCGACCGAGCCGGTGGCGCCGCGCCCCGAATGGCGCCTCTGGACCGACAACTACAACAACCTGATCCAGGTCTTCAAGCACTGACGACCAACGCGGCGGCGACGCGCTCGGCGATGAGCGCGCTCACGCGCTCGTTGGATTCCAGCGTGACGCCCGCGATGTGCGGAGTGAGCAGCAGGCGCGGCGCCCCGGTGAGAGGGGAGCCGGCGGCGAGCGGCTCGCGGTCGAACACGTCGAGGGCCGCCCCGCCGAGCTCTCCGGAGCGCAGCATCTGCGCGAGCGCCGCCTCGTCGACGATGCCGCCGCGCGCCGTGTTGATCACCACCGCGCCGCGCTTCATCAGCGCGAGGCGCTCGCGGCCGAGCAGGCCGCGCGTCTGCGGCGTGAGCGGAACGTGCACCGACACCACGTCGCTTTCCTTCAGCAGCTCGTCGAGCGTGCGCGGCCGGGCCTCGCACTCGCTCCACGCGGGATCGGTCGCGCTCACCGCGGGATCGTGTCCCACGACCACCATGCCCAGCGCCGCGGCCTTGAGCGCGGTGAGCCGGCCGATGCTGCCGAAGCCGATCAGCCCGAGCGTCTTGCCCGCCGCCTCGCGGCCCTGCGACAGCATCTGGCGCGGCCAGGTGCCGGCCTCCACCGCGCGCGTGGAAAAGTAGGCGCCGCGCAGCAGCAGCATCGCGGCGGTGATCACGTACTCGGCGACCGAGACCGCGTTGGCGCCGAGTGCTGCGATCACCTCGATGCCGCGCGCCTCGCAGGCCGCCATGTCGATCTTTTCCAGCCACACGCAGAGCCGCCCCACGACGCGCAGCCGCGACGCCGCGGCGAGCAGCTCTCCGCGCACCGGCGTGCGATTGCGCACGATCCACGCATCGGCCGCGCCCAGGGCCCGCTCGAGCGCCGCCGGATCGTCGACCAGCTTGGGACGGTAGTCGACGTCGAAGCGCGCCTTCAGCATCTCGACGGCGGGCGCGTCCATGAACTCGCTGATGACGATGTGCGCTGTCATTGGGGCCCGGGTTGCGCTTCACGCGCGCGTCGCGCCAGGTAGACCGTGACTTCCTCGCGGTCATGGTAAAGGTGCTTGAAGCGCAGATAGTAGCCCGCCCCGCCGAGCGCCTCGGCGATGATCCCGCGGCAACGCTCGACTTCCTCCCAGCGCTTCTTCATCGGCAATTTCAGGTTGAATATGGTCTCGCGGCACCAGCCCTCGTGGATCCACTTCGCGGCGAGGCGCGCGATCTTCGACGGGCTTTCGACCATGTCGCACACCATCCAGTCCACCGGGTCCGTGGGGCGGAAATGGAAGCCGTCGTCGCGGCGGTGCTTCACCTGCCCGGTCTCGAGCAGTTTTGGATCGATGTTGCCGTTGTCGACCGCGAGCACCATCAGCCCGCGCTGGACCAGCTGGTAGGTCCAGCCCCCGGGCGAGGCGCCGAGGTCGATCGCCGCCATGCCCGGCACCATCCGCTTGGCGCGCTCCTTCTCGTCGAGGAATTCGAGCAGCGCCTCGGCGAGCTTGAGCGTCGAGCGCGAAGGCGCGGACGACGGCATGCGCAGGCGCACGATTCCCATCGGCCACGACGACGAGTTGCCGATCGTCGAGCTGCCGACGTAGCATGCGCGCCCGCCCACGAAGAACACGTGCAGCCGCTCCTCGGACTTGCCATCGTCGGTGCGCAAGCCGGCTTTCGCGAGCCCCTTCTCGAGGTGCGGCGTGAGCGGCTTGATCAGCGAGGCGAGCGCCTTGCCGTCGTTGGTGTCGGGAGTCTCGATCAGCAGCTGCGCGAACCCGCGCCCGAGCGAGCGCGCCGCGGCGACGATCGGCGTCACGCGATCGCCCTCCGGAAGATCCGCGAGCAGCTCGCCCACGCGCACCATCTGGCGCGGGAACACCAGCCGCCTGAACTCGAGGTGCCGGGCGAGCTCGACGCCCATGTCCTCCTGGTGCGGATGGAACACCGCGAAGCCGCTGTCGGGCTTCGCCTTCACGAAGCCCTCCACGCCCATCTGCGCGGCGGTGGCGGAGATCTCCTGCGCGATTTCCTTCTCGAAGCCCGCGCGGCCGTAGAGCAGGAGCCGGGAGGCGCTCATGCCGGGAGCGCGTGGCGGAACAGGCGGAAGAAATTCTGCGTTGTCGCGGAGCCCACCGCATCGGCGGAGATGCCGCGCAGCGCGGCGATCTCCTCGGCCACGTGCTTCACGTAGGCGGGCTCGTTGGACTTGCCGCGGTGCGGAACCGGAGCGAGATACGGCGAGTCGGTCTCGACCAGCATGCGCTCGAGCGGCACCCGCCGCGCCACTTCCTTCAGGTCCTTCGCGTTCTTGAAGGTGACGATGCCGGAAAACGAAATGTGGAAGCCGAGGTCCATCGCGCCCTGGGCGATCTCCCAGGTCTCGGTGAAGCAGTGCATCACACCGCCGGCTTCGGCCGCCTTCTCCTCGCGCATCAGTCGCAGCGTGTCCGCGGCGGAGGCGCGCGTGTGGATCACGAGCGGCTTGCCGCTCTCGCGCGCGGCGCGGATGTGGGTTCGGAAGCGCTCGCGCTGCCACTCGGTGTCGCCCTCGACGCGGAAATAATCGAGGCCGGTCTCGCCGATCGCGACCACTTTCGGGTCGTCCGCCATCCGCACCAGCTCCGCGACGCTCGCCTCGCGCCCGTCGCGCAGCTCGTCCGGATGCACTCCCGCCGAGCACCAGAGGTTGGGCTGCGCCTGCGCGACCGAGCGCACCGCGGGGAAGGTTTCCAGCGTCGTGCTGATGGTGAGCGCATGGGTCACGCCGTTGGCGCGCATGCGCTCGAGCACTCCGGCGAGGTCCGCCTGGAGCTCGGGGAAATCGAGATGGCAATGGGAATCGACGAGCATGCGCCCATTTTACCGGGCGCGGCATCGGCAGCCGCGGCCGCGCGCGATTTTTCGCTAGACCTGGCCCGGATACATCCAGTCGCGCGTCATCGGAAGCTCCGCCGGCCCGGGCTTCGCCTGCTTCGAGGCGAGGATCTGGTAGATCGACACCCAGCGTTCCTCGAAGGCATGCGCGCAGCCCGCGAGATAGAGGCGCCAGATGCGCGCGGTGCGCTGGTCCGATGCCGCCACCGCCGCGTCGAAGTTCTGCTCGAACGCCCGGCTCCAGATGCCGAGCGTCTTCGCGTAATGCGGCCGCAGGCACTCGACATCGTGGACCTCGAGCTCCTGCTCGCTCATGTCGTGCACCGCGAGGTGCAGGTGCGGCACTTCGCCGCGCGGAAACACGTAGCGCGAGATGAACTCGCCCGCGCCCAGGCCCACGGCGCGATTCTCGACGTTCGAGGCGGTGATGCCGTGGTTCATGAACAGGCCCTTCTCGCGCAGCAGGTTGCTCACCACCTTGAAGTACCCGGGAAGGTACTTGAGGCCGACGTGCTCGAACATGCCGACGCTCGCGATTTTATCGTACACGCCCTCGCCCGGCACGTCGCGGTAATCCTGCAGCAGCACCCGGCAGCGATCCTGCAGGCCGGCCGCGCGGATGCGCTCGGTGGCGAGGCGATGCTGGTTCTGCGAGAGCGTGATGCCGGTCGCGTCGACGCCGTATTCCTGCGCGGCGCGGATCACGAGCGCACCCCAGCCGCAGCCGATGTCGAGGAATTTCTCGCCGGGCGCGAGTCGCAGCTTGCGGCAGATGTGGTCGAGCTTGTGCAGCTGCGCCTGCTCGAGGGAATCGTCGGCGCCGCGGAAATAGGCGCACGAATACACCATGCGCGGATCGAGCCACAGTGCGTAGAACTCGTTGGAGACGTCGTAATGGTGCTGGATCGCGGCGAGATCGTCGCGCTTGGTGTGGCGTGAGTTGCCCGTCGCGCCCGCATCCAGCCCCCCGGCGCCGCGCGCGATGGCCGCCACGCTGCGGATCGCCTCGCCGACGTCGCCCTCGAGATCCGCGTGTCCCTCGATGTAGGCGGAGGCGAGCGACAGCAGGCTCGGGCGCACCAGCGCCGAGGTGCCGCGCGCGCTTTTCAGGCGGATGGTCACGCGCGGGGAATCGGAAAATGCGACCTCGCGGCCGTCGGCGAGCACCACGCGCACCGGTGCGGTCACGCGCCGCTTCAGGTTCGTCAGGGCATGATCCAGCGGGCGATCCCAGAACATGGACTTGACCTCCTCGTCACCGACAGCGAAGGACGGCCGCGTCGCCGCGGACCGGTATCAGATCGTGTGGGTCGGCCGCGACGACTGCAAAGCGCCCGCGAGCAGGCCCTCGACCTTCTTCTTCAACTCGCGCCCGACCTCGCTGTCATGCAGCTGGACGCCGATGCCCTGGGGCCGGTTGCCGGCGCTGTGGGCCGGGTTGATCCAGGCCACGTTCCCCTGCAACGGGATCTTGTTGGGATCGTCGAGCAGGGACAGCAGGACCAGGACTTCCTCACCCAATGCATGGGACCGGTTGCTGGGCAAAAAGATTCCGCCGCCTCTCAGAAGCGGGATCCAGGCGGCGTACAGGGCGGCCTTGGAGCGAATCACCAGGGTGAACACCCCGGGTCGCGGCACGGATTCAGGGGCGATGTCGGTCATGCCTTCGCTCTGATGGACGCTCGATTGTAGGCCATCAACAGGTGCTCGGCCAGCAAGCGGACGTTGAGCGGGTGGTGGGCGAGCCGGCGCGCCTCGGCGAGCTCGCGATCGAGCGCGAACAACGCATCGATATCGGAAGATTTCGCGCGCGCCTTGAGGACCGCGGCGAACTCGCCGTGGTGGCGCGCTTCGCCCGCGAGGCGCACGCGCAGGAGATCCTGCACCCAGGTCTGCATCCAGTAGATCATCCGCTCCACCATGTCGCGCTCGACCGAGGCTGCGAACTGCAGCGGGTCGGCGCCCCCGGGACGCGCGAGCTCCGCGAGAACGCGCCTGCGAAGCTCGGCCTCCGCGGGCCGGGAGAGCTCCTGCGCGAGCAGCGGCGCCCCGCCCGCGGCGGCGAGCGCGGATGCGGGCTGCGCGACATCCTGAGACCGCAGCCACTCGAGCGCCTCGGCCTGCGGCGGCGTGGCGAGCGCCAGCAGGCGGCAGCGGCTGCGAATCGTCGGCAGCAGGCGCGCCGGCTGGTCGCTCACCAGCACGATCAGCGTGCGCGGCGGCGGCTCCTCGAGGGTCTTGAGCAGCGCGTTGGCGGCGCCCGGATGCAGCGCCTCGGCGGGATGCAGCAGCAGCACGCGGAAACCCGAGCGATGGGTGCTCAACGCGATGAAGTCGGAGATCGCGCGGATCTGGTCGATCTTGATCACCAGGCTCTTCACCTTCTCGGGCCTGGCGCTCTCGCCCTCGACCGGCTCGGCCTCTTCCTCCGCCGCTTCCGGCACGATCTCGCGATAGTCGGGATGGTTCCCCTGCGAGAGCCAGTGGCACGAGACGCAACGCCCGCATGCGAGCCCGTCGCGCGGGTCCTCGCACAGCACGCCCGCGCCGAGAGCGCGCGCGAACTCGATCTTGCCGATGCCCGCCCGCCCATGGACCAGCAGGGCGTGCGGCAGGTGCTCGCGGTCGGCGAGAAGGCGTTCCAGCTCGGCGCGGTGCCAGGGGAATGCGGTCATGGAAAGGACAGCGCGAACGCCTCGGCCAGGCGCGCGCGCACCTGCTCGAGATCGCCCGAGGCGTCGATCACGCGAATGCGGCCGGGAAACGCGCCCGCGCGCTCGAGGTATGCGCCGCGCACGTTGCGGAAGAAATCCGCGGCCTCGCGCTCGAAGCGGTCGGGCTCGCGGCTGCGCGCGCGCTGCCGGTCGTAGGCGATGGCCGGATCGATGTCGAACAGGAAAGTGGCGTCGGGCTGCAGCTCGGGATGGACGATCTTCTCGAGTGCCAGCACCACCTCGCGCGAGAGCCCCCGCCCGCCGCACTGGTAGGCATAGGTCGCGTCGCTGAAGCGGTCGCAGAGCACCCATTTCCCCGCGCCGAGCGCGGGCTCGATCACCGCCGCCACGTGCTCGCTGCGTGCCGCGAACATCAGCAGCGCCTCGGCGCGCGCTTCCATCGGGGCGTGCAGCACGAGTTCGCGCAGCTGCTCGCCCAACGGCGTTCCGCCGGGCTCGCGCGTGCGCACCGCCTCCATGCCGCGGCGGCGGATGCGATCGGCGAGGTAGTCGAGATGCGAGGACTTGCCGGCCCCGTCGATGCCCTCGAGCGTGATGAATTTTCCGCGCGTCGTCATTTGCCCAGCTGGTATTTTGCCACCGCGCGGTTGTGCTCCTCGAGCGTGCGCGAGAACTCGTGCGTGCCGTCGCCCTTGCCCACGAAGTAGAGGTACCGGGTCTCGGCCGGCTGCGTCACCGCGCGCAGCGAGCCCGCGCCCGGCATCGCGATCGGCGTCGGCGGCAGGCCGTCGCGCGTGTACGTATTCCAGGGCGTATCGGCGGTGAGGTCCTTCTTGCGGATGTTGCCGTCGAAGCGCTCGCCCATCCCGTAGATCACCGTGGGATCGGTCTGCAGGCGCATGCCGGCCTTGATGCGGTTCACGAACACCGACGCGATCACCGGCCGCTCGGCCGCCTGCCCGGTTTCCTTCTCGACGATCGAGGCGAGGATCAGCGCCTCGTAGGGCGTGGCGAGCGGCAGGTCGGGGGCCCGCGTTGCCCACCCCTCGGCGAGGCGCTTCTTCATCGCCGCCAGCGCGCGCTTGAGGATGTCGACATCGCTCACGCCCGGCGTGAAGCGGTAGGTGTCGGGAAAGAGCCAGCCCTCGAGCGGGTGATCGCCGGTGCCGAAGAGCGCGCGCATCTCCGCCTCGCTCTTGCCGGCGAGCGTGTGGCGCACCTGCGGATTGCGCGCGAGCTGCGCCAGCCATTGGCGCAGCGTCGTGCCCTCGACGAACAGGATTTCGAGAAGCACCACGTCGCCGCGCGCGAGCTTGTCGAGCAGCTCGAGGGGCGTGAGCGGAGCGTCGAGGCGATAGGTCCCGGCCTGGATCGTCGTGGCCTTCCCGAGCAGGCGGCCGAGGATCCAGAAGCTCTCGCTTTCGGGCAACACGCCGTCGGCCGCGAGCGCGTGCGCGATCGTCTTCAGGCTCGAGCCGCTGCGCACGGTGAATTCGTAGGGTGTGGCCGGAAGCGTGAGCGGCCTGGAGCCGAAATAGGCGAGCCACCCGAGCGCCAGCCCGGCCACCAGCAGGGCCGCCGCGAAGAGTGTCCTAAAGGGCCTGCGCATCGTCCTGCTCGAGCCGGGCCTGCAGCGCGCGCGCGATGGGTCCCGGCTTCCAGCGGCGGTGGTCGAACTGCACGACCGGCCAGATGCCGATCAGGCTGTTGGTGAGGAAGACCTCCTCGGCCTCCTCGAGCTCGCGCCACTCGATGTCGCGCACCGCGCATTCGCGCCGTTCGGCGGCGAGCCATTGGCGCACGCGCTCGCGCTGCGCGCCCACGACCCCGCAGCGCGCGAGGTCCGGAGTCGCGACGCGACCGCCGCGCACCACGAACACGTTGCTCATCGTGCCCTCGATCAGACGCCGGGCGCTGTCGCACAACATTCCCTCGTGGATCGCGGCGTCGTCCCACTCGCCGCGCGCGAGCACGTTCTCGAGGCGGTTCAGGGTCTTCGCGCCGGCAATGCGCGGCTGCTGCGACAGGATCAGCGTGCACCGGCGCACCCGCACGCCGTCGCGCCCGAGCTCGGGCGGATAGTCGGGAAGCGGGAACGCAGCGACCACGCGCGTGGCCGCCCCGCCCGCGGGTGCATAGCCGCGCGTGGCGCTCCCGCGCGTGACGATCACCTTGACCACCGATTCCCCGGGCGCCACGCGCGCGATCTCCGCGAGCAGCACGCTTTCCTCCGGGCACGCGAGCCCGAGCAGGGCGCAATCGGCGGCGAGACGGGCGCGATGATGGGTCCAGTTGAGCGGGCTGCCCGCGCGCACGCGCATCGTGCGGAAGACTCCGTCGCCGAACGCGAGCCCGCGATCGGTCGCGGGAATCGAGTCCGCGGCGCGGCCGTCGACGAGGATCAGTGGAAGCGGCGGAACGCGAGCGTCCCGTTGGTGCCGCCGAACCCGAACGAGTTCGATAACGCGACCTCGATCTTCATCCCGCGCGCGGTGTTGGCCACGTAGTCGAGGTCGCACGCCGGGTCCGGCGTGATGATGTTGATGGTGGGCGGCGAGACCTGGTGGTGCACCGCGAGCGTCGTGATGACCGCTTCCACGCCGCCCGCGGCCCCGAGCAGGTGGCCGTGCATCGACTTGGTCGAGTTGACCGCGAGCTTGCGGGCGTGCTCGCCGAACGCCGCCTTCAATGCCGCGGTCTCGTTCGCGTCGCCGAGCGGCGTCGAGGTGCCGTGCGCGTTCACGTATTGCACGTCATCGGCATTCACGCCCGCGTTCTTCATCGCCGCGACCATCGCGCGCCGCGGGCCGTCCATGTTGGGCGCGGTGATGTGGTTCGCGTCGCCGCTCATGCCCATGCCGGCGAGCTCGGCGTAGATGCGCGCGCCGCGGCGCCGCGCATGCTCGAGCTCCTCCAGGATCAGGATGCCGGCGCCCTCGCCGAGCACGAAGCCGTCGCGATCCTTGTCGAACGGGCGCGATGCGGTGGCCGGATCGTCGTTGCGCTCCGAGAGCGCCTTGCAGGCGCAGAAGCCGCCGACGCCGGAGAGGTTCACGCACGCCTCGGCGCCGCCGGCGATCATCACGTCCGCGTCGCCGTACTCGATCATGCGCCCGGCCTCGCCGATGCAATGCGTGCTCGTGGTGCAGGCCGACACCATCGAGACGTTCGGGCCCTTGGCGCCGTACTGGATCGAGATGAGGCCCGCGACCATGTTGATGATCGAGCCCGGCACGAAGAACGGCGAGATGCGCCGCGGGCCCTTGGCGATCATGTCGCGGATGTTGTCCTCGATCATCGGCAGCCCGCCGATGCCCGAGCCAACGTTCACGCCGACGCGCTCGGCATTGGACTCGTCGATCGTGAAACCGGCGTCGTCGAGCGCCATCTTCGTGGCCGCGATGCCGTAGTGGATGAAGGTGTCGGAGCGGCGCGTCTCCTTCAACGGCATCCAGTCGGCGGCGTTGAAGCCCTTCACCTCGGCGGCGATGCGCGTGGGCAGGACCGACGCGTCGAAATGCGTGATCGGCCCCACGCCGCTCACGCCCTTCAGCAGGTTGTCCCAGGCCTGCGCGATGCCATTGCCCACTGGCGACACGATGCCCAGGCCGGTGACCACCACTCTTCTCTTCGGCATGTTGGCGGCGCGGGCTTCAGTCGCGCCCGCGCTGATGGGGATACCCCGGGGACTACTGCTTGACGTGGCTGCTGACGT
>JANPHA010000311.1:0-2292 GCA_031424255.1 Burkholderiales bacterium | reverse complement strand
CGGACAGGTTGAGAAGGCGTAGTCAAACAAACCGGGGAGGGCGCGTGTTCGCCCGCTTGAACCCATAGGAGAAGTCTCGTGGCAAAGAAGATCGTCGGCCTCATCAAGCTCCAGGTCCCGGCGGGCAAGGCGAATCCCTCGCCGCCCATCGGCCCCGCGCTCGGCCAGCGCGGCCTCAACATCATGGAGTTCTGCAAGGCGTTCAACGCCCAGACGCAGAAGGTGGAACCGGGCCTGATGCTGCCGGTAGTCATCACCGCGTACGCGGACAAGAGCTTCACGTTCATCCTCAAGTCGCCGCCCGCCTCCGTGCTGATCCGCAAGGCGTTGAAGCTCGAGAAGGGCAGCCCGAAGCCGCACACCGACAAGGTGGGCAAGCTCACGCGCAAGCAGGCCGAGGAGATCGCCAGGACCAAGCAGCCGGATCTCACCGCCGCCGACCTCGATGCCGCGGTGCGCACGATCGCCGGCAGCGCCCGCAGCATGGGCGTGGAAGTGGAGGGCGTCTGACATGGGCCACGTCTCCAAGCGCGTGAAGCAGATCAACACGCAGGTCGACCGCGCCAGGAACTACGAGCTGAAGGCGGCGCTCGAGCTGGTGAAGAAGACCGCGACCGCGAAGTTCGACGAGTCCGTCGATGTCGCGGTGAACCTCGGCATCGATGCGAAGAAGTCCGATCAAGTGGTGCGCGGAAGCGTGGTGCTGCCGCGCGGCACCGGCAAGACGGTGCGCGTGGCGGTGTTCGCGCAGGGCGCGAATGCCGAGATCGCGAAGAAGGCCGGCGCCGACGTGGTCGGCTTCGACGACCTCGCCGAGAAGATCAAGGGCGGCTTCATGGAATTCGACGTGGTCATCGCGACGCCCGACGCGATGAAAGTGGTCGGCCCGCTCGGCCAGGTGCTCGGCCCGCGCGGCCTGATGCCGAACCCGAAGGTCGGCACCGTCACGCCGAACGTCGCCGAGGCGGTGAAGAACGCCAAGGGCGGCCAGGTCCAGTACCGCGCCGACAAGGCCGGCATCGTGCAATGCACGATCGGGCGCGCGTCGTTCGAGATCGATGCGCTGGTCGAGAACCTCGAGGCGCTGATCGGAGCGATCAACAAGGCGAAGCCCGCATCCACGAAGGGGGTCTACCTGAAGAAGGTGTCGGTCTCCAGCACGATGGGTGTCGGTGTTCGCGTCGATCAAGGCAGCTTCGCCGGCGGAATGGCGCCGGCGGCGCAATAACGAACTTTGGGCCGCGACGCGCCGCACGGCGTCGCGGGTTATCAAAGACCGTAGGCATCCCGCGAGGGATTCAAACGAGGGAGAGCATCCCCGAAGCCAACGCAGATGGCGAACCCAAGACAGGCTTTCACGGGCGCGCGAGCGCCCGGGTGCTCCTGACGAAAGGTCGCTATGGCCGGCGGCAACGCCGACATGAAAAGGAGAAGGACCTTGAGTCTGAATCTGGATAGCAAGAAGGAAGTCGTGGCGGACGTCGCCAAGGTGCTGGCCAAGGCGCAGACAGTCGTGCTCGCCGAGTACCGTGGCCTCGCCGTGGAAGACATCACCGTCCTGCGCGCGCAAGCGCGGTCTTCTGGCGTCTATCTTCGCGTGCTGAAGAACACCCTCGCGCGCCGCGCGGTCCAGGGAACGCCGTTCGAGAAGCTCGCCGACCAGATGGTCGGCCCGCTCGCGTATGGCATTTCCGTCGACCCGGTGGCCGCGGCGAAGGTGCTCCACGCCTACTCGAAGAAGAACGAAAAGCTCGTCATCAAGGGCGGCATGATGCCCAATTTCCTGATGACGGCGAAGGATGTCGGCAACCTTGCAGGCATGCCCAGCCGTGACGAGTTGCTCGCCAAGCTGATGGGGACGATGCAAGCCCCGGTGACCAAGCTTGTCCAGACGCTGAACCAGGTGCCCGGCAAGTTCGTGCGGACGCTTGCAGCTGTGCGCGACCAGAAGGAAAAGCAGGCTGCCTGAAGCGGCCTCACGCGACGACCCATTTAACGAAACCAGGAGCAATACCATGGCTATCGCCAAGCAAGAGATCCTCGAAGCAATCTCCAGCATGACCGTCCTCGAGCTCTCGCAGCTCATCAAGGACATGGAGGAGAAGTTCGGCGTGTCCGCCGCCGCCGCGACCGTCGCCGTTGCCGCCCCCGCGGCCGGCGGTGGCGCAGCCGCAGCCGAAGAGAAGACCGAGTTCACCGTGATGCTCACCGCCGCCGGCGAGAACAAGGTGAACACCATCAAGGCCGTGCGTGAAGTCACGAGCCTCGGCCTGAAAGAGGCCAAGGATCTCG
>JANPHA010000310.1:0-1790 GCA_031424255.1 Burkholderiales bacterium | reverse complement strand
AGCTCTCCGAGGCGCGTCGCCACGGGTGCCAGCGAATCGGCCGCGGAGAATTGCCCCTCGGTGGGCCGGCCCAGGTGCGAGGTGACCATCACGGCCGCGCCGCGCTCGAGGGCGAGCCTGATCCCGCCGACCGAAGCGCGGATGCGCGTGTCGTCGGTGATCGCGCCGGAATCGTCCTGCGGCACGTTCATGTCGGCGCGGATGAACACGCGTTTTCCGGCGAGGTCGAGGTCGGCCATGCGCAGGACGTTCATTTCAGCGTCCGTCCGCGCTCGAGCATCGCACTGAGCTCGCGCGTGATGCGACTGCCCGTCGTCTGGAAGAGGAACGGGAAGATCCCGTGCAGGAAGGCCGCGAGGCCCCCGGCGGTCATCTTGATCCCGTAGCGGCAGGCGAAGAGCCCGTGGGCCAGGTACGACTCGCCGACGTCGCGCGGATGCGCCGTGAACGGGTTGCGCACTACTTCGCGGCCATGAGGGCGAGCGTGGTGTCGAGCATGCGGTTGGAGAAGCCCCACTCGTTGTCGTACCAGGCGCACACCTTCACCAGGCGCCCCGAGACCTTGGTGCAGGTGGCGTCGAAGATCGACGAGCGCGGGTCGTGGTTGAAGTCGACCGACACGAGCGGCGCGGTGCTGTAGCCGAGGATGCCCTTCAGGTCGCCGGCCTCGGAGGCCTTCTTCATGATCGCGTTGACCTCGTCCACCGTGGTGTCGCGCGCGGCGACGAATGAGAGATCGACGAACGAGACATTGATCGTGGGCACGCGGATCGAGAATCCGTCGAGCTTGCCGTTGAGCTCCGGCATCACCAGGCCCACGGCGGCGGCGGCGCCGGTCTTGGTCGGGATCATCGAATGCGTGGCCGAGCGCGCGCGCCGCAAGTCCTCGTGGAAGACGTCGGTGAGCACCTGGTCGTTGGTGTAGGCGTGGATGGTGGTCATGAGCCCGTTGACCAGGCCGATCGCCGCATGCAACGGGTGCACTACCGGAACGAGGCAATTGGTCGTGCACGAGGCGTTCGAGATCACGGTGTGCGCGGCCTTCAGCGTCTTGTGGTTGACGCCGTAGACGATGGTCGCGTCGACGTCCTTGCCGCCGGGTGCCGAGATGATGACCTTCTTCGCCCCGCCTTTGATGTGGGCCGAGGCCTTCTCCTTGGTGGTGAAGAACCCGGTGCTCTCGAGCACCACGTCGACCTGGAGCTCGCCCCAGGGGATCTGCGCCGGGTCGCGCTGCGCGAAGACGCGGATGCGGTCGCCGTTCACCACCATGTGGTCGCCGTCCACGGTGACCGTGCCGGGGAATTTCCCGTGGGTCGTGTCGTAGCGCGTGAGGTGCGCGTTGGTCTCGGCGGGGCCGAGGTCGTTGATCGCCACGATCTGCAGGTCGTGCGACTTGTTGCTCTCGTAGTGGGAGCGCAGGATGTTGCGGCCGATGCGGCCGTATCCGTTGATTGCGACGCGGACGGTCATTTTCGAAGGGCTCCGGAGGGGAACTGCGGGGGCTGAAACGCTTATTTTAGCCGACGCCCACCAGGCCCGTGAGGTCGTGCCACCCGTAGGCGACTTCGGCGAAGGAATGCAGGCCGAGCCGCTCGTTCTTCTCCGCGATCTCCTGCCCGCCCATCGCCTCGTAGAACATGCGCGCGCGGTTCGCCTTGAGCACCCAAAGGTAGAAGCCGAAATGGCCCTGGAGCACGAAGTGGCGGGCGCACGCGCACACCAACTCGCGGCCCACGCCGCGCCGCTGGTGGTCCTGCAGGACGTAGAGCGCGTAGATCTCGGCCTCG
>JANPHA010000309.1:0-10197 GCA_031424255.1 Burkholderiales bacterium | reverse complement strand
CCCGACGAAGCGGTTCTCGGTGAAGAGCTGGGAGAAGTTGAAATCCGACTCGGCGGTGGTGAAGTTGGGGATGCGGCTCTGGTCCTTGTAGGGGATGTTGAGATAGAAAAGCCGCGGCTCGAGCGTCTGCTGGAATTCGGTTCCGCCCCAGCGCGTCGTGCGGTCGAAGAAGAGCCCCGCGTCGACGCTCGAGATCGGCAGCCCGCGGCTCGCGTTGTCGTACAAGTCGCCCGTGTTGTTCTCCTGCAGGTTGTAGCGCGTGTAGTGGAAGCCGAACTTGGGAACGATGTAGCCGTAGCTGCGCCTGAACGGCATCGCGATCGACGGATAGAACGTCAGGCGCTGGCCATTCACCTGGGTGGGGTGGCGGAAATTCGAGAGCTCGCCGGAGACCTGCCAGTCGAAGCCGCGCACGTTCTGCTGCGATCCGGCGAACAGCATCTGCGGCAGGATGCGGTACGGAATCGGCACCGGCGCGAGCGGATCCTGCAGTGTCTGGTAGGACAGCGCGCGCGCGGAGAACGACCAGATGTCGTCGTTGTAGGCGAGGACCGCATCGCGCGGCAGGTTGGTCTGGGACGTGACCGCGAGCGTCGTGGACAGGTCGCGGAAGTAGTTGTCGTCGGAGACCTTCTGCGCGTTCACGCCCACGCTCCATCCCTTCCACCACAGTTGCTGCGAGTGGCGCCAGCCGAGGAAATAGCGGTCGCTGTCGGCGATGCGGTCGTGGGGAAGGAATTCGGTGTTGACCTGCCCGCTGAGCTTGGGCTCGAGGTAGCGGAATTCGCCGCCGACTTGCACGCCGCGCTTGGTGAGGATCTTCGGCGTCACCGTGGCGTCCATGTTCTCGGCGATGTTCCAGTAGTAGGGCAGCGCCGCCTCGAAGCCGCTCTTGCCGGAGGTGCCGAAGGTCGGCGCGAGGAAGCCGCTCTTGCGCTTGTTGTCGAGCGCGAAGGTCATCCACGGCGTGTACAGGATCGGCAGCCGGAGGAAATACACGGTCGCGTCGTAGGCCGAGCCGACGTTGCGGGCGCTGTCGATGTCGAGCTCGCGCACGCGGATGAACCAGTCGTCGCGCGGCGCCGGGCACGAGGTGTACTCGGCGCGGAAGAATTTGGTCTTGTTCTCCGGCTCCAGCGTGGCGCGGCTCGCCTGTCCGCGCGAGGCGCTCTTGCGTTCCGGCGTCTTGGCGAAAGCGAAGACCGGGGACTCGAGCTCGCCCGTGTCCTTGTCCAGCTGGTAGTCGAGGCGCGGCCCGGTCGCGCTGTCGTCGCCGCGCTCGAGGCGCACGTTGCCGGTGGCGACGGCGTTCTGGTCCTCGGAGTTGTAGTCGACGCGGTCGGCGCGGATCGTGGCGCCGCGCTGGCGCAGCGTCACGTTGCCGGTGGCGACGACGGTCTTGTCCTGGGTCCCGGTGATGTGGTCGGCTTCGAGGAACTTGGCGCTGTCGCGCTCCGGGCGCGACGGGGCGAGGCGCAGCTGGCGCTCGACCTTGAGCCGAAGGCCTTCCGCGTCCTGAGCGGCGGCAAGCTGGGCGAACATCGCGCAGAGGAGCGCGATCGTCAGCCTGCGGGTGCGTCTCGACCTCAAGGCAGGGTCAGCGTGGATGCTAGAATGAACAGCGAAGGATACACGCAAACCCCGCCTTGCTTCACCCCATGGACGATCGTTACAACGCGCTTGAAGCGTGGCTTCGCACGGCGCTCGGCGGGCGCGAGTTCGCGGTCGAGCGCGCCTCCGCCGACGCGAGCTTCCGGCGCTATTTTCGCGTGTCCATGCCGGGCCGCAGCGTGATCGCGATGGACGCGCCGCCCGAGCGCGAGAACACCGCCGCTTTCGTGCACGTCGCCGCCCTGATGAAAGCGGCGGGCCTGCACGTGCCCGAGGTCCTCGCGCAGGATCTCGCGCAGGGCTTCCTGCTGCTCACCGACCTCGGCACCACGCCCTACATCGCCGCGTTGCGCGAGGGCGGCGCGGATGCGCTCTTCGGCGACGCGACCACCGCGCTGGTGCGCTGGCAGGCGGCGAGCCGCGCGGGAGAGCTGCCCGAGTACGACGCGGCGCTGCTGCGCCGCGAGATCGAGCTCTTTCCCGAGTGGTATATCGGCAGGCACCTCGGCATCGATCTCGCGCCGCGCCAACGCGCCGCGCTCGAAGCGGTGTTTCGCCGCATCCTCGAGCGCAACCTCGCCGGGGCGCGCGTGTTCGTGCATCGCGACTTCATGCCGCGCAACCTGATGGTGTGCGAGCCGAATCCCGGCATCCTCGATTTCCAGGACGCGGTCCACGGGCCGATCAGCTACGACATCGCGTCGCTGATGCGCGACGCGTTCGTGAGCTGGGACGAGGAGCGCGTGCTCGACGTGACCGCGCGCTACTGGGAGAAGGCGCGCAAGGCGCGGCTGCCGGTGCCCGGGGATTTCGGCGAGTTCTGGCGCGACGTCGAATGGATGGGGCTGCAACGCCACCTCAAGGTGCTCGGCATCTTCGCGCGGCTGCACTATCGCGACGGCAAGGCCGGCTATCTCGACGACACGCCACGCTTCATCGGATACGTGCGCCACGCGGCGGGCCGCTATGCCGAGCTCGCTGCGCTCGGCCGGCTGCTCGACGAGCTCGAGGGCCGCGCGCCCGAAGCGCGCTACACCTTCTGATGCGCCGGGCGATCATCCTCGCGGCGGGACGCGGCGAGCGCTTGCGGCCGCTCACCGATGCGATTCCGAAGCCGATGCTGCCGGTGGGCGGGCGAGCGCTGATCGAATGGCAGGTCGAGCGGCTCGCGGCGGCGGGATTCTCGCAGCTCGTGGTGAACCACGCCCATCTCGGAGCGCAGATCGAAGAGGCCCTCGGCGATGGAGGGCGCTTCGGCGTGCACATCCGCTATTCGCCCGAATCGCCCGCGCTCGAGACCGCGGGCGGCATCGCCAAGGCGCTGCCGCTGCTCGACGGCGAGCCGTTCCTCGTGGTGAGCGGCGACATCCACACCGGGTTCGACTTCGCCTCGCTCGCGCCGCGCATGGACGCGATCGCCGCCGATCCGGCGTCGCACTCGGCGCACCTCGTGCTCGTCGACAATCCCGCGTGGCATGCGAACGGGGACATGGGGCTCGCGGACGGGCGCATCACGCGCTCCGGCCCACGGCTCACCTATGGCAACATCGCCGTGTTCCACCCGGGTCTCTTTCGCGACATCGCGCCCGGGACGTGGCTCAAGCTCTTTCCGTGGATGTACCAGTTCGTCGATGCCGGCCATGTCACCGGGGAGCACTACCGCGGCCCGTGGGACAACGTCGGCACGCCGGAGCAACTCGCCGCTCTCGACCGGAGGCTTTCGTCATGACGTTGTACGTGCCGGCGCATTTCCGCGTGCAGGATCCGCAGGCGCTCGTCGAATTCATCGAGCGCAACGCGTTCGCGACGCTCGTCTCGAGCGGACCCTCGGGGCTCGACGTGAGCCACGTCCCGTTCGTCGCCGAGCGCGATGCGCTTGGCAAGCTGCGCCTGCTCGGTCACGTCGCCCGCGCCAACCCGCAGTGGGAAGGCCTGGAGGGCGCTACGCACGTGGTGGCGATTTTCCAGGGGCCGCATGCGTACATCTCGCCCACCTGGTATGCGAGCCACCCGTCGGTCCCGACGTGGAATTACGCGGTGGTGCACGCGCACGGCAAGGCGCGGCTGATGGACGAGGCCGAGCTGCATGATCTTCTCTTGCGCCTGTCGGCAATCTACGAGAGCCCCAATCCGAAACCGTGGCGGATGTCCGAGCTGCCGGCCGACTATGTCGCGATGATGCTCAAGCAGATCGTCGGCTTCGAGATCGAGGTCGAGAAGCTCGAGGGCAAGTTCAAGCTGTCGCAGAACCGCCCGGCCGAAGTCGGGCGCGTCATCGGGCAGCTGGAGGCGCAGGGCGAGGCCGGGCTGGCTGCGCTGATGCGCGCACACCCACCGGCCGCCAAAGGGTAAAATTCCACCATGAAACTCGAAAATCCCCTGCAGGTGAAGTCCTTCAAGAAGCGCCGCGCGCGCCTCGCGCGCAGCCTCGAGACGGGCGTGGTGGTCCTGCCCACCGCTCCGGAGCGCGCGCGCAACGCCGACTCCCATTACGACTACCGCTGGGACAGCGGCTTCTATTACCTCACCGGCTTCCGCGAGCCCGAAGCGGTGCTGGTGATGGTGCTGGGGGATGCGCCCCGCTCGATCCTCTTCTGCCGCGAGAAGAACCTCGAGCGCGAGATCTGGGACGGCTACCGCTACGGCCCCGAGATGGCGCGCGAGATGTTCGCGTTCGACGAGGCCTATCCCTACGCCGAACTCGATACGCGCTTGCCGGAGCTCCTCGCCAACCAGGACGCGCTGCATACGCCGGTCGGTTCCGACAGCGCGTGGGATGCGCGCGTCGCAGGCTGGCTCAACGCCGTGCGTGCGCGCGTGCGCACCGGCATCACGGCCCCGGCCGGGATCCACGACGTGCGCGCCGAAGTCAGCGACATGCGCCTGTTCAAGGACGAATCCGAGATCGCGGTGATGCGCCGCGCCGCGGAGATCTCCAGCGGCGCCCATGCCCGCGCGATGCGCATGGCCGCGCCCGGCATGCGCGAATACCAGATCGAGGCCGAGCTGATCCACGAGTTCTGCCGCAACGGGGCGCGCCAGCAGGCCTACGGCTCGATCGTCGCCGCCGGCGCCAATGCGTGCGTGCTGCATTACCGCGAGAACAACGCCGAGCTGCGCAAGGGCGATCTCATGCTGATCGACGCCGGCTGCGAGCTCGACAGCTACGCCTCCGACATCACGCGCACGTTCCCGATCGCGGGCCGTTTCTCCGCGGTGCAGCGCGATGTCTACGAGCTGGTGCTCGCCTCGCAGGAGGCGGCGATCAAGGCGGTGAAGCCGGGCGCCGACTTCATCGACTATCACGACGCGGCGACGCGCGTGCTCGTGCAGGGGCTGATCGACTTCAAGCTCTGCAAGGGCAGCGTCGACGCCGTGCTCGAGGACGGCTCGTACAAGCAGTTCTACATGCATCGCACCGGCCACTGGCTCGGTCTCGACGTGCACGATGCCGGCGACTACATGCAGAAGGGCAAGTGGCGCAAGTTGAAGCCCGGCATGGTCCTCACGGTGGAGCCGGGCCTCTACATCCGGCCCGCCGACAACGTGCCGAAGTCGTTCTGGAACATCGGCATCCGCATCGAGGACGACGTGCTGGTGACGGCGAAGGGGCGCGACATCCTCACCGCCGATTGCCCGAAACGCGTGAAGGACGTCGAGGAAACCGTCCTCGACCGCTGATGGACACGCTCGACGTCGCCATCGTCGGCTGCGGTCCGGTGGGTGCGGCGCTCGCCGCGCTCGCCGCGCGGTCGGGCCTCGCGATCGGCGTATTCGAGGCGCGACCGGCGCTCTCCGCGGACCGGCGCACGCTGGCGCTGTCGCACGCGAGCCGTGAATTGCTCGACGACGCGGGTGCGTGGCCCACGGCGCAGGTCACGCCGATCGCCTCGATCCACATCTCGCAGAAGGGCGGCCCGGGCCGCACGCTGATCGAGGCCGCGGAGCAATCGCTGCCGGCGCTGGGCTACACGGTGCCGTTCGCGCAGCTCGAGGCCGCGCTCGCCGCGCGCCTCGCCGATGCCGGCATCCCGGTCGCGTACGGGGAATCGTGCGAATCGATCGCGCTCGCGCCCGCGGAAGCGACGCTGCTTTTTTCCTCGGGCCGCGAGGTGCGCTCGCGCTTGCTGGTGCTCGCCGACGGCGGCGCCAATGCCGCGAAGATCCCCGGCATCGCGTTCCTCGAGAAGGACTATCGCCAGCAGGCCGTGGTGGCATCGGTGCGCACCGATCGCGGCCCTGCCCAACGCGCCTACGAACGCTTCACTCCCGCGGGCCCGGTCGCGCTGCTGCCCGTGGAAGACGGTTTCGCTCTCGTGTGGACCGCGGAGCCGCGCGAGGCCGAGCGCCTGCTCGCCCTCGACGAGACGCGCTTCCTTGCCGAGCTGCAAGCGCATTTCGGCGACCGCGCCGGGCGCTTCGTCGCGGTCGCGAAGCGCGCGTCGTTTGCGCTCAAGCTGAGGACCGTGAACGTGCCCGTCGCCTTGCGCACCGTGATCGTCGGAAACGCGGCGCAGGCGTTGCATCCGATCGCGGGCCAGGGGCTCAACCTCGGCCTGCGCGATGCGGCTACGCTGGCCGCGATGCTGCTCGGGGCCGCGCGCGAGGAGGTGGGCGCTCCCGCCATGCTCGCCGCCTATCGCCAGGCGCGCGAGCGCGACGCGGCGCGCGGCGTCGCGTTCACCGATTTCCTCGTCTCCGCATTTGCCGATGCGCGCCGCGTGCCCACCTGGGGGCGCGGATTGGCGCTCGCGGCACTCGACCTCTTTCCGCTCGTGCGCCGCCGGCTCGCGGAGCGCATGATCCACGGCGCCGCGCGATGAGCCGCGCTCGCGTGACGATCGCGGGGGGCGGTCCGGTGGGCATGGCGCTCGCCTGCGCGCTCGAGGGATGCGATGTGCGCGTGATCGAGGCTTCGAGCGCGCGCGCGAGCCCCTGGCCGCAGGAATTCGATGTGCGCATCTACGCGGTGAGCCCGGGCACGCGCAAGCTGCTGCGCGATCTCGGCGCGTGGAAGCACCTCGATGCGCGGCGCACGTGCGCTGTGCGGCGCATGGAAATCTTCGGCGATGGCGCGGCGCGGCTCACGTTCGACGCACGCCCCGGTGAGGCGCTCGCGTGGATCGTCGAGGCGGGAAGGCTCGCGGAAGCGATCGAAAAGCAGGCCGCGGCGCTCTCCCACGTCGTGATCACGCGCGGCGCGCAGGCGTCGGCCTTTGGAGCGCAGGCCGACGGCGCGTGGGTCGAGCTCGAGGGCGGCGAGCGGATCGCGGCGGACCTGCTGGTGGGCGCCGACGGGCCCGATTCCCGCGTCCGCACGGCGCTCGCGATCGGCTTCGAGGAGCGTCCCTATGGCGAGGCCGCGATCGTCGCGAACTTCGACACCGGGCTCGCGCACGGCGACACCGCGCGGCAATGGTTCCGCGCCGACGGCGTGCTCGCCTGGTTGCCGTTGCCGGGCAAGCGCATCTCGATCGTCTGGTCCACGCCGGCCGCGCACGCCGATGAGCTCGCCGGCCTCGACGCGGTGACTCTCGCCCAGCGGGTGCGCGACGCCGGACAGGGCGTGCTCGGCGATCTCACGCTCGCATCGGCGGTCGCGCGATTTCCGCTGCGCTTGATCCGCGTGCCACAGCCGGTCGCACCGGGCGTGGCGCTGATCGGCGATGCGGCGCACGCGGTGCATCCGCTCGCCGGGCAGGGCGTGAACCTCGGTTTCCAGGATGTGCGCTCTCTCGCCGCGGCGCTGGCCGAGCGCTCGGCCGTCGAACGTCCGGGCGACCTGCGCGTGCTGCGCCGCTACGCGCGCGAGCGCCGCGAAGATGTCACCGCGATGCAGTTCGTGACTCACGGGCTCGACCGGCTTTTCGCCATCGCCGGCCCGGGCGCGTCGGCGTTGCGCAATTTCGGCTTGCGGGCGGTGGAAACCCAGGCTTGGGCGAAAGACGCCCTGAGGCACCGGGCAATGCGATAATTGCAACATTCGGCGCCGGAACCACTTCCCGCCACCGGCTGCCCAATCCATCCCCATACAGGCTCAATTCCATGAGAATCCCGACGCTTTTCGCCGCAACCGCCGCCGCCGCGCTGCTCGCGCTATCGGCCCAGGCCCAGGTCACGCCCGAGCAGATCAAGGCGGAGCTGAGGAAGAAGGTGCCGGAGGCGCCGGTGGAGAGCGTGCGCAAGGTCCCGTACGGGAACCTCTACGAAGTCGTGGCCGGCGGCGAGATCTTCTATACCGACGACAAGGCGACGTTCATCACGCTCGGGCCGCTGATCGATCTCAAGACCAAGGAGAACGTGACCGAGGCGCGGCTGCGCGAGGTGAACGCGGTCAAGTTCGAGGCGCTCAACTTCGGCAACGCGATCAAGATCGTGCGCGGCGACGGCTCGCGCAAGCTCGCGATCTTCGCGGATCCGAACTGCGGCTACTGCAAGCGCTTCGAGCGCGACCTGCTCGGCGTGAGCGACGTCACCGTGTACGTGTTCCTCTTCCCGATCCTTTCGCCTGATTCGGTCGAGAAGTCCAGGATGATCTGGTGCTCGGCCGATCGCGGCAAGGCCTGGCTCGACACGATGACCAAGGAAATCGCGCCGAGCGGCGATGGCAAGTGCGCGACACCGCTCGATGCGAACCTCGCCTTTGGCCGCGAGAAGCGCATCCAGGGCACGCCCACGATCATCTTCGAGAACGGCGATCGCGTCCCGGGCGCCATGCCGATCGCGGAATTCGAGAAGAAGCTCGCGTCGGCGAAGCTCGCCTCGGCGAAGTAACCCGGCTTCAGGGCGCTGTCTTGGTGTCCGCCGCCGCCGCAGGCGTGTAGCCCTTCGGCAGAAGCACCCACATCTGCCCCGACTGGCGCATCTTGCCGGCCTCGCTCCCGGCCGCATCGCCGAATCCCCAGAAGAAGTCCGCGCGCACGCCGCCGTTGATGGCGCCGCCGGTGTCCTGGGCGACCATCAGGCGGTTCAACGGTTCTGCGGTGTTGGGCCGCGTCGTCGCGAGATACACCGGCACGCCCAGCGGCACCACGCGCGGGTCCACCGCGATCGAGCGCTCGGCGGTGAGCGGCACGCCGAGCGCTCCGATCGGCCCCGGCAGGTTGCCCGGCAGCTCGCGGAAAAACACGTAGCTCGGGTTCGCGTTGAGGTATTCCTGCACCTTGCGCGGGTGGCGGCGCGCCCAGTCCTTGATGCCCTGCATCGAGGCCCTCTCCGGAGGAATCTCGCCACGCTGGATCAGCAGCCGCCCGAGCGAGCGGAACGGGTGCCCGTTCTGGTCGGCATATCCGACGCGCATGCGCTCGCCGTTCTCGAGCTCCACCTGCCCCGATCCCTGGATGTGCAGGAAGAACACATCGATCGGATCGTCGACCCAGACGAGCTCCAACCCGCGCAGCGGTCCGGGCTCGCGGTCGATATCGGCGCGCGCGAGGTAGGGCACCACGCGACTGCCCTCGACGCGGCCGCGCAGGCGCTTGAACTTGAGGTCCGGGTACACCGACGACAGGTCGATGGTGACCATGTCCTGGGGCACCGCGTAGAGCGGATGGCGGAAGCGCGCCGACTTGATGCGGCTGCCGTGCAGCAGTGGCTCGTAGTAGCCGGTCACCATGCCCGAGGTGGAGTCGTCGGCGTTGACGACTTGATAGGGATCGAAGTTCAGCTCGAAGAAGGAGCCGATATCGCGCTCGCTTGTCGGGGGCAGCAGCGTCTGCGCGCCCGCGCACACCGCTTTCCACGCGTCCTGCTGCTCGAGCACCGCGCAGCTGCGCACGAACGCCTCGAGCGAGGGGCGCAGCGGCTCGCGTCCCCATTGCGGCAGGTCGAGCCACGATGCGGGCACGAGCTTGCCGCGGTACTCGACCGCGGGCGCGGGCGGGGGCACGGGCGCGGCGGCGCCCGAAGGCGGTGGCGGGCAGACCGGCTTTTCCGCGGGCGGGCAGATCAGCGGCTCGGGCGCGCGCGCGATCTCGCGCGGCTCGGGCGCGCTGCAGGCGGCGAGCAGCCCCACGATGAACGCGACGGGGAACGCGAGCGCGATCGACGATAATGGGGGCACGTGAAGGGATGCGGAGGGCACTGGTGGGCTGGGTATTCCTGGAGATAGTGGCGGCGCTGGCGATCGCGATCGGGATCGTGTGGTGGACGATTCCGAAGAAGCCGAAGGACTAGCGCGCGTCAATGCAGGATGCGCGGGACGCTCAGCGTGAACTCGGGGATCGAGGCCTCGAAGCGCGTGCCGTCCTCCGCGACCAGCTGGTAGCTGCCGCGCATCGTCCCCACCGCCGTGGGGATGGACGATCCGCTCGAGTATTCGAACGTGTCGCCGGGCTTGAGCACGGGTTGCTCGCCGACGACACCCATGCCGCGGACCTCCTGCACCTGGTTGTCGGCATCGGTGATGATCCAGTGCCGGCTCACGAGCTGCGCGCTGGAGGTTCCGTTGTTGGTGATGCGGATCGTGTACGCGAAGACATAGCGATCCTCTTCCTCGTCCGACTGGTCGGGAAGATAGGTCGAATGCGCGGTCACCGCCACGCTGTATTTCTTGGCTTCGGGCATCCGAAGATGGTAGCAGAGAAA
>JANPHA010000308.1:0-28436 GCA_031424255.1 Burkholderiales bacterium | reverse complement strand
CGCAGCCGATCGCCGGGCCGTGGGATTCGCCGAACGTGGTGATCGTGAAAAGAGTGCCGAGCGTATTGCCGGACATCGCGTCTTCAGTACCGAAAGGCTCGCGTCGAGTTTATCACCCGGGTACCCTCACCCGCGCGGCTTGTCCTCGTGCGGCGCGCCCTCGGCGCGCATCTGGCGCTGCAGCCGCCACGCCATCCATCCCAACGCGAGCACCGCGGCGAGCAGCACCGCCCACAGCACGAGCTTGCGCGGGCTCGTGTCGCCGAGCAGCCTGCGCCACGGCGTGTTGCTCGCGGCGATCGCACGCACCTCGCCCACTTTCGCTTCGGGAAGATTCAGCTCCGCGTGCGGCTCGTACCCCGGGATCAGCTCGCTCACCGCGAGGATCGCGCGGCGCGCCTCGGGATTGCCGAACGCGAGCTGGTAGGGCGCATCTCCGCGCGCCACGAACACGAGCTGCGCGGGCCGCCATTGCGTTTCGAGCGTGGGGACGCCGTCGCCGATGCCGGGGCTGCGCGGATCGAGCTGGATCGACCAGTAGCGCGCGAACCTGCGCCCGATCTCCATCGCGGGGGATTGGATCTCGGTTGCGTCGCGCAAAAGCCGGTAGAAGGTCGCGGAGGTGGCCGGTTGCCAAGGAGCGCTCTCGCCGTCGCGGGACGCGACCGCGAAGGGTGCGACCGAATTGGGCGTGGGCAGGACTACGCGCACAGCCTCGACCGGAAGCCGCGCTCCCAGGTCGAACAGGTATTCGCCCGGCTTCGTTCCCGGCGTCGCCGCGACACTGCGCGTGAGGCGCGGCACGGTCTTCACCACTTCCTCGGGCTCGGCCTGCACCGCGCGCAGCACGAACGCGGCGGGCTCGGCGGAGATCCGCAGGTATTTCGCGCGGGCCCCTGAGATCTCGACTCGCGGCTGCTCGAGTCTCTGTCCCGCCTGCTCGAGGCGCAGCAACGGGGCGCGCGACGCGAGCGTGCGCCACGATTTCAGGTCATCGCTCGCCTCGACGTGGACCGTGGCGAGCTCCGTGCCGGGGCCCACATCCCACTCGAGCACGAGCGCGCGCATCGGCCGCTGCAGCTGGCTCGCGTCGAGCAGCCATGAAGTCGCGCGCGGTGGCGCGGCGGCGCCGCGCTGGCGGCCCTGCACCGAGACGATGGTGCCGTCGGAGTTGCTGCGCACCTGCACGTCGAGGTCGGAGCGCGGCTGCGCTCCGGTCGCAAGTACCGGGAAGATCGGCAACGCGACCGCGGGGAGCGTCTCGCGCGCCGGCCGCTCCCCGCTTCCGAACGCGATCGGCACCGCCTCGCCGCGCGCGTTGAACACGCGCAGGTCGGCGGAATCGCGGCGCGCGTCGCGATAGACCTCGAACGGCAGCGTGAGGCGGTGGAGCGCGTCGGGCGCGGTCGTCGTGATCACGGCGGTCGAGCGGAAATCCGCGGGCGATTCGGCCCAGGACGGGAAGGCCGCGAGCAACAGCACGACTGCGAGGTTTCTCATGTCGACGCCTCCGTCCTGCGTGGCGGGACCGGCGAGAAATAGCCGATCACGAGCATCAGCACGCCCACGCCGATGAACGCGACGATGCGCTCGATTCCGCCGAGATTCGACAGGTCGAGGAAGACGAGCTTCGCCACCACGACCCCCATCAACACCGCGCCCGCTCCCCACAGTACGCGCCGCCCGGTGCGCGTGGCGATGATCATCGCCGCGAGCGCGAGGAACGCCCAGAACACCGAGAGCGAGGCCTGCACCAGCACCGAATGCGCGAGCGAATGGAAGTCGTAGGCGACGCCCGCCCAGTGGTGCAGCGTGCGCAGCAGGATCGCGTTCAGCCAGACGAAGGCGACGACCCCGGCGATCGCGATCCCCGCCTTGCCGCGCACCGCCTGCGGCGGCTCGAGGCCGCTGCGGGCGAGCGCGAGCCAGGCCGATGCGATCGCGAGCGCCGAGAGCACGTGCGCCAGGTCGATCGCGTTGGCGAGCGGCAGGTACGGCAACGGATCGCTGCTACCGCCATGGACCACGTTCATGTGCAGCGACAGGAGCCCGATCGCGACCGCGAGCGGCGCCACCGCGCCGAGCCGATACGCGGCGGGGTGCGCCGCCACCGGCCAGCGGGTGTCGGCCCAGCGGCTCGAGATCAGCAGGATGAGCAGGGCCGGCATCACCATGCGCGCGGCGAGGCTCCACGCGGTGCCCCTGGCGGTGAATTCCGCCGCGAGCCACTCGAGCTCGATCGCGCCGAGGATCGCGAGCACGATGACGCCGGTCACGTGCAGCAGCCGCAGCCACGCGGCGGCGATCGTCCCTTCCTGGCGACGCAACACGACGAAATGCACGCCGAACGCGGCGGGCCACGCGAGCCATCCCAGATTCGCGAGCGGATGTTGCTGCGTCGCGACGCTGGCGAGCGCGAGCGCGAAAAGCGCCGGCGCGTAACCCCACGCGGGCCACTGCGCCTCGCGCCAGTCGCGCCGCGCGGCGAGCAACGTGAACGCGAGCGCGGTCGCCGCGATGAAGGCGACCATCGCGTCGACGCGGTACGGCTGCGCGATGAACTCGTGGATCTCGTGGCCCCCGGCGAAGATCCACCAGCCGAGCCCCCACAGGAAGAAGAGCGGTGCCGCGGCGCGCTCCGGCGCGGTGACCGCCTCGCCCGCTCGTGCGAGCACGCGTTGGGTCCAGAATCCCGCAAACGCCAGCAGCACCGCGCCGACGAACACCGCGTCGAGCAGCGGCGGTCCTTCCGCAAGCCGCGGATAGGCGTAGATGAACGCGACGCCCGCCGCGACCTCGAGCAGCGCCCCGAAAGCGCGCGCGAGCACGCGGCGCTGGCGCACTCCGATCCACACGACCGCGGCGCCCTCCAGGGCCCAGGCCGCACTCGTCCAGCGCGCGTCGAGCGCCAGCGGGATCGCGAGGGTCGCGAAGACCACGCCCAGCGCGAGGAAGCTCTCGGCGAGCAGGATCCAGCGCTGGCGCCCCGCGCGGCGCAGCAGCATCGCGAGCCCGAGGTAGAGCGCCGCGGCCGCGAGGCTCGAGAACGCGAGCCCGAATTCCGTGTCGCGCATGAGCCCGGCCTGCAGACCGAAGGCGGCGATCGGCGTGCCGAACACGATCGTGCCGTCGACGTAGTCGCGATGCGCCGGCGCCTGCTGGCGCGCGAACAGGACCGCGATCGCCACGTAGGTCAGGAAGAACGCGACGAGGAAGGGCTCGGTGGTGGCGAAGTGCTCGGGCGTATACGAACGCAATCCCCACGCAAGACCGATCGCGAACGTGAACAGGAATCCGATCAGGTTCAGCACGCGCCATGCCTTGAACCAGGCGATCGCGACGATGCCGGCGTTCAGCAGCAGGTAGTAGCTGAAGAGCATCACGTGGCTGCCGCTGCCGGTGGAAGCGAGGACCGGCGCGAGGAATCCGCCCGCGGCCCCGAAGGCCGCGAGGGCCAGCGAGTTCTGCACGATCGCGAGGACCGCAGAGAACACCGCGATCGCCGCGAGCAACGCGAACGCCGCGCCCGCGGGCAGCAGCGCGTAGAGGCGCAGCGCCGCGAAGATGGTGAGGTAGAGGACCGCCACGCCCGCGCCCTGCAGGCTCAGCGCGTATCCGGCGCGCCGAAGCCGCAGACGCCAGCCGACGACGAGAAGCGCGAGGCCCGCCGCCGCCACGCTCGCCACGCGCAGCTCGACCGGCACGAGCTGGTGCTCGACACTGTACTTGACCAGGAACGCGAGGCCGACGAACAGGATCACGAGGCCGACGCGCACGATCGTGTTGCCGCCCGTGAACCACGCGACGATGAAGTTGGGCTTCGCCGGCCGCGGCGCAGGCGCAGGTTCCTGCGGCGCCACTGCGGCTTCGGGAGCGAAGAGCGCGCTCGCGGGCGGCGGCGCGAACTCGCGCTGCGGCTCGGCCGCGGTGTCGGCGACGATCGGCTCGGCCAGGTCTTCGGGACCGGCCGCGACGACCTTGCTCTCGCCCACCGTGAGCCGCTCGACGCGTGCGAGCCGCGCCTCGAGTTCCGCGACCCTGCGATCGAGCGCCTCGATGCGTGCGGGCGCGGCGTCCTTCGCGGGCGATGCCACGGGCTTCGGCGACGGTGTCGGCGTGGGGCCTTTCAGCATCGATTTGAGGATGATTCCGCCGAGCCAGCCGAGGAATCCGAGCGTAAGCGCGCCGCTGAAGCCCCACAGGCCCCAGCCCAGCACGACACCGACCAGCAGGCAGATCCAGACCATGGCTCGATCCTCGGTTACTTCCAGTTGCCGCGGATCGCCTGCACCGCGGCTTGCAACGATTCGGGCGTGGCCTGCGCCGGCGACAACGCGGCGCCGCCTTCGAGCCCGATCTTCGTGAACAATCCGCGCCGGAACGGCCGGGACATCGCGGGTCCGTCGCGGCGGCTGAAGAAACTTCCCCACAGGCCTTTCAATGCGAGCGGCACCACCGGCACCGGAGTGCGTTCGACGATGCGGCGGATGCCGGCCCGGAACGGATAGAGCTCGCCGCTATCGGTGATCCGTCCCTCGGGAAAGATCGCGACCAGCTCGCCGTGCTCGAGCGCCTCGGCGACCTTGTCGTAGGCGCTGTTGAGCAGGCGCTCGTCCTCCCTCGCCGGGGCGATCGGGATCGCCTTGCCGGTGCGGAAGATGAACGAGATCACCGGCATGGCGAAGATGCGGTGGTCCATCACGAAGCGGATCGGCCGCGGGCTCGCGGCGAGGATCACGAGCGGGTCGACGAAGCTCACGTGGTTGCACACCAGCACCGCGGGCCCCTTCTCGGGAATGTTCTCGAGACCGCTCTTCTCGAGCCGGTAGACCGAATGCACCAGCAGCCAGCAGATGAAGCGCATCAGGAACTCGGGCACCAGCAGGTAGATGTACGCCGCGACCGCCGCGTTCATCAGGCCCACGACGAGGAAGAGCTGCGGCAGCGTGAGGCCCGAGGCGAGCAGCGCGGTCGCCATCAGGGCGGCGACGATCATGAAGAGCGCGTTGAGGATATTGTTCGCGGCGATGATGCGCGCGCGGTGGCTCGGCTGCGAGCGGCTCTGGATCAATGCGTAGAGCGGAACCGAGTAGAGGCCGCCGGAAAGCGCCAGCAGGAAGAGGTCGGCCATCACGCGCCAGTGGGCGGGATCGCGCACGAATTCGCCGACGCTCGCGACACCGTGCGGCTGCAGCCCGCGACTCGCGAAATACAGGTCCACCGCGAAGAGCGTCATGCCGATCGAGCCGAACGGCACGAGCCCGATCTCGACCTTGCGTCCCGAAAGCCGCTCGCAGGCGAGCGCCCCCAGCCCGATCCCGGTCGAGAAGATCGCGAGCAGCAGCGTCACCACGTTCTCGTCGCCGCCCAGCACGATGCGCGCGAACGGCGTGAACGACGTGAGAAAGATCGAGCCGAAGAACCACAGCCACGAGATGCCGAGCAGCGAATGGAACACCGCGCGGTCGTGGGTGGCGAGGCCCAGGTTGCGCCAGGTCTCGGAGAACGGGTTCCAGTTGATCGCGAGCGCCGGGTCGGCCGCGGCGGACGCGGGAATGAATTGCGCCGCGGCGCGGCCGAGCACGGCGAGGGTGAGGCAGGCGAACGCCACCGACGTGGCGCCCGCCGCTCCGGCCTTGGCGAGCACCCCGCCGAGGATCGTGCCGGCGAGGATCGCGACGAAGGTGCCCATCTCGACCATGCCGTTGCCGCCGGTGAGCTCCTCCTCGCGCAGGTGCTGCGGAAGGTAGGCGTATTTCACCGGCCCGAAGAGCGTCGAGTGCAGGCCCATCAGGAACACCGCCACATACAGCAGTATCGCGTTGCGCGTCATGAAGCCGGCGGCCGCGATCGCCATGATCACGATCTCGAGCGTCTTCACCAGGCGCATGAGCCGCGCCTTGTCGAACTTGTCCGCGAGCTGGCCCGAGGTCGCGGAGAACAGGACGAAGGGCGCGATGAACACCGCGCCGATCACGAAGCCGGCGGTGGCCGGATCGACCCCGCCCCACTCCCCCGCGTGATAGGTCGCGAGCAGCGTGAACGCGAACTTGAGCAGGTTGTCGTTCGCCGCGCCGAGGAATTGCGTCCAGAAGAACGGCGCGAAGCGCCTCTCGGCGAGCAGCTTGAACTGGCTCCCGGAGCTCATCAGGCTTTGCGGCGGATGTAGTCGAGCACGGCCTCGAGCGACTCCTCGAGGAATTTCCTGTGGATCCAGAAGTGGACTTCCTTGCCGACCTTTTCCGACTCGAGCACTCCGGCCTCCTTCAGCAGCCGCAGGTGATGCGAGACGGCCGAGCGCGAGAGCGTCGAGACTTCCACGATCTGGCCCACGTTCAGGCGCTCGCCGCGCTCGAACGTGAGCAGGATGCGCTGGCGGTGCTCGTCGCCCAGCGCGGTGAACGCCCTCGAGATCGTGCGCCATTCGCGCGGTATGGCGCGCAGGTAGTTGCGGTTCATAACGACATTCTTAGTTATATCGTTATGAGAAGTCAACCCTGCCCGGCGCGGCGCGCCGCGCTCGCACCACCGTGGTAAAATGCCTGCCGGGAAAATCGGTTTCCACTCAAAGAGTTACCGCGATGCTCGACGACCTCAAGAAAAGCGCGCTCGACTATCACCGCTTCCCGGTGCCGGGAAAAATCGAGGTCGCGGCGACCAAGTCGCTGCTCACGCAGCGCGACCTGGCACTCGCCTATTCGCCCGGTGTCGCCGCCGCGTGCGAGGCGATCGTCGAGAACCCGAACCAGGCGCGCGAGCTCACCGTGCGCGGCAATCTCGTCGCGGTGGTCACCAACGGCACCGCGGTCCTCGGCCTGGGCAACATCGGCCCGCTCGCCTCCAAGCCGGTGATGGAAGGCAAGGGCGTGCTGTTCAAGAAATTCGCCGGCATCAACGTGTTCGACATCGAGCTCGCCGAGCGCGACCCCGACAAGCTGGTCGACATCATCGCGGCACTCGAGCCCACGTTCGGCGGGATCAACCTCGAGGACATCAAGGCGCCCGAGTGCTTCTACATCGAGCGCAAGCTGCGCGAGCGCATGAAGATCCCGGTGTTCCACGACGACCAGCACGGCACCGCGATCATCGTCGGCGCCGCCGTCGTGAACGGGCTGCGCGTGGTGGGCAAGGACATCGGCAAGGTGAAGCTGGTGGTCTCCGGCGCGGGCGCGGCGGCTCTCGCCTGCCTCGACATGCTGGTGGCCCTCGGCATGAACATGCGGAACATCTGGGTCACCGACATCCAGGGCGTCGTCTACGAAGGCCGCAAGGAGGAGATGGACGACAACAAGGTGCGCTACGCGCGCAAGACCGAGGCGCGCAAGCTCGCCGACGTGGTCGAGGGCGCCGACATCTTCCTCGGGCTTTCCGCGGGCGGTGTGCTCAAGCCCGACATGGTGAAGAAGATGGCGCCCAAGCCGCTCATCCTCGCCCTCGCCAACCCGGAGCCGGAAATCCTTCCCGAGCAGGTGGCCGCGGTGCGCGACGACGCGATCGTCGCCACCGGGCGATCGGACTATCCCAACCAGGTGAACAACGTGCTGTGCTTCCCGTTCATCTTCCGCGGGGCGCTGGACGTCGGCGCCACCACGATCAACGAGCCGATGAAGCTCGCCGCGGTGCACGCGATCGCCGACCTCGCGCACGCGGAGCAGTCGGACCTCGTGGCCCAGGCCTATGGCTCGGAGAACGTAAGCTTCGGCGCCGAGTACATCATCCCGCGCCCGTTCGATCCGCGCCTGATCGTGAAGATCGCGCCCGCGGTAGCGAAGGCGGCCATGGACAGCGGCGTGGCCACCGACCCGATCAAGGACTTCCCCGCCTACGTCCAGAAGCTGAACGAGTTCGTCTACCACTCCGGCTTCATCATGAAGCCGATCTTCACCGCGGCGAAGCAGGCGCCCAGGCGCATCGTCTACGCCGAGGGCGAGGACGAGCGCATCCTGCGCGCCACGCAGGTGGTCGTCGACGAAGGGCTGGCGAGGCCGATCCTGGTCGGGCGCCCGGCGGTGCTCGAGCGGCGCATCAAGCGCTTCGGCCTGCGCATCGTGCCCGGGGAGCACTTCGACGTGGTCAATCCCGAGGGCGATCCGCGTTACAAGGATTACTGGAAGGAGTACTACGCGCTCGCGCAGCGCCGCGGCGTGTCGTTGTCCTATGCGCAGATCGAGATGCGCCGGCGCCATACGCTGATCGGCGCGATGATGATCCACCGCGGCGACGCCGACGGCATGATCTGCGGCACGTTCGGCACCCACGCCCTGCACCTGCACTACATCGACCAGGTGATCGGCAAGCGCCCCGGCGTGAACGACTACTACGCGATGAACCTGCTGCTTCTGCCCAAGCGCACGGTGTTCATCTGCGACACCTACGTGAGCCTCGATCCCACGCCCGAGCAGATCGTCGAGATGACGATGCTCGCTTCCGAGGAGATCCGCCGCTTCGGCCTGGTGCCGAAGGTGGCGCTGGTGTCGCACTCGAATTTCGGCTCGAGCGACGCGCCCTCGGCCGTGAAGATGCGCAAGGCGCTCGAGATGATCCGCCAGCGCATGCCCGATCTCGAGGTCGAGGGCGAGATGCACGGCGACGCGGCGCTCTCCGAGGAAGTGCGCCTCGTGGCATTCCCGAACTCGCGGCTGAAGGGCGACGCGAACCTGCTGATCATGCCCACGCTCGAGGCGGCCAACATCTCGTTCAACCTGCTGAAGACCGTGGGCGGCGCGGGCATCACGATCGGGCCGATCCTGCTCGGCGCGGCCAAGCCGGCGCACATCCTCACGCCCACGGCGACCGTCCGGCGCATCATCAACATGACGGCGCTGACCGTCGTGGACGCGCAGGAAATGGAGAAGGCCTCGCGATCCCGCGCCCCATGAGCGACCGGTTCCACCATCTCTTCATCGCGCCCTCGGACTTCGACGCGTCGCTCGCCTTCTACCGCGACGTGCTCGGATGGACGATCACCGAGACCTGGGGCGGGGCGGGCCCGGACCGCGGAGCGGTGCTTTCCGGCGGCGGGATCAAGATCGTGATCGCCGCCGCGAAGGACGGCAACGGCGCCCATGACGCGCGCCCCAACGTGCACCTCGACATCCACGACATCGATGCGCGATACCGCGCGATTCCCAAGGGCAGCCACGTGGTGACCGAGCCCGAGGATACCCACTGGGGCACGCGCTGGTTCGTCGTCCGCGATCCCGACGGCAACCTGATCGCCTTCGAAGAGCTGCGCCGCCGGGAAGGCTGAGATGATCCTGCGGCTTCCGCGCGCGGTCCGCGAGCCCGCGACGATCGGCATCTGCGCGCCGTCCGGCCGCGTGGACGAAGCGAGCCTGGCGCTCGGCGTCGCCCGGCTGAAGGATCTCGGGCACCGCGTGGTGATCCCGGAAGAGACGCTGCACACGTGGCGCTATTTCGCCGGCACCGACGCGGAGCGCCTGGCCGGCTTCCACGCGCTCGTCGACGATCCCTCGATCGACCTCGTGATGGCCGCGCGCGGCGGCTATGGAATCACGCGGCTGCTGCCGCGCATCGACTGGAGCCGCGTGGCGGCGAGCGGCAAGGCGTTCGTGGGATTCAGCGATTTCACCGCGTTCAACATGGCCGCGTACGCCTGCTCGAACCTGCTCACCTTCCACGGGCCGATGCTGTCGATCGACTTCGGCAAGGAGGAGCCCGACACATTCATGGAGCAGCACTTCTGGATGGCGCTGGGCCGCGACTCCCACCGCATCGAGGACATCGCGTGCGAGCACGAATACGCAGAGCGTCGCATCGACGGCACGCTCTGGGGCGGAAACCTGTCGCTGCTCGCGCACCTCGCCGGCACGCCGTATTTTCCCGCCATCGAAGGCGGGATCCTGTATGTCGAGGAGGTCTCCGAGGAGCCCTACGCGGTCGAGCGGCTTTTCCACCAGCTCTACCACTCGGGCACGCTCGCCCGCCAGCGCGCGCTGGTGCTCGGCGATTTCACCGATTGCGTGCCCACCAACCCGGTGCGCTACCCGTATTCGATGGACGAGGTGATCGAGACGCTGCGCGCGCTGTTGCCCTTCCCCGTGTTGACCGGCCTGCCGTTCGGCCACGTGGCGCGCAAGGCCACGCTGCCGTTCGGCGCTCCCGGGACGTTATCCCTTCGGGACGACGGCTACTCGCTGCGCTTCTCCGGGCACCTGCAGCGCTAGGCCTTCACGCGGCGGCGCGGATCGGGATCGTGATGCGCGGCGGAGTCGCGTCGGACGGATTGCGCCAGCGGGCGAGCAGGTCCGCCTCGCGCGCCCTGGCATCGCGCAGGTGGCGGACCTTCACCGGCCCGTATCCGCGGATGTATTCCGGCACCGATGCGATTTCGGCCGCCAGCGCCACGCGCTTGCCGTCGAGCGACTGCAGCAGTTCCTCGATCACGCGCTCGTATTCGGCGATCAGGCTGCGCTCGGTGCGGCGCTCCTCGCTGTAGCCGAAGACGTCGAGCGGCGTGCCGCGCAGCCCGCGCATGCGCGCGAGGACGCGCATCGCGCCGAGCATCCAGGGCCCGAAGACGCGCTTGCGCGGCTCGCCCGTCACCGGATCGTTCTTCGCCCAGAGGGGCGGGGCGAGATGGAGATTCAGCCGGTAGTCGCCCTCGAACTGCGTGGCCACGCGCTGGAGGAAATCGGTGTCGGTATAAAGGCGCGCGACCTCGTACTCATCCTTGTAGGCCATGAGCTTGAAGAGATAGCGCGCGACCGCCGCGGTGAGCTCGGTCGACCCGGGCGCCTGGGATTGCTCGCGAGAACGCACCTTTTCGACGAATTGCCGGTAGCGGCGAGCGTAGGCGTCGTTCTGGTAGTCGACGAGGAAGGCGCGCCGGCGCTCGATCGCCTCGTCGAGGCTTTGCGACAGGCGCTGGCTTTCGGGACGCGCTTCCGGCGGTGTCGCCGCGCGTTGCACGGAGGCCAGATCCACCGCGGCGCGCCGTCCCCATTCGAACGCCTTGCGGTTCGATTCCACCGCGGCGCCGTTCAGCTCGATCGCCTGCGCGATCGCGGTGCCGCCGATAGGGATGAGCCCCTTCTGCCACGCGTAGCCCACCATGAAGAGGTTGGTGGCGATCGAATCGCCGAGCAGCGCGGTGGCGAGCTCGGTCGCGTCGACGAAATCCGCCGCACCCGGCCCGCACGCCTCGCGGATCACCTCGGCCATCTCGGCGGTGGGAACCTGCAGGTCCGGATCCCTGGTGAAGCTGCCGGTCGTCGCGACGTCGCCGTTGACCACCGCGCGTGTTGAGCCCGCCTGCATCTTGGCGATCGCCTCGTCGGAGGCCGCGACGATCATGTCGCAGCCGATCACGAGACGCGCATCGCCCGCGGCGATGCGCACCGCGTGGATCTCCTCCGGACGGCTCGCGATGCGGATGTGCGAGTAGACCGAGCCGCCCTTCTGCGCGAGGCCCGCCATGTCGAGCACCGCAGTGCCCTTGCCCTCGAGGTGCGCCGCCATGCCGAGGATTGCGCCGATCGTGACCACCCCGGTGCCGCCCACGCCCGTGACCAGGATCCCGTAGGGACGCTCGAGCGAAGGCAACTGCGGCTCCGGGAGTGCCCCGAGGACTTCGTGCACCGTGGGCTTGCGCTTGCGCAGCTGTCCGCCCTCCACTGTCACGAAGCTCGGGCAGAAGCCTTTCACGCACGAGTAGTCCTTGTTGCACGAGCTCTGGTCGATCGCCCTCTTGCGGCCGAATTCCGTTTCCACCGGGACCACCGAAAGGCAATTGGACTTGACGCCGCAATCGCCGCAGCCCTCGCACACCAGCTCGTTGATCACGACGCGCTTCTGCGGATCGGGGAACGTGCCGCGCTTGCGGCGGCGGCGCTTCTCGGCGGCGCAGGTCTGGTCGTAGACGAGTGCCGTGACGCCCGGGATCTCGCGCAGCTCGCGCTGCACCGCATCGAGATCGTCGCGGTCGTGCACCGATACGCCTCGCGGAAACATGCTGCCGCCGCGATATTTCTCCGGCTGGTCGGTCACCACGCGGACCTGCTTCACGCCCTCGGCCAGCACCTGGTTCACGATCATCGGAACCGTCAGCGGGCCGTCGACCGGTTGGCCCCCGGTCATCGCGACCGCGTCGTTGTAGAGGATCTTGTAGGTGAGGTTGACGTTGGCGCCGACCGCCGCGCGGATCGCGAGCAGGCCCGAGTGGTAGTAGGTGCCGTCGCCAAGGTTCGCAAAGACATGCTTCGTCTCGGTGAACGGCTGGATGCCGATCCATGGTGCGCCCTCGCCGCCCATCTGCGTGAAGGTCATCGTCTCCTCGGGGCGGATCCAGATCGCCATGTAGTGGCAGCCGATTCCGGCGAGCGCCTTGGACCCTTCAGGCACGCGCGTCGAGGTGTTGTGCGGGCAGCCGGAGCAGAAGTACGGCACGCGGGCGATCTTCGCGCGCGGCCGTGCCAGCGCCGCTTCCTTCGCCTCGAGGAACTTGAGCCGCGCCTCGATGATCGGCGAGGTGTGGAACTTGCCGATGCGCTGCGCGATCACGCGCGCGATCATCGCGGGCGTAAGCTCGCCGGCGGCGGGCAGCAGCCACTCGCTGCGATGCACTTCCCACTCGCCGTGCTCGTCGTACTTGCCGACCACGCGCGGGCGCACGTCGTCGCGCCAGTTGTAGAGCTGCTCCTTCATCTGGTATTCGATCACCTGGCGCTTCTCCTCGACCACGAGGATCTCGTCCAGGCCCTGCGCGAATTCGCGGATGCCGTTGGGCTCGAGCGGCCAGGGCATGCCGACCTTGTAGAGGCGGATGCCGATTTCGGCCGCGTGCTTCGCGTCGATGCCGAGGTCCTCGAGCGCCTGCAGCACGTCGAGATAGCTCTTGCCCGAGGCGATGATGCCCAGGCGCGGGCGGGGCGAATCGACCGTGATCCGGTTCAGGCGATTGGTGCGCGCATAGGCGAGGGCCGCGTAGATCTTGTCGTGCTGCAGCCGCAGCTCCTGCTCCATCGGCGCATCCGGCCAGCGGATGTTGACGCCATTGGCGGGCAGCTCGATATCCTGCGGCAGCAGGATGCGCGGGCTGTCCGGGTCGATGTGGATCGAGGCGGAAGAGTCGACCGTCTCCGAGATCACCTTGAACGCGACATAAAGGCCGGAGTAGCGCGACATCGCGAAGCCGTGCAGCCCGAGCTCGATGATCTCCTGCACGCCGGTCGGATAGAGCACCGGGATCATCGCCGCGTCGAAGGCGTGCTCGCTCTGGTGCGGGAGCGTGGAGGATTTGCACGCATGGTCGTCGCCCGCGAGCAGCAGCACCCCGCCGTGCTTCGCGGTGCCGGCGGCATTCGCGTGCTTGAAGACGTCGCCGCTGCGATCGACACCCGGGCCCTTGCCGTACCACATCGCGAAGACGCCGTCGTATTTCGCGCCCTCGAAGAGGCCGACCTGTTGCGAGCCCCAGACCGCCGTGGCGGCGAGCTCCTCGTTCACGCCGGGCGTGAAATGGATGTGGTGCTGCTTCAGGTGCTTCTTCGCCTTCCACAGCGCCTGGTCGAAGCCGCCGAGGGGCGAGCCGCGATAGCCGGAGATGAATCCCGCGGTGTTGAGTCCCGCGGCCAGGTCGCGCTCGCGCTGGATCATCGCGAGGCGCACGAGCGCCTGGGTGCCGTTGAGAAAGACACGGCCGGAGGCGAGGGTGTACTTGTCCTCCAGGGTGACGGGCAACGCGGACATTTCGACTCCTCAAAAGGGGTGCTTTGGGGCGATTTGCTCCCGGCTCCGGAGATTGTGTCCCACGGCCGGAAAAAGCTCCAAATTATAAGCGGTTGGACCGCTCCGGAGCCAGTTGCGTTTCAGCCTAGAAGAGGCTTGCCTGGCCGTGGAGGGCGGGAGGCACGAATAGCGAGCAGTCGAGCTCGAAGCCCGGGATGCCTTCGAGGCCGAACCTGCGGGTGGCCTTCTCGAAGCGCTGGGCGAGGAGCTCCGCGAAGAGACCCGTGCCCGACATGCGGGTGCCGAAATTCGGGTCGTTGTCGCGGCCCTCGCGCATCTCGTGGATGCGCGCCATCACGTGCGCGGCCTTGAGCGGGAAATGCGCCTCGAGCCAGGCGCGGAAGATGTCCTTCACTTCCCAGGGGAGGCGCACGAGGACGTAGCCGGCGCTGGTGGCGCCCGCTTTCGCGGCGGCCTCCATGATCGGCTCGAGCTCCGAATCCGTGAGGAATGGGATCACCGGCGCAACGTTCACGTTCACCGGGATGCCGGCCTTCGACAGGCGCTCGATCGCGAGGAGGCGCCGCGCCGGGGCGCTCGTGCGCGGCTCCATATAGCGCGAGATGCCGTGGTCGAGGGTGGTCACCGAAAGCGTCACGCTCACGAGCTTCTTCTCCGCCATCGGTGCCAGCAGGTCGATGTCGCGCTCGACCAACGCCGACTTGGTAATGAGCGAGATCGGGTGATTCGTCTCGTGGGCGAGCTCGACGATCGAGCGCGTGATGCGGTATTCGCGCTCGATCGGCTGGTAGGCGTCGGTGTTCACGCCGATCGTGAGCGGCTCGCAACGGTAGCCGGGCTTGGCGAGCTCCTCGCGCAGGCGCTCGGCCGCATTCGTCTTGGCACTCAGCCGCGTCTCGAAATCGATTCCGGGCGAGAGGCCAAGGTAGGCGTGGCTCGGGCGCGCGAAGCAGTTGTGGCTGATCACTCCGTTGGCGATGAAGTCCTCGGTCTCTGTTGTGATGTCGTACAGGCGCATCGCCTTGCCGAGGGGCTCGATGCTCACGACCCGCAGCTTCGCATCGCCTTTGACCGCCTGGCCCGTGATGTCGAGCTTGCGCGTGATCGCGGGGCGCACGGTGTGGAAAAAGCGCAGGTGCTCTTTCAAGCCCCCAACCATTCTCACAACATCAATCGGTTTTCTGTCTTCGTGGTCGGTATGCTCGATTACGAAGTTGAAGCCGAAATTGCGCAGGCATCGCGCAATCCAATCGATGATCTCCACATCGGTATTCGAGATTCGGAGGACCGTCTGACTGAAGCTTCCCTCGGCGTCGAAAATTCCCGACAAGAAGCCCGCCTTCCACTCTCGCGAAGGAGTGTTTGGCCACGCAATCAGGCTTCGAATCGACCCGACCTTCCGAAATGATGACGCACCTATGGCGTGCATCTCTTTCCTGTTTCCAACTGCGGCCTGAAACAGGAACTCTTGCGTAGCTATTTCGTAATCGACCAAGTAGTCCTGGGCACGCAAAAGCGCTTCCGGGTCGCAAAGTGCAAGGCGAAAGCGATGGCCTTCAGACAAGCGGCCACCTGGATGTCGGTACGTATGCGCGCCGAGGTGAGCGTCACCGCGTATGACGCCACAGAGGTAACCGCGGCGGTATTCGTCACTCTCGAGCGGTCCTTCGGCAAAAGCTCCGGTGCCCATGAGCTTGTTAAGAGTCGTCAGATGGGGACGCCGTGAGCTTCCGGCCTCCGTGCCAGTCACGTGCTTCCAACCCCTATCTGAGAGAAAACGGTGGTCTCCACTAGATACGAGAGTTGTTCCATCCTCCAGGGTAATTTGATAGGCCGGCTTGATCGAGCTCCAATGAGCTAGCACGCAAGACTTCACGTAGTACCGATACTTGCCAATGTGTTTCGTGCCGTAGATTACATCGCCAACACGCACCTCGGACAGAGCGCGCGTGCGGCCATCACCCATCAGAATCGGCGTGTCCCCTCGTAGGCAGTAGCTGCAACCATGGGAACATCCGCGATACGGATTGATCGATTGCGAGAATCCGACATCGGGTGAGTTGTGCCGCGAGATCACCGTCTTCGCGTTCTCGATCGCGATCACGGTCTTCGGGCGATTCTCGTTTTCCTCCGGCTCCTGGAACCAGCCGTCCTCGATTGAATCGCGATCCCACTTCTCGAAGCGGCCTTCGGGATTGATCGGCGAGCCGCGGCCCTTCGCGACTGCACCGTGATTTCCCGCAGTGGTTTTCAGTGGCATGAGCGAAGTCTACGCGCGCAAAGCGGCGCTGCGAGCGAGCCCGCAGAATGAAATGTTCACTCTGGATAAGGGGGCCTATCCCTCGACAATCGCAGGTGGTTATCCACAATCGCAAATGTCGAAAAACGAATTTTGTATTACCCTCGGGCTGCCAAATCCCTCTCGGGGCAAAAAACAAGACTCACGACAATTCCGCAACGCCCACCCCAGCAAAGGATATTCCGATGAGGATTCTCACCAGAGCAGTGTTGCTTGCGCTGTACGGCTCGGCATTGACGGCAGGTTCGATGAGCGCGGCGTGGGCGCAGGCGGCTCCACCGCAACCCAGCGCCGCGGAGAGGAAAGAGGGAGTGGCCGTCGGCGAATCGATCACCGTGGTCGGCTCGCGACGCGCGAACGCTTCGACCACGGATACGCCGGTGCCGATCGACATCATCCCGATGGCCAAGGTGATCGAGCAGGGCGGGCAGTTCGACCTGTCGCAGACCCTGACCTACATCTCGCCGTCGTTCAACTCCACGCGCCAGACGGGAGCGGACAACGCCGACCTGATCGATTCCGCGGCGCTGCGCGGCCTGGGCTCGGACCAGACGCTGGTCCTCGTGAACGGCAAGCGGCGGCACACCACCGCCCTCGTGAATCTCTTCGGCGCGCGCAACCGCGGCAACACCGGCACCGACCTCAATGCGCTGCCGATGCTGGCGATCGAATCGGTGCAGGTGCTGCGCGACGGCGCCGCCGCGCAGTACGGCTCCGACGCGATCGCGGGCGTCATCAACATCGATTTGAAGAAGCGCCCCGGGTGCGAAGCGGTGGCGGGCTACGGCCAGTACTCGGCGGGCGACGGAAAAAACTATCTCGCCAGCGCGTATTGCGGGCTGCAGGTCGGCGAGAAGGGGGTGATCGGCGTCACCGGGGAATTCCTCGACCGCGGCCGCTCGAACCGCGCCGAAGCGGACAACCCGCGGATCATCGGCGATACCAAGGTCCGCAACGAGACGATCTACGTGAACGGCGACCTGCCCACGAGCGCCACCTCGGCCGTCTACTTCACGCTCGGCGGACAGAAGCGCGATGCCTCTTCGGCGGCGTTCGCCCGCGGCGGCATCGGCTCGGACGACATTCCGTCGCGCAACTCCGCCGCGATGTATCCGGACGGTTTCGTTCCGTTCATCAACGGCGACATCGACGACCGCTACGCCATCCTCGGCTTCCGCACCATGGTCGCCGAGTGGAATGCCGACGTCTCGCAAACCTATGGCTACAACCGGTTGCGCAATAACATCAGCCACACGCTGAACGCTTCGATCGCGAATCTCGACCTCACCAACGGGGGGCAGGGAATCAGCCCTAGCCGCTTCGACGCCGGCGGCTTTTCCTTCGGGCAACTCACCACGAACCTGGACTTCAGCAGGTTCTTCCCCGCCGTCATGAGCGGCATGAACGTGGCATTCGGCGCGGAATACCGACGCGAGACCTACAAGATCGTGGCGGGCGAGCCGGGCTCCTACATCGATGCCGATGGCGTGGGCGAGGGCGGCAATGCCGGCAGCCAGGGCTTCCCCGGATTCCAGCCGGGAGACGAGACCGACAAGAGCCGCAACAGCCGAGCCCTTTACGTGGACGTGGAGACCGATCTCAACGCTCGCCTGAAAGTGCAGACGGCGCTGCGTTATGAAAGATTCAGCGATTTCGGCTCGACGCTGAACGGCAAGCTCGCCGGCGGCTTCCGCCTCAACCCGCAACTCCTGCTGCGCGCTTCGGCGAGCACGGGGTTCCGCGCGCCGTCCCTGCAGCAGGTGTATTTCTCCTCGACGTTCACCGATTTCATCAGCGGCAAGCCGATGGACGTGGTGCTCGCGCCCAACGGCGGGACGATCGCCAATGCCGCGGGCATTCCGAAGCTCAAGGAAGAGAAATCCAAGAGCGGCACTCTCGGCCTGACATGGACGCCGAGCAACGCGCTGGCGGTGACCGCCGATCTGTATCTCATCAATATCGACGACCGCATCGTGCTGTCGGGACGCTTCGATGCCGACAACTATCCGGCCCTTGGCGGCATTCTGGCGGCGCTCGGCGTGGGACAGGCGCAGTTCTTCGTGAACTCCGTCGACACGCAGACCAAGGGGCTCGATCTGACGGTCTCGCACAAGACGGACCTGGGCCGCGGAAGGCTTTCCACCTACCTCGCGTTCAACTACAGCAAGACCGAGGTGAGGCGAGTCAAGGCGCCCTCCTCGCTCGCGGGCTTCGAGGACGTGCTGCTGTCGGAGCGCGAGCGGCTGTTCCTCGAGCAGGGCGGGCCGCGCAGCAAGGCCACACTCGCCTTCAACTACGCGACCGGGCCGCTCGAGACCGACTTCAAGATCATCTACTTCGGCGCCCAGACGCTGGGAACGTTCTCCGGCACCGCGGCCGGCGTGCCGAACGCGAAATACGAGCCGAAGACCTCGGCGGATCTCGCCTTCACCTACAGCTTCAACCGCAACACCAAGCTCACGATCGGCGCCAACAACATCTTCAACGTGAAGCCGACGAAGCAGGATCCGAACGAGACCGACAACGGGTTCATCTACGACAGCGTGCAGTTCGGGTTGAACGGCACCTCGTATTTCGTGCGCCTGTGGAAGAAATTTGCCTGAAATGCAGATCGACCAGCGCGTCTTCGATCTCTACGACGAGTACTGCCACGGCCGCATCGAGCGCCGCGAGTTCCTGCGCCGCGCGAGCGCGCTCACGATCGCCGGCGTTTCGGGGCTGGCGATGGCGCAGGCGCTGCTGCCGCGCTACGCGCAGGCGCAAACGATCCCGTTCACCGACACCCGGATCAAGGCGCAGTACGTGAACTACCCGTCACCCGGCGGCAACTCCGGCACGATGCGCGGCTATCTCGTGCAGCCCACCGGCCAGGGACCTTTTCCCGCGGTGCTGGTGATTCACGAAAACCGCGGCCTCAATCCGTACATCGAGGATGTCGCGCGCCGTGCCGCGGTCGAAGGCTTCGTCGCACTCGCCCCCGACGGCTTGTCGCCCGTCGGGGGCTATCCGGGCAACGACGATGACGGCCGCACGCTGCAATCGGGTCTCGACCAGGCGAAGCTGGGCACCGACATGCTCAACAGCGCGCGCTTCGTGAAGGCGCACAAGGCGTCGAACGCGAAGCTCGGGGTGACCGGCTTCTGCTGGGGCGGCGGTGCGACCAATTCCCTCGCGGTGGCACTCGGAAGCGAGATGCAGGCGGGCGCGCCTTTCTACGGCGCCGCGCCGCAAACCACGAGCGTCGCGAAGATCAAGGCGGCGATGCTGATCCACTACGCCGAGACCGACGAGCGCATCAACGAGATGTGGCCCGCGTTCGAGGCGGCGTTGAAGGCCGCGGCGGTCCGGTACGAGAAGTACACCTATCCCGGCACGCAGCACGGCTTTCACAACAACTCGACTCCGCGCTACAACGAGGCGGCGGCGGGGCTCGCGTGGGAGCGGACCGTGGCGTTCTTCAAGAAGCAGCTCGCCTGAGTCAGGCGTCGGGTCCGGCGCGGCGGCCCTGTCCACGCCGCAGTTTCTCCAGCTCCGAGCCGGCGAGGCTGCGCGTGATGCGCGCGCCGATTTCCTCCGCCTCGGCGCCGTGGTGGCGCGCCTTGGCGCGCACATTGCTCGCGCCGTACAGGCGCGCGAGCGCACCATGCGCATCGGCGGCGAGCCGCGGCCGGCGGATCTCCTCGGCCACGCCCGCGGCGAAGGCGAGGTCTTCCCGCGCCGCGGCGTGATCGCCCTGCGCGAGCCGCGCTTCGCCGCGCCAGCGCCGCGCTTGCGCGCCGAGCTCCTTCAGGCCGGCGGGCTCGACGAGCGAGCGCAGTTGCTCCGCGAAGCCCGCGCAAGCGACCGGGTCGCCGCGCGCAAGCGCCAGCTCGGCGAGCCCCTCGAGGCAGCGCGCCATCTGGTGGCCCTCGCTGTTGCGCTTGCACTCCACGAGCGCGCGCTCGAGCGTCGCCCCGACGTCCAGGTCCCCGAGTCGCAGCCGGGCGATCGCGACGTTCGCCTCGATGCGCGGCCGCCAGAAGGTGATGCCTTCGCGCGCGGCGAGCGCAAGCCCGCGCCCGGACTGCTCTATCGCTTCCTGGTTCAGGCCGAGGTCGATCAGCAGGTAGCCGAGCAGGTCGTAGGCGATCAGCTGGTAGCGCGTCTGCTTCACGCCCTCCAGCCAGCGCAGCGTCTTGATCATGCCGGTCGCGGCCTCGCCGTAGCGGCCGGTGCACGCGCGGATGTGGTCGAGGCCGAGCAACGTCGGCCCCATGTGCCATTGCAGGTCCGCCTTGCGCGCGATCTCCAGAGAGGCCTGGAAGTTCTTCTCGGCGCGGGCGTAGTCCGCGAGCCCCATGTACCCGGTGCAGGCGTACGCGATCATCATCAGGTTCTCGGATTCGTAGCTCTTGTCGCCGATGCCGCGCGCGAGCTCGATCGAGCGGTCGTAGCACGCGATCGCCGCGACCGGCTCGAGGTTGTCGTAGTGCGCCTCGCCGCGCCCGTGATACGCCTGCACCGCGATGAGGTCGGTGAGGCCGAGGCGCTCGCAGGTCTCGACCGCCTCCTGGTGGAAGGCGATCGCCTCGCGGTTGCGCCCGTCGCTCCACATCACCGTGCCGAGGTGATAGAGCGTGTCCGCGGTGTGGCGCTCGTCGTTCATGGCACGCGATTCGGCCAGCGCCTCGCTCAGGCAGGAGGTCGCCCGCCCGTAATCGTCGGCGCGGCGGTAGGTCATGCCGAGCTGGATGAAGGCGTCGCGCGCCATGCCGCGATCGCCGCGCGCGCGCGCGGCGTCGATCACGCGGCGGATGTCGGCGACGGCGCCCTCGGTCTGCCCGGCGAGCGCGCGCGCCGCCCCGCGCCGCCCGTAGAGATCCACGAGCGCCTGCGCCTCGATCGCATCGGGATGCGATTCGGCCAGCGCCACCGCGCGGTCGAGCCAGTGCAGCGCGTCGCGCATCGCGAAGAGCTTCTGCGAACGCTCCGCCGCGAGCACGACGTATTGCAATGCGTTCTTCCACGCGTGCGCGCGCTCGTAGTGCTCGGCGAGCCATGCGTCGCGCTCGTGCGCCTCGCCTTCGGCGCGCCGCTCGAGGGCCTCGGCCACCGCGCGGTGCAGCGACATGCGGCGCGCGCCCACGATCTCGCGATAGACGACCTCGCGCACCTTGTCGTGGCTGAAATCGTAGAAACCGTCCTCGCCTTCCTCGCGCAGCAGCCTCCTGCGCAGCAGCGTTTCGAGCGCGTGCAGCAGCTCCTCCTCGGGCCTGCGGGTGACAGCGAGCAGCGTCTCGAAGTCGAAGCGCCGCCCGAGCACCGCCGCGACATCGAGCACCGCGCGCGCCCCTCCGTGCGCGTGCGAGATGCGCGCGCGCACCGAGGCGCGCAAGGCGTCGGGCAGGGGCAGCTCGCCGGACAGGTCCACCGGGGCCTCGCCGTGCGCGAGCGAATCGAGCATCGACGTGAGGAAGAAGGGATTGCCGTCGGTCTCGCGATGCAGCCGCGCCGCGAGCCCCGGCAGCTTCAGCTTCGGGTCCTCGAGACGGTCGAGCAGCGCCTCGGCGTCCGCCACCGCGAACCGCGCGAGCGGCATATGGCGCGCGTGGGGCTCGCGCCGCAAGCTCTGCACCAGGCCGGCGAGACGTTCATGGGTATCCAGCTCCTCGTCGCGATACGCGCACACGAGAAGAATCGGGCGGCTCGCGGCCTGGCGCGCGAGGTAATGGAGGAACTGCGCACTCGCGTCGTCGGCCCACTGGATATCGTCGACCATCACGACCAGCTGGCGCCCCTCGGCCGCGGCCTCGAAGAATTGCACGATTGCCTGGAAGAGGCGCGCCTGCCGCGCCTGCGGAAAGTCTGCCGAGAGGCTCTGCACGGGGCTGCGCTCCGCAACACCCGGCACCAACGCGGCGATCTCCGCCAGCGAAACGGGGGGCAACCGGCCGAGCGTCTCCGCGGTCGTGTGCTCCAGCGCCTTGCTCACGAGATCGATGACCGGCTGGTAGGCCGTCGCGCGCTCGATCTCGTAGCAGTTCGTGACGAGCGTACGCAGCTCGCGCGAGGTGCAGTACGCCGCGAGCTCGCGCATCAGGCGGCTCTTGCCGATTCCCGGCTCCCCCTCGATCAGGACCACATGCCCGGACCCCGACGTGAGGCGGGCAAGCAGGCCGACGAGCAGGCCGTACTCGTTGCCCCGGCCGACGAACGGACTCGCTTCGGGCGCGACATCGGCACCGGCACCGGCACCGTCCACCGGCACGCGGTCGACGCGCAGCTTTTCGACCGACCGGACCGAGCGCGCCGCCGCCAGGAAAGCGGCTCGGTCCTGCGTTGGAACGGCGAGCTTGTCGGCGAGCCGCTCGGCCAGCCCCCTCGACGGCCGGCGCTCGTCGGCTTCGATCTTGCGGATCGCGAAACGCGAGCAACTCACGTTCTGGGCGAGCGCCTCCTGGGTGAGGTCGAGCGCCTTGCGGCGGCGTCGCAACCAGTAGCCAAAGGAAGACGTCCGGTCGTCCATCGGTCGATTCTAGAGCGTTTTGTCCCCCTTTTTGTCCCGCTCGGTAACACCGTCGGCGCCGCTCCCCGGGGTCCAATGTTCCCGACGTCCATCCACCCAACCAATAAGGAGATCTTCATGTCATCCGTGGCAACCCCACCGGCAATCGACCTGGCAGCGGTCAAGGGCAAGCAACAAGTGGCGTGGTCCGCCGGCGACTACTCGGTGATCGGCACGACGCTGCAGATCGTCGGCGAATCGCTCTGCGAAGCGCTCGACCTGCGCGCCGGCGCGCGCGTGCTCGATGTGGCGGCGGGCAACGGCAATGCGACGCTCGCCGCGGCCCGCCGCTGGTGCGACGTCGTCTCGACCGATTACGTCGCCGCGCTGCTCGAGCGCGGCAAGGCGCGCGCGAGCGCCGAGGGCCTCGCCGTGCAGTTCGAGCAGGCCGATGCCGAGAACCTGCAATACGCCGATGGAACCTTCGACGTCGTGCTCTCGACCTTCGGCGTGATGTTCACCCCCAACCAGGAAAAGGCCGCGGCCGAGCTCGCACGTGTGTGCGCGCGGGGCGGCAAGATCGGGCTCGCCAACTGGACCCCGGCGAGCTTCGTCGGCGAGATCTTCAAGGTGGTCGGCCGCTACATCCCGCCGGCGCCGGGCGTGAAGCCGCCTTCGCTGTGGGGGACGGAAGAGCGCCTGCGCGAGCTTTTCGCCGACCGCATCGCATCGATGCAGGCGCCGCGCAGGAATTTCATGTTCCGCTACCGCTCGACGCGGCATTGGCTCGACACCTTCCGCACCTACTACGGGCCGGTGCACAAGGCGTTCGCCGCGCTCGACGCCGCGAAGCAGGAATCACTCGAGCAGGATCTGCTGGCACTCGCGCAACGCTTCAATACCGCGACCGACGGTGCCATGGTAGTGCCGAGCGAATACCTCGAGGTCGTGATCAAGCTCCGCTAGAATGCTACCGTTCCCCGGGCGGATTCGACTTGACGGATCCACCCGGGGACCCCCTACCGTATCACTCCGCCAAGGTGACGCCGGAGCCTCCCATCTCCTTGGGCAGGTCCTTCATCTTCGGCAACCCGTCCTTCATCCGCAGCTTCGTCGCCTCGTAGTGGACATGCACGCCAGGCTGATAGGGGAAGTCCGGGATAACCGCTGAATAGACGTCGATGAGTCCCCAGGCGGGATGCTCGGTGAAGAGGTGGCCTCCGCAGGTCTTGCACCATTTGCGGTAGCTGCGCGGCGTCTTGTTGTAGGTGCCGATATTTTCCGCGCCCTTCGTGACCCGCACCGCTTCGGGTTTCCACAAGGTGAAGGCGTTGACCGGACCCGCGGACCAGGTTCGGCACGAGTCGCAGTGACAATAGCCCATGCCCGCCGGTTCACCGCTGACCGTGAGCTGGACCGCACCGCAAAAGCAGCTGCCTTGGTAAGATTTTGCGTCAAGGTTCTGTTCCCTGGAGCTGACTTCAGTGGCGACTTCCATGTGGCATCTCCTTGTTTTCCAGTGGGCGTCGACGACGCCGGTACGATTGCTACTTTGCGCATTGAGCGGCCGTTCGTCTTGGCCGAAACCCCAGGTTTCTTGATCGAAACTCCATGGATGCCCTGTCGGACGTTCTCAAGTCTGTGCGCCTCGAGGGCGCGTTCTATCTCAACGCGGAATTCACCGCGCCCTGGTGCATTCGGGGGGAATGCAGCGTGGCGAGCGTGAGGAAGCGCCTTGCCGGGGCAGAGCACGTCGTGTTCTTCCATTTCCTCACCGAAGGCGAATGCAAGGTGCGGCTCGCCGACGGTGTGGAAGCGCTCGGCGTATCCGCCGGCGACCTGATCCTGATTCCGCAGGACGACAAGCACCTGCTGGGCAGCGATCTGCGCCTCGCGCCGTCGGAGGCCGACAGCCTGTTCGGCGCGGATGGCCCGACCGACGGTGATTTCGTCCACATACGCCATGGCGGGGGTGGCCCGGCCACGCGCTTCGTGTGCGGCTACCTGGCGTGCAGTCGCAGCGTGTGTCGGCCGCTGCTCGAAGGCCTGCCGCGCTTGCTGCGCATCCCGATCGGCGACGGGCCGGCATCGGCGTTTCTGCGCGACCTGCTGCGGGTGGGTGTGCACGAATCCTCGGCGCTGCGCCCGGGCGCCGAATCCATGCTCGCGAAGTTGTCCGAGCTCATGTTCGTGGAGGCGCTGCGTCGATACGTCGAAAGATTGCCGCCCGAAGGCAAGGGCTGGCTTGCGGGTGTGCGCGACACGCATGTCGGGCGCGCACTGGCGTTGCTCCATGCAGAGCCGGCAAGGACGTGGACGGTGGATGAATTGGGGCGCGAGGTGGCCCTTTCGCGCTCCGCGCTCGCCGAGCGTTTCACCGCGCTCGTCGGGGAGCCGCCGATTCAATACCTCATGCGATGGCGCCTCGCGCTCGCCGCGCAAACGCTGCGCTCGGGAGGAGAAACCATAGGACGCGTAGCCGAGCACAGCGGGTACGAGTCGGAGGCGGCGTTCAGCCGCGCCTTCAAGCGCGAGTTCGGCATGCCGCCCGCGGCATGGCGCAAGGCCGCGGCGACGTAGCCCCCTACTCCGGCTTGGCCGCCATCGCGCGCACCAGGCTCTCGAGCTGCGGGCTCATCGGCAAGTCGATGCTCTCGCCCGAGGGAAGGCGCTTCAGGAACCAGCGCTTGTACTGGCGCTCGACCTCGCCGTCCTCGGAGAGCTCGCGGAAGGTGTCGTTCACGAGTCGCGCCAGTTGCGGGTCGCCCTTGCGATACATGATCCCGTACGGATCGTAGGAGAGAAATTCACCGATCACGACGTATTTGCCGCGCGCTGCGTTCTTCGCGATCAACCCGTAGAGCAGCACGTCGTCGGTGGCGAACGCATCGGCCTTGCCGTCGACGACCTGCGCGAACGACTGGGCGTGGTCGCGTGAGACGAGCAGGCGGTAGTCGAGCGTGAATTTCCTCGCGAGATCGCGCATCGTCTGCTCGTTGGTGGTGCCGGCCGTGACCACCACCGCCTTGCCGGCGAGATCGCGGAACGACGCGATCGGCGAGCCGTTCCTGACGAGGAGCTTCGTGCCCGACACGAAGATCGTCGGCGAGAAGGCGACGCGCTTCTGGCGCTCGAGATTGCTGGTGGTGGATCCACACTCGAGGTCGGCCTTGCCGGAAACGATCGCGTCGATGCGCGACTCGGACGTCACCGGCAGCCATTTTATTTCCAGCTCGCGTCCGACTGTCTCGCCGATCGCCTCGACGAGCTTGCGGCACAGCTCGATCGAATAGCCGATCGGCTCGCCGCGCGCCGACAGGTAGGAAAAGGGAATCGACGACTCACGATGGGCGATGGTGATCGCGCCGCTCGAGCGCGCCTTGAGCAGAGTGCCCGTGAGTTGCAGCGGCGCTTCCGGCTCGGCTTGCGCGAATGCCGCTGCGCACGCGAGCGCAAGCCCCGCGGCGAACAGGCACGTGGCCGGAAGCCTCACGCTGCCCGGCCCTTCAGGCGGCTCGCGCGGCGATGGCCGCGTCGAGCTCGCCGGCGTATGCTTCCGCGGCCTCCGGCGGCTTCAGCTCGCCTTCCCATTTGGCGACCGCGGCAGTCGCGATCGAGTTCCCGATCGCGTTGGTCGCGGAGCGTCCCATGTCGAGGAAGGTATCGACGCCGAGGATCAAAAGCAGTCCCGCTTCCGGAATGTTGAACTGGTTGAGCGTGGCGGCGATCACCACCAGCGAGGCGCGCGGAACGCCCGCCATGCCCTTGGAGGTCAGCATCAGGATCAGCAGCATCGTGATCTGCGTGCCGATCGACAGCTCGATGTTGTAGGCCTGCGCGATGAAGAGCGTCGCGAACGTGCAGTACATCATCGACCCGTCGAGGTTGAACGAGTAGCCCATCGGCATCACGAAGCTCGAGATCTTGCGGTTCACGCCGAAGCGGTCGAGCGCATCCAGGATCTTGGGATAGGCCGCCTCGGAGCTCGCGGTCGCGAACGACAGCATGAAGGCTTCCTTGATCAGCACGAGCAGCTTGAAAATGCGCGGCCCCAGCACCAGGAACCCGGCGAGGACCAGCAGGCCCCACAGGATGAAGAGGCCGAGGTAGAAGTCGCCCATGAATACCGCGAACTTGAGAAGGATCTCCAACCCGTTCACGGCGACCGTCGCCGCCATCGCGGCCAGCACCGCGATCGGCGCCAGCTTCATCACGTAGCCGGTGATCTTCAGCATGGCGTGCGAGAGTTCCTCGATCGCGTTGACCAGCGCCCTCGCCTTCTCGCCGAGCGAGGCGAGCGCCACGCCGAAGAACATCGAGAAGACGACGATCTGCAGGATCTCGTTGTTGGCCATGGCCTCGGCGAACGACTTCGGCACCAGGTGGCTGACGAAATCCTTGAGCGTGAACTTCGAGGTCGCGAGGTTGGCCGAGGAGCCGATGTCCGGCAGCGGCAGGCCGAGATTGTGTCCGGGCTGCAGCAGGTTGGCGAGGATGAGTCCCAGCACCAGCGATACGAGCGATGCGGTGATGAACCATCCGAGCGCCTTGGCGAACACTCGCCCGACCGAGGCGGCATCGCCCATGTGCGCGATGCCGACCACGAGCGTGGAGAACACCAGCGGCCCGATCAGCATCTTGATCAACCTGAGGAACACGTCCGACGCGATCGAGATGTAGCCTGCGATCTGCGCCGCGGTCTTCTTGTCGGGGAACTGGTTGAAGATCATGTACCCGATGATGATTCCGAGCACCATGGCGACCAGGATGCTGATCGCCGGCGGAAATTTCCGTTTCATGGAACCCTCCCGTGGGTACTTGCGTCGGCTCGAACCGGCTGATTGCTCGCGCCATTGTATTACCGTAGCCTTTCGGTTGCCCGCGCAAGGCAATCGCCGGAGAAAACAGATGGCCGAGACGGATCCCGGATTCGAGCTGGTGCCCGACACCTCCTGGGAGGAACTGCACATCGATCCCCGCCAGATCGACCTCAACGTTCGCCTGGTCGCGTCGCTCATCGAGGCACGCGATTTCGAGCAGCTTTTCCGCCGCACCGGGCTGCGGATCGAAGCGGGCCACGCCCTCCTCAACCACTGGCTGCCGGTCTTTATCGGACTGCGGCACGACGGCTGGATGGGGACCTTGGAGCGCCTCGAGTCCGACATGGAAGGGAAGGGCTACACGGTCCGCATACCCAAGGCGTATCGCACCGAGTTTTTCGCCGCCAGGAATCCCCCCGTCGCGACCGGACTGTTGAATTGGCCCAGCTCCGACGCGAAGAACGCATCGGAGATCGCGGCCGCATTCCGCAGCGCAATCGCCGCGCTGATCAAGGAGAAGGGAGTCAACCGGGTGAGGCTCCCCAATCCGCTCCAGCCCTGCCTCCAGGATTCGCTGGCCGATATCGACCTGCCCGCCGATCGCAAGGTGAACGGCCGCACACTCGACGGCAACGGCGTCATCGTCGGCATCATCGATGACGGCTGCGCGCTCGCGCATCGGCACTTCCTGAAGCCTGGAGCGAAGCCTGGAACCGAGGAGTCGCGCATTCTCTACCTGTGGGACCAAGGGAGAACGGACGCCACCGACGGTTGGTCGTCGCCCGACCAGGGCGGAACGACCATCTTCGGCGGCATGGAGCTCACGAAGGCAAAGATCGATGCCGCTCTCGCCCAATTCGTCACGGCGGGTGGTCTGATCCAGGAGGACAAGGTCTACGAGCACTTGAAGTACGACCTCGACCTCGCGTCGCACGGAACCCACGTCATGGACATCGCCGCCGGAAACGGCAAGTCGCTGACGGGAAGCGAGGGGGTCGCGCCGGCGGCGGACATCATCTTCGTCCAGCTCCCCACGGCCCTCGTGGAGGACGGCGGGCCCGTGCTCGAGGATCGCATCCTCGACGGCGTCAACTACATCTTCCTGCGCGCCGCCGAGCTCGGC
>JANPHA010000307.1:0-1599 GCA_031424255.1 Burkholderiales bacterium | reverse complement strand
CCCGACGTCGTGCTGATGGAATACCGCCTCGCCGGGATGAACGGCATCGATGCGGCGGCGCTGATCCGCCGCCGCATGCCGGGCGTGCGCATGCTGATGCTCTCGACGGAATCGGCCGCGCAACACGTCGTGCGGGCGCTCGCGGCGGGTGTTGCCGGCTACATCCCGAAGGATTCTTCCGCGGCCGACCTCGTGCAGGCGATTCGCGTGGTGAGCGCCGGCCACCGCTACGTCCACGCCTCGCTCGCGGGCGCGGTGCTCGAAGTCCTCATGCATCCGTCGCAGTCGCGCGAGCGGCTCTCCTGCCTCAGCCTGCGTGAGTTGCAGGTCCTGCGGATGATGGTCGAGGGCCGCACCAACGGCCAGATCGCGGGGGCGCTGTACATCTCACCCAAGACGGTTTCCACCTATCGGTGCCGGGTGATGGAGAAGCTGGAGTTGCCCGACCTGCCATCGCTGGTGCGCTTCGCGATGCAGCACGGCATCGGGCCCTTGCCTGAGCCGATGACGCACTGAAGGCCCGGGCGGGGCTCGACCGGCGAGCCGAGGCGGTGATGCGGCGGCGGTGACGGGTTTGCGTATACTTCACCGGCTCGCCGCCGCAACAATCCTTCGGAGAAAACCCCGCGCCATGGCACGCAATACCAAGGTCGAAGCCGACCACAACGCCCCGCCGATCACGCAGATCCTCGCGGAATACGTCGCCTCGCATCCGTCCCGAGGGTGGAGCGACGCGGTCGACCACGAGGCGCACCGCACGTTCCTCAACTGGGCCGGATGCGCGGTCGGCGCCGCGAAGCACGAGTCGGCGGAAGCGGCGCTCGGCGCCGTGAGGATGCTCGAGCCGGCGCCGCAATCGAGCGTGCTCGGCCGTGCCGACAAGGTCGACATGGCGAGCGCGGCCCTCGTGAATGGCATCACCTCGCACACCTTCGATTTCGACGATACGCACCTGAAGACGATCATCCATCCCGCCGGCCCGGTGGCCTCCGCGCTGCTGGCGCTCGCGGAGGTGACCGGTGCCAGCGGGCGCGAGGTGATCGACGCGCTGGTGCTCGGCATCGACGTCGCCTGCCGCATGGGCAACGCGCTGTACCCGGAGCATTACGACCGCGGCTGGCACATCACCGGATCCACCGGCACGCTCGGCGCGGCCGCGGGATGCGCGCGGCTGCTCAAGCTCGACGAGAAGCACACCGCGTGGGCGCTCGGCATCGCGGCCTCGCAGCCGATCGGCATGCGCGAGCAGTTCGGCACGATGACGAAGCCCTTTCATCCGGGGGGCGCTGCGCGCGCGGGGCTTACTTCCGCGCTGCTCGCCAGGCACGGCTTCACCGCGAGTCCGAAGGCGCTCGAGGCGCCGCGCGGCTATGCGCAAGTGGTCTCCACGAAGTACGATTGGAAGGAGCTCACCGACGAGCTCGGGCAGCGCTTCGAGATCTCGTATAACACCTACAAGCCATTCGCCTGCGGAATCGTGATCCATCCGACCATCGATGCGGCGACCCAACTGCGCGCGAAAGGCGTGAAGGCCGAGGACGTCGAGCGGGTCGAGCTGCGCGTGCATCCGCTGGTGCTCGAGCTCACCGGCAAGAAGGA
>JANPHA010000306.1:0-1869 GCA_031424255.1 Burkholderiales bacterium | reverse complement strand
CAAGGAGCCCTTCTCGGCGCTGGCCTTCAAGATCATGACCGACCCGCACGTCGGCCGGCTCACCTACTTCCGCGTCTACTCCGGCACATTGGAGAAGGGCGGCACGGTGGTGAACACCACCAACAGCAACCGCGAGCGCATCGGGCGCATCCTCCAGATGCACGCCAACAGCCGCGAAGACATCGACGCGGTCTTCACCGGCGACATCGCGGCCGGCATCGGCTTCAAGAACACCCGCACCGGCGACTCGCTGTCCGCGCCCGGCTCGGAGATCGTGCTGGAGAACCTCGAGTTCCCCGAGCCCGTGATCCACGTGGCCGTGGAGCCCAAGACCAAGGTCGACCAGGAAAAGATGGGCATTGCGCTCAATCGCCTGGCGCAGGAAGATCCGTCGTTCCGCGTCCACACGGACGAGGAAAGCGGCCAGACGATCATCTCCGGCATGGGCGAGCTGCACCTCGAGATCCTGGTCGATCGCATGAAGCGCGAGTTCGGCGTCGATGCCACCGTGGGCAAGCCGCAGGTCGCCTACCGCGAGACGATCCGCAAGACGGTCGACTCGGTCGAAGGCAAGTTCATCAAGCAGTCCGGTGGCCGCGGCCAGTACGGCCACGTGGTGCTCAAGGTCGAGCCTTCGGAAGTCGGCAAGGGGTTCGAGTTCGTCGACGCGATCAAGGGCGGCGCGGTGCCGCGCGAGTTCATCCCCGCGGTGGAGAAGGGCCTGCGCGAGACGCTGCCCAACGGCGTGCTCGCCGGCTACCCGGTGGTGGACGTGAAGGTCACGCTGCACTACGGCTCGTACCACGAGGTGGACTCGAACGAGAACGCGTTCAAGATGGCCGCCTCGATGGGCTTCAAGGAAGGCATGCGGCGTTCGAGCCCGGTGCTCCTCGAGCCGATGATGGCCGTCGAGGTGGAAACGCCCGAGGACCTCATGGGCAACGTGATGGGCGATCTCTCGTCGCGTCGCGGCCAGCTGCAAGGCATCGAAGACCTGCCCACCGGCAAGACGATCAAGGCCGAGGTGCCGCTCGCGGAAATGTTCGGCTATTCGACGACGCTGCGTTCGCTTACGCAGGGGCGCGCGACGTACACGATGGAATTCAAACACTACTCCGAGGCGCCGAAGACCGTCGCCGAAGCGGTGATCAGCAAGAAGGCGTAAGCGGTATCGCGTTGACCGGCTAAGCAATCGAACTTAGTGAGATAGGAAAGGAAGACCATGGCGAAGGGCAAATTTGAGCGGAACAAGCCGCACGTGAACGTGGGGACGATCGGCCACGTGGATCACGGGAAGACGACGCTGACGGCGGCGTTGACGCTGGTGCTGTCGAAGCTGTACGGGGGCGAGGCGAAGGCCTACGACCAGATCGATGCGGCGCCGGAAGAGAAGGCGCGCGGGATCACGATCAACACCGCGCATGTGGAATACGAGACCAAGAACCGGCACTACGCGCACGTGGACTGCCCGGGACACGCCGACTACATCAAGAACATGATCACCGGTGCGGCGCAGATGGACGGGGCGATCCTGGTGGTGAGTGCGGCCGACGGCCCGATGCCGCAGACGCGGGAGCACATTCTGCTGGCGCGGCAGGTGGGGGTGCCGTACATCATCGTGTACATGAACAAGGCGGACATGGTGGACGACAAGGAGCTGTTGGAGCTGGTGGAGATGGAGGTGCGGGAGCTGCTGTCGAAGTACGAGTTTCCGGGGGACGACACGCCGATCGTGATTGGCTCGGCGAAGATGGCCCTGGAAGGGGACAAGACGGAGATGGGCGAGGGCTCGATCCTGAAGCTCGCGGAAGCGCTGGACAGCTACATTCCGGAGCCCAAGCGTGCGATCGACGGACCGTTCCTGATGCC
>JANPHA010000305.1:0-1797 GCA_031424255.1 Burkholderiales bacterium | reverse complement strand
TCGGCGAACGCCTTGGCCACGGTGACCGCATCCTGGCCCTGCATCGAGTCGACCACGAAGAGCGTCTCGATCGGCTTCACCGCCGCGTGGATCGCCTTCACCTCGGCCATCATCGCCTCGTCGATCGCCAGCCGCCCGGCGGTATCGACGATCAGCACGTCGTGGTAATGCACCTTGCCGTATTCGACCGCGGAGCGCGCGATGTCGACCGGCTTCTGCGAGGGGTCCGAGGGGAAGAGCTCGATCTCGAGCGACTTGGCGAGCGTGGCGAGCTGGTCGATGGCCGCGGGCCGATAGACGTCGGTGGAGACGAGCAGCACCTTCTTCTTCGCCGCGTTCTTCAGCAGCCGCGCGAGCTTGCCCGCCGAGGTCGTCTTGCCGGAGCCCTGCAGTCCCGCGAGCAGGATCACCGCCGGAGGGGTCGTGGCGAAGTTGAGCGCAGCGTTCGTGCCGCCCATCAGCGCCACCAGCTCCTGGTGCACCACGCCGACGAGCGCCTGGCCGGGGGTCAGGCTGCCGGCGACTTCCTGGCCGAGCGCCTTGTCCTTCACGCGCGCGATGAAGTCCCTCACCACCGGCACGCCGGCGTCGGCGTCGAGCAGCGCCAGGCGGACTTCGCGCAGCATCTCCTGCACGTTGTCCTCGGTGATGCGCGAGTGGCCACGCAGCGTTTTCACGACGGAGGAGAGGCGTTGCGTCAGGGCGTCTAGCATGGGGAATTGGTAAACTGGTGGGTGTTCCGGAGATTGGCGCAGAAATGCCTGATTTACTGCTGTATTTTAGCACCGCCGCCGCGTGGCTCGCGCTCTCCGGCCTGGCGTGGAAGGCATCGCGCCCGGCATTGGCCGGCGCAGGCGCGGGCGAGGCGCGCGGCGAGATTCGCATCGAGGGCGTGCTCGTGCCGGTGGCGCTGGTGCTCCACGGCATGCTGCTCTACCGCCGCATCCTCACCGGCGAGGGCCTCGACCTCGGGGTGGCCAACGCCGTCTCGATGCTGGTCTGGCTCACCGTCGTCATCTACTGGCTGGGGGGGCTCGCATTCACCGGATTGAGCGCCGTCCTCGGGCTGATGGCGCCGATCGCGTTCCTCGCGGTGCTGCTGCAAGCCATCGTGCCCACGCACCACATCGTCAACTACGGCGGCGATCCGCTCTTCGCGCTGCATTTCGCCATCGCGATGCTCGCCTACAGCCTCTTCATCGTGGCCACGGTGCACGCGCTGGTGATGCTCGCCGAGGAACGCTGGCTGCACCGCGGCGTGTTGCCGCCGTTCATCCGGACCCTGCCGCCGCTGATGGAGATGGAGGCGCTGCTCTTCCGCATCCTGCTCGCCGCGTTCGTGCTGCTCACGCTGACCGTGGTGAGCGGCGTGTTCTTCTCCGAGCAGCTCTTCAGGAAGCCGCTCACGTTCACGCACAAGACGGTGTTCGCGATCCTGTCGTGGTTCATCTTCGGCGGGCTCCTCGCCGGCCACTATCTGCGCGGATGGCGCGGGCGCACGGCGGTCTACTGGACGCTCGCCGGCTTCACCGCCCTGCTGCTCGCCTACGTCGGCAGCAAAGTGGTCCTCGAGCTGGTCCTGCAGCGCGGCTAGGGCCGCGCCGCGATCCTTGACCGACGACTTCCCCCTTCGCTGGCTGTTCCTGGCGCTCGCGACGCTGCTGGCCTGCTCGGGCTTCTTCTCGATGTCCGAGACCTGCATGATGTCGTTGAACCGCTATCGGCTGAAGCACCTGGTGCGCGAGGGGCACCGCGGTGCGCGCCTCGCCGCGAAGCTGCTCGACCGCACCGACGAGC
>JANPHA010000304.1:0-1688 GCA_031424255.1 Burkholderiales bacterium | reverse complement strand
CCGCGAGATCGCGAAGCTCGGCTTGCACATCCGCTATGGCTGCGAGGTCACCGGCATCGGCGGCAGCGACGAGAACTTCGAGGTGAAGACGCGCTCGGGAGAAGTGTTCTTCTGCCGCAAGCTGATCCTCGCGATCGGGCTGCAGGGAAACCTGCGCCCGCTCGGCGTTCCCGGCGAAGACCTCCAGGGCGTGCAATACCAGCTCGACGACCCGGACGAATACAGCGACGAGACCATCGTCGTCGTGGGCGCGGGGGACGCGGCGATCGAGAACGCGCTGGCGCTCGCCGAGCGCAACCGCGTGATCCTGGTCAATCGCAACGAGGAGTTCGCGCGCTGCAAGGAGGGCAACCTCACGCTGGTGATGAACGCGATCAAGGAAGGCCGCATCGAGTGCCGCTACGGCACCTCCGGCCTCAAGGTCGAGCGCGCGCCGGGCGCGGAGGCGCCGCTCGCGTTCGCGGTGAAGACTTCCGCCGGCCCCGACGTGATCGAGTGCCATCGGATCATCGCGCGCCTCGGCGCCGTTCCACCACGCAAGCTCGTCGAGGGCTTCGGCGTGCTTTTCCCGAGCAAGGACCCGAACTCCGTCCCCGAGCTTACCGACAAGTACGAGTCGAACGTGAAGGGCCTGTACATCATCGGCGCGCTCGGCGGCTACCCGCTGATCAAGCAGGCGATGAACCAGGGATACGAGGCGGTCGAGTTCGCGCTCGGCAAGGCGATCGCGCCCGCCGACGAGCCGTTGCTCGCGAGGAAATTCGCCGGCTTCTCGCGCACCAAGTCCGTCTCGCAGGTGCTCGACGTGATCCAGGCCAACGTCCCGCTGCTCTCCGGCATCAACCGGCTGCAGCTGCGCGAGTTCATCCTCGAGAGCGACGTGCGCGCGCCCGACGAGGGCGAGACGATCTTCGAGCGCAACGACTACACCAACTCGTTCTACATGATCGTGGGCGGCGAGGTGCAGGTCGAGGTGATGAAGGAGGGACGGCACGCGGGCTGGTTCCCGCTCGGGCCGGGGCAATTCTTCGGCGAGCTCGGGTTGATCTCCGGGCGCCGACGCTCGAGCTCGGTCCGGGCGGGCCGCGATTGCGTCCTGATCGAGGCCCCGCGCCGCGCGATGCTGAAGCTCATCGCCTCGGTCGAATCGATTCGCAAGCAGATCGACGAGGCGTTCCTCAAGCGCGCGGTGCGCACCTACCTCGCGCCGATGCTGCCGGAGAGCGAGCTGGACGAGCTGCTCTCGGTCGGCGTGCGCGCCAAGACCTTCGGCGGCGGCGAGGTGCTGTTCGCGGAAGGCGATCCGCCCGACGGGCTGTACCTGATAAGGCGCGGCTCGGTCACCATCTCCCGGCGCATCGCCGGGCGCGAAGTCGTGTTGTCCTACCTCTCCGCCGGCAACTACGTGGGCGAGATGGCGCTGATCTCGGATTCGCCGCGCACCGCGGCCGTCAAGGCCGCCGTGACGACCGAGGCGGTGATCCTCGACGGCGCCACGTTCAAGCGCGTGCTCGCGCGCAATCCCGTCTGGCGCGAAGAGATGGAAGGCCGCTTCATGGATCGGCTGCGCGCCAACGCCGCGATGGAAGCCCAGCCCGATCCCGGCAACATCATCGCGTTCCTGATGCAGCAGGGCGTGGGCGAAGCCACCGACGTGCTGCTGATCGACGAGGCGCTGTGCGTGCGCT
>JANPHA010000303.1:0-1808 GCA_031424255.1 Burkholderiales bacterium | reverse complement strand
ATTCGCTGGAACGCGATGGCGATCATCCTGCGCGCCAACAAGGAAAGCTCCGAGCTCGGCGGCCACATCGCGAGCTTCCAGTCGGCCGCCACGCTCTACGACATCGGCTTCGGCCATTTCTGGCATGCGGCGAACGAGGTGCACGGCGGCGACCTGTTGTTCATCCAGGGCCACAGTTCGCCGGGTATCTACGCACGTGCCTTCCTCGAAGGGCGCCTGACCGAAGCGCAGCTGCTCGGCTACCGGCAGGAGACCGGCGGCAAGGGGATCTCCTCGTACCCGCATCCGTGGCTGATGCCCGAGTTCTGGCAGTTCCCGACCGTCTCGATGGGCCTCGGCCCATTGATGGCGATCTACCAGGCGCGCTTCCTCAAGTACCTGCAGGGTCGCGGCCTCGCCGAGACGTCGCAGCGCAAGGTGTGGGCGTTCATGGGCGACGGCGAGATGGACGAGCCCGAGTCGCTCGGCGCGATCTCGCTCGCCGGCCGCGAGGGCCTGGACAACCTGATCTTCGTCATCAACTGCAATCTGCAGCGCCTCGATGGCCCGGTGCGCGGCAACGGCAAGATCGTTCAGGAGCTCGAGTCGGTGTTCCGCGGCGCGGGCTGGAACGTCATCAAGGTGCTATGGGGCAGCGGCTGGGACAAGCTGCTGGCCAAGGACACCACCGGCAAGCTGCTGCAGTTGATGGAGGAGTGCGTCGACGGCGAGTACCAGGATTTCAAGAGCAAGAGCGGCGCCTACGTGCGCGAGCACTTCTTCGGGCGCCACCCCGAGACGAAGGCGCTGGTCGCCGACATGAGCGACGACGAGATCTGGAGCCTCACGCGCGGTGGGCACGACCCCGAGAAGGTGTTCGCGGCCTACGCAGCGGCCGTCAAGCACAAGGGCCAACCCACGCTGATCCTGCCCAAGACGGTCAAAGGCTATGGCATGGGCGAATCCGGCGAGGGCCAGATGATCTCGCACCAAGCCAAGAAGATGACGCAGGACGCGCTGCGCGGTTTCCGCGACCGGTTCCAGATTCCGGTGAGCGACGCCGAACTCGAGACCATCCCGTTCGTCAAGCCGCCCGAAGACAGCCCGGAGATGAAGTACTTGCGCGCTCGGCGCGAGGCCCTCGGCGGTTATCTGCCGCTGCGTCGGCGCAAGTCGGCTTCGCTGACCATCCCGCCGCTGGCGACCTTCCAGCGCCTGCTCGACAGCTCCGGCGAGCGCGAGATCTCGACGACGATGGCCTTCGTGCAGATGCTCGGCACGCTGGTGCGCGACAAGGCGATCGGCAAGCACGTCGTGCCGATCGTGCCGGACGAATCGCGGACCTTCGGCATGGAAGGCATGTTCCGTCAGCTCGGCATCTACTCGTCGGTCGGCCAGCTCTACAAGCCGCAGGACGCGGACCAGCTGATGTACTACCGCGAGTCCAAGGACGGCCAGGTGCTGCAGGAAGGCATCAACGAAGGCGGCGCGATGTCGAGCTGGATCGTCGCCGCCACGTCGTACAGCACGAACAACGTGCCGATGATCCCGTTCTACATCTACTACTCGATGTTCGGCTTGCAGCGCGTCGGTGACCTGGCCTGGCTGGCCGGCGACATCCGCGCGCGCGGCTTCCTGCTCGGCGGCACGGCCGGAAGGACCACGCTCAACGGTGAAGGCCTGCAGCACGAAGACGGCCACAGCCACATCATCGCCGGCACCATCCCGAACTGCATTTCCTACGACCCGACCTTCGCCTACGAAGTGGTGACCATCATCCGCGACGGCATGCGCCGGATGTACGAAGACCAGGAAGACGTCTACTACTA
>JANPHA010000302.1:0-12925 GCA_031424255.1 Burkholderiales bacterium | reverse complement strand
GGTGCTCGGCATCCCCGCCACCTTCATCAAGGACGGGTTCTCGGGCGTGATCGCCGATCCGTTCGGCTCCTCTCTCTGCCTGATCCTGGTGGGCCTCTTCTTCGCCCGCCCGCTCTACCGCATGAACCTGCTCACCATCGGCGACTACTACCGCAAGCGCTTCAGCCGGCCGGTGGAGATGCTCACCACGCTGTGCATCGTGATCTCGTACCTCGGCTGGGTGGGCGCGCAGATCAAGGCGCTGGGCCTGGTGTTCAACGTGGTTTCCGAAGGCCAGATCACGCAGCAGTGGGGCATGATCATCGGCGCCTCCACGGTGCTCGTCTACACGATGCTCGGCGGCATGTTCTCGGTGGCGATCACCGACTTCATCCAGATGATCATCATCGTGCTCGGCATGCTCTACATCGGCTGGGAGGTGAGCGGCCTCGCGGGCGGCGTCGGCACCGTGGTGTCCCATGCGGCTTCCAGCGGCAGGTTCAACATCCTGCCGGCCCCGGAGCTGAAGGACGTGCTCTGGTTCCTCGCGGCGTGGATCACGATGATGCTGGGCTCGATCCCGCAGCAGGACGTGTTCCAGCGCGTGCAGTCGGCGAAAGACGAGAACACCGCTGCGCGCTCCTCGATCCTCGGCGGCTGCCTCTATTTCTGCTTCGCCTTCATCCCGATGTTCCTCGCCTACTCGGCGAGCCTGATCGACCCGAAGATGGTCGCGGAAAACCTCGACAAGGATCCGCAGCTCATCCTGCCGAACCTGATCCTGTCGCCGATCGTGCCGATCTTCGCGCAGATCATGTTCTTCGGGGCGCTGCTCTCGGCGATCAAGAGCTGCGCGAGCGCGACACTTCTCGCGCCCTCGGTGAGCTTCAGCGAGAACATCCTCAAGCCGTTTTTCCCGCGGATGACCGACAAGATGTTCCTCACGATGATGCGCGTGGTGCTGGTCGCGTTCACCATCCTGGTCACCTCGTTCGCGCTGAGCACCGAGTCGAGCATCTACAAGATGGTGGAAAACGCGTACAAGGTCACGCTCGTGGGCGCCTTCGTGCCGCTCGTATGCGGGCTTTACTGGAAGCGCGCGACCAACCTCGGGGCGACGCTCGCCGTCGTCTTCGGCCTCGCGATCTGGATCGCTTTCGAGCTCTACCGCCCCGACGGCCTGATGCCGCCCCAGCTCGCGGGACTGATCGCGGCCTTCGCCGGCATGGTGGTTGGTTCGCTGGCGCTGCGCAGCCAGCAGCGCGAAGCGACGACCTGAGTTGCTGGTCGGCTGCATCGTCGCGTACCTCGCGGCCTCGATCGCGGTCGGCATGTATGCGGCGACCCGCGTGCGCGGCGCGGCCGACTTCGCGGTCGCGGGCCGCCGCTTCGCGACCCCGATCGTTGCGGCCACGGTGTTCGCCACGTGGTTCGGCGCCGAGACGGTGCTCGGCATCCCGGCGACTTTTCTCAAGGAGGGCTTGCGCGGAATCGTCGCCGATCCGTTCGCGGCGGCCGCCTGCCTCGTCGTGGTCGGGCTCGTGTTCGCGCGAGCGCTCTTCCGCCTCGACGCGATCACGCTCGGCGATTACTTCCGCGCGCGCTACGACCGGAGCGCCGAGGTGATCCTGTCGCTGTGCATCGCGTTTTCCTATCTCGGATGGATCGCGGCGCAGTTCGTGGCCCTCGGTCTTGCGTTCTCGGTGCTCTCGGCCGGCGCGATCGACACGCGCACCGGCATCGTGATCGGGGCCGCGATCGTGCTCGCGTACACGATGGCGGGCGGCATGTGGTCGGTGGCGCTCACCGATCTCTTCCAGGCGGCGGCGATCATCGCCGGCATGGGATACGTCGCGTGGATGGTCGCGGATCTCGCGGGCGGCACGGCGCGCGTGATCGAGGCGGCGGCCGGTTCCGACCGCTTCCAGTTCCTTCCCGCGCCCGACGCGAAGTCGATCCTCGCGTGGGTCACCGCGGCGCTCGTCGTCGTGCTGGGCTCGATCCCGCAACAGGATGTCTTCCAGAGGATTCGCAGCGCGCGCTCCGAATCGGTCGCGGTGCGCGCGACCCTCGTGGGCGGCCTCGTCTATCTCGTCGTGGCCTCGATCCCGATCTTCCTCGTGTCGGCGGCGCTGCTGATCGATCCCGCGCTCGTGGCGCGCCTCGTCGATGCCGACTACCAGCTGATCCTGCCCACGCTGATCATCCAACACACGCCGCTCGCGGTCCAGGTGCTCTTCTTCGGCGCGCTGGTCTCGGCGATCCTCTCGACCGCCGGCGGGGCGCTCCTGGCACCGGCCGTGGCGCTTGCCGAGAACGTGATCCGCCCGATCGTGAACCCCAAGGACGACCGCGCATTGCTGCGGACCATGCGCCTCACGGTCGCCGGGCTCGCGGTCGCGGTCACCGGGATGGCGCTCACCTCGAAGCTCTCGATCTACCAGCTGGTGAACGAGTCGGGAAAGGTCGTGCTCGTTTCGGCATTCGTGCCGTTGGCCGCCGGCCTCTTCTGGTCGCGCGCCAATGCGCGCGGGGCTCACGCTTCGATCGCAGCCGGCCTCACGACCTGGCTGGCGCTCGAATGGGGCGCGCCCGATGCGGATGTGCCCCCGGCCCTCGCGGGCCTGCTGGCGAGCGTCCTGGGCATGCTGGCGGGGTCGCTCCTCGGCGTTCGGACCCGGCTCGCCGCGGACTGACCCCCCGTCCACGGGCGTTTCGCCCCGCCTTTTCCGCATTTCGTCGCTTTCCGCTGTCCCGGACCCGCGCCGCCTCCTAATCTGCGCCCATGTCGTGAACGCCGGCACCACCGCCGCGACGACGAAACGCAAAGGAGAACGCAATGTCCGCCTACAATTTCGCCCCGCTGCCCAGCAACAACTCGATTGCCGGCCTGGTGACGTTCCTTGTGTCCGCCTGGTTCCTGGTCGCCGCCGCGGCGATCGTCACCGAGCCCTCCAAGGGACCCTTGCAGGCGCTCGCCGCCGCCGCCCCGGTGGAAATCGCGCCGCAAGCGCGGCTCACGATCACGGTGGAAGCGCAGCGCCTGCCCGCATCCGCCACCCTGTAGTCCCCTACTCCCGACCGTAACCGGTCGTTGCGCCCGCAGGTCCCCCAGGCCTGCGGGTTTTCTTTTTGAAAAGCGAGGTCTGTCCCCGCAAATGCGCGTTTCGTCGCACGACCTTTTGAAATGCAGGGTCACATTCGGTAACTTGGCGGGATGAACCCATCCTTCTACCTGCTCGAGGGCCTCACCGTGCGCCGGGTCCTCTGGGTCACGGCGATCTGCGCGGTCGCCGTGGGCTCGGTGATCTGGCTCTTCCTCAACACCTACCTGGACCTGCTGGTGACGGCGCTCTGCGTCGGCTACACCAGCATGGTGCTGTTCACGATCGCGGGGAACATCCGCCAGTCGCGCCTGCCGCGCGAGGCGATGCAGGTGCTCGCGATCGTCGCGGGCTCGGTGCTCGGCACGATCATCGCGGGCCTGGTGAAGGGCCGCGATTTCACCAACATGTTCACCGAGCGGCGCTGGGGTGTGGCGGTCAGCATGGGCCTGGGCATCGGCTTCGGCTGCGTGGTGGTCGCGGCGATGATGCTGCGCGAGAAGCACGCGCGCGACCAGGCGCGCATCCACCGCGCCGAATCGGAGCGCCACCAGCTCGAGAAGAACGTGCTCGAGTCGCGGCTGCAGCTGATGCAGGCGCAAGTGGAGCCGCACTTCCTCTTCAACCCGCTCGCCAACGTCCAGCACCTGGTCGAGACCGATCCCCCCGCCGCGTCTCGCATGCTCGACAGCCTCATTCACTACCTGCGCGCCGCGTTGCCGCAGATGCGCGAATCCACGACCAACCTCGGGCGCGAGATCGACATGGCGCGCGCCTTCCTCGAGATCCACCGCGTGCGTATGGGCTCGCGCATGGAATTCTCGATCGACGTGCCCGATGCGCTCAAATGCCGCAGCTTTCCGCCGATGATGCTGATCTCGCTCGTGGAGAACGCGTTGAAGCACGGCGTCGACCCGTGCTGCGAGTGCGGCACGATCGCGATCCGCGCCGAGGAGCTCGAGGGGCGCCTCAAGGTCTCCGTGACCGACACCGGCGAGGGCATCGTTGCGAAGAAGGGCGGCGGGGTCGGGCTTTCCAACATCCGCGAGCGGCTGAAGGCGCTCTACGGCCCGGCGGCGCGGCTGGTGCTCGAGGAGAACGCGCCGCGCGGAGTGGTGGCCTCGATCGAGGTGCCCGCCGGGAGTGCCGCATGAGTGTCAGCGCGGTCATCGCCGATGACGAGCCGCTGTTGCGCGCGCAGCTGCGCTCGCGGCTGGCGAAGCTCTGGCCCGAGCTCGAGATCGTCCACGAGATGGCGGACGGGCGCGGCATCGACCAGGTGCTCGACGACCATGCGCCGCGGCTTTTCTTCCTCGACATCCACATGCCCGGCGTGAACGGCCTGGAGGCGGCGCGCGCAATCGGCTCGCGCGCCCACGTGGTGTTCGTGACCGCGTTCGACCAGTACGCGGTGCAGGCTTTCGAGCGCGGCGCGATCGACTACGTGCTGAAGCCGTTCGACGAGCAGCGCCTCGCGCTCACGGTCGAGCGGCTGAAGGAGCGCCTCGGCAGCGCGCCGAACAAGCTCGAGGACCTGGTCGAGTCGCTCGCCGCGCGCCTTTCACCGCGGGGCACCGACCACCTGCGCTGGATCAAGGCCTCGGTCGGCTCCAACGTGCGCCTGATCCCGGTCGAGGAGGTGCTCTTCTTCCAGTCCGACGAGAAGTACACGCGCGTGGTCACCCAGGAGGCCGAGTCGCTGATCCGCAAGCCGATCCGCGAGCTGCTCGAGGAGCTCGATCCGGCCAAGTTCTGGCAGATCCACCGCGCCACGATCGTCAACGTGGACTACATCGCCTCGGTGCGCCGCGGCATGAAGGACCAGGCCGAGATCGCGCTGCGCGACCACTCCGCCACGCTGATCGTCTCGCGCGCCTTCACCCACCTCTTCAAGCAGATGTGAGGGCCCGCCCCCGGTTTTCGCCGCTTCGCCCCCCGATTTCTGCAATTCGCCGCCTGGGTCTGGAACCGGCCCGGTGGACCCCCTAGATTCGAGCCTGTCCCGCCGCCTCCCGCGGCTTCCCCACAGGCCCAGACCATGTCGCTCATCGCATCCCTCGGATCCTCGCTTCCCGCGGTGCTGATGTTCTTCGGCGTGCTCGTCGTTTCCGTGGCCGCGGCGGTCATCGCATTGCTCGCGGATTACTGAATAATGCAAGGCTCATGAAACCCAGCATCTCCAACCTCCTCCACCGGGCGCCGTGGTGGGCGCTTATCGCCGGCGGCTTCGGGCTGTTCGTGGCGCTCGCGCTCTTCGTCACGCCGTTTCATTTCATCAGCCTCGAGAAAAGCGGCGCGACCCCGGAGGAGAACCGCGCGATCAAGCGCGAGGTCGACGTGGCGCTGGGCGAAGGCGCCATCGACATCGCGCGCAGCTTCATGAAGGAGATGCGCGACCACACCCAGGACGAGGCGCGGCGCGAGGAGCTCGACCGCGCGGTCGAGGAGCTCGAGCAGGCGCGCGCGAGCATCCGCGAGGCCGGCGCGGAAGTGCGCCGCGCAAAGAAGGAAGCCTCGGACGAGGCCACCAGAGCGGTGCAGGAAGCGCGCGACGCGATCATGCTCGCGCAGAAGGAGAGCGCGCAGGCGTTGAAGGATGCCGGCGCCGAGGGCGAGAAGGTGAAGAAATCGCTCGAGGAATCGCTCAAGGCGGCGCAGCAGGCGCAGGACGAGGCGAAGCACGCGACCGGCGAGGCGAAGGCGCCACGCATCATCGTGATGGGCCCGGACGGCAAGAAGCCGCTCGTCGACATCGACGTGAGCGGCGTCCCCGCGCCCCCGGATCTCCCGCCGGAAGTGCGCCAGGAGATCCGCAAGAGCCTGACCAAGGACCTCTACCGGATCGGCGTCGGCAGCGGGCTGATCCTGATCTTCATCCCGCTTTTCATCCTGGCGATCATCTCGAAGTTCTTCATCGACCGCTCGCGCGCCGCGCAGGCCATGGCGGAGCTCAAGCGCAAGGAGGCGGACTACCACCGCATGAGCCAGCAGGTGACCGAGGCCAAGCTCTCGGCGTTGCAGGCGCAGGTGGAGCCGCACTTCCTCTACAACACGCTCGCGAGCGTCCAGGCGCTGACCGAGGTCGATCCGGCGCAGGCCAACGCGATGACCGGGCACCTGATCCAGTACCTGCGCAACGCGCTGCCCAAGATGCGCGAGTCGGTCTCCACCGTCGGCCAGGAAGTCGAGCTGGTGCGCGCGTATCTCAACATCCTGCAGATGCGCATGGGCAAGCGGCTCACGTTCGAGATCGACGTGCCGGCCGACTTGATGGATGCGCCGTTCCCGCCGCTCATGCTGCCGTCGCTGGTGGAGAATGCGATCAAGCACGGCCTCGAGCCGCAGCGCGAGGGCGGCATGGTGAAGATCAGCGCCACAGCGGCCGACGGCAAGCTGCGCATGACCGTGGCCGATACCGGCCGCGGCTTCGCCGAGACGATCGGCGCGGGCGTGGGCCTCGCCAACATCCGCGAGCGCCTCGCCGCGATGTATGGGGTCGCGGGCAAGCTGACGCTCGAGGCGCAGCAGCCGCATGGCGTGGTGGCGACGATCGAGGTGCCGCGCGACGGCGCGCGCAGCGGCGCGGGCGCTGCGTTCGGTGCTGCGCCGGCTGCTCCGCCCCCGCCGCCCCCGGGTCCGAAGACCGCGGCCCAGCGCACGCTCTCCGCGATGGGCACGGCCGAGCGCGCGTGGCGCAAGGGGCTCACGTTCACATTCTTCGTGCTCGTGATCGTCGCGGCGGTGTGCGCCGGCCTGGGACTCATCGGCGTGATGACCGGGACGCTGCCGGTACACCTGGGCGAGGAATCGATGGGAACGGCCGCGGGTGCCTTCATCGGCACCGCCGGCATCGCCGCCGCGTTCGCGGTCGTGGTGCTGGCACTCGCGATCGTGCTCGCGGTGGTCTACGGGCTCGGCTTCCTGTTCATGGGCCTGCTGATCTTCATCCCGGTCGTGGTCCTCGTCGCACTCTTCCCGGTGCTCGCGCCATTCCTGCTGATGGGGCTCGGCATCTGGTGGCTCGTGCGGCGCAGCAAGAGGAAGAAGGCCCCGATAGAATTGGACGATGCCAACCGCGATCCTCGCTGAAGACGAAGCCATCCTGCGCACCCAGCTCGAGGGAAAGCTGCGCAAGCTCTGGCCCGAGCTCGAGATCATCGCGTCGGTCGAGGACGGCGCCGCGGCGCTCGAGGCGCTCGAGGATCGCGCGCCCGACTTCATGTTCCTCGACATCCAGATGCCGGAGATGACCGGCGTGGAAGTCGCGCGCCACGTCGGCGGGCGCAGCCACGTGGTGTTCGTCACCGCGTACGACCAATACGCGATCCAGGCCTTCGAGACCGGCGCGGTCGACTACATCCTCAAGCCCGCGACCGACGAGCGCCTGGCGCTCACGATCGAGCGGCTGAAGGCGAAGCTCGCGACACCGCCCGCGGACCTGAACGCCGTGCTCGCGAAGTTGACCGAGCAGTTGGGCGGAGGCAAGCGCGAGAGGCTGCAGTGGATCAAGGCGACCCACGGCCAGAACCTGCGCCTGATCCCGGTGGCCGAAGTGCTCTTCTTCCAGTCGGACGAGAAGTACACGCGTGTGGTGACGGCCGAGAGCGAGGCGCTGATCAAGACGCCGATCCGCGAGCTGATCGACGGCCTCGATCCCGAGCTCTTCTGGCAGATCCACCGCTCCACGCTCGTCAACGTGAACGCGATCTCCGCCGTGACACGCGACTTCCGCGGGCAGGCGCACGTGAAGATCAAGGGCAAGGACGAATCTCTCGTCGTCTCGCGCATCTACTCCCACCTCTTCAAGCAGATGTAAAACCGTGGTCTGTCCCCGGTTTTATAATCCGGGAGACTCCCGCCTTCGCGGGAGCGAACGGAGGCCGGGGTGATCTACCAGCTTGGGGACCGCAAGCCCAGGTTCGAGGGCGACTACTTCGTGGCCGACAACGCGGCCGTGATCGGCTCGGTGGTGATGAAAGCCAATGCGAGCGTCTGGTGGAACGTCACCATCCGCGGCGACAACGACGTCATCACGCTGGGCGAGAACGTGAACGTGCAGGACAACTCGGTGATCCACACCGACGGCGGCGTGCTGGTGACGCTCGGGAAGAACGTGAGCGTCGGCCACCTCGTGATGCTGCACGGCTGCACCGTGGGCGAGAATTCGCTGATCGGCATCGGCGCGATCGTGCTCAACAAGGCGGTGATCGGGAAGAACTGCCTGATCGGCGCGGGCGCGATGGTGACCGAGGGCAAGGTGATTCCCGACGGCTCGCTCGTGCTCGGCGTTCCCGGCAAGGTGGTGCGCAGCCTCACGCCCGAGGAGATCGCCACCAACACCTGGATCGCCCAGCACTACGTCGAGCACGCGCAGCGCTATCGCCAGGGACTCGTGCCATTGAAATGACGGCTGCCGCACCGTCCGCTCCCAGCCGCTACCGGGGATCGCTCGGCGTCTGGGCGCTGTTGATCGCCTACGCGAGCCTGTATCCGTTCGTGCCGTTGCGGCTGCCTTCGCCGGATGCGATCCCGGCATTCTTCCTGCGCCCGCGCTTCATCGTCGGCGACGACATCGCCTTCAACGTGATCGCGTACATCCCGTTCGGCATCCTCGCCAGCCTGTATTTCCTCCAAGCCGGCGATCGGGTGCGCGCGATCGTGCGCTCAGTGGGGCTCGCCGCCGCGTTCAGCCTGCTGATGGAAACCATGCAGCTCTTCATCCCCACGCGCATCTCGTCGATCTACGACGTGCTCGCCAACGCCGGCGGCGCGCTGATCGGCGCGCTGATGTTCGTCGATCCGGTCTACTCGATGGTGACCAAGCCGCTGGGCGAGCTGCGCGAGCGCGTGGTGATTCCCGGCGCGTGGGGCGATGCGGGCCTGGCTCTCGTCATGCTATGGCTGATCGCGCAGCTCAATCCCGCGCTGCCGTTCTTCGGGGCGGGCAACATCGTCGGCGATCCCGCGGGCCCCGGCGAGCTCGAGCTGCTGCAGTGGGCCGCGGTGGCGCTCTCGATCTGCGGGTTCGGCCTCTTCATCTCGGCGCTGGTGAGCGGCACCGAGGGGAGCCTGCGCGTGACCCTGGTGCTGCTGAGTGTTGCGCTATGGCTCAAATTCCTCGGCACCTCGTTCATGCTGCAGCCCCACGTCACCGAGGAGTGGGTGACCCGCGGGCGCGTGGCCGGGCTCACTGCCGGCATCCTGATGCTGCTGCCCCTGCGCCGCCTCGCGCGCGCCGGGCGAATCTATCTCGCGCTGGTGATGGTGCTCGCCGGGGCGCTCTTCTCGAAGATCTTCGGCGAGTACAGCGGCCATGACGAGTTCCTGCGGCTATTCCGCTGGCCCTATGGGCAGCTCGCGAGCTTCGCGTCGCTCACGCGCTTCCTGCATGAACTTTGGCCGTTCGCGGCGCTCGTATTCCTGATCGGCCTCTTCTTCCACATCCGGCGCCATCCCCCGGGAACGGTAGACTATCTCCCATGAGCTTCTACAAGCACCACGTGTTCTTCTGCGTGAACCGCCGCGATCCGCCCGAGGCGTGCTGCGCCTGCCACAACGCCGAGGGGTTGCGCGACTACGCCAAGAAACGCATCAAGGAGCTCAAGATGAGCGGCCCCGGCAACGTGCGCATCAACGCCTCCGGCTGCCTCGATCGTTGCGAAGAGGGCCCGGTGATCGTCGTCTACCCCGACGAGGTCTGGTACACCTACGTCGACAAGGAAGACATCGACGAGATCATCGAGCAGCACCTGGTGAACGGGCAGGTCGTCGAGCGCCTGAGGATCTAGACCGGGGCATGAATTCCTCCGGGCGCGCGACCATCGCCGGCCCCGCCGGCGCGATCGAGATCGCCGCCCACCTGCCCGAGGCGAGGGGCGCGGTCGCGGTGATCGCGCATCCGCATCCGCTCTTCGGCGGCACGATGGACAACAAGGTGGTGACGACTGTAGAGCGCGCGTTCCGCGATCGCGGCGCGGCGACTTTCCGGTTCAACTTCCGCGGCGTCGGCGCGAGCGAGGGCGTGCACGACGAGGGCCGCGGCGAGGTCGACGACATGGTGCGCGTGATCGAGCACGCGCGGGAAGCAACCGGTGGAACGCTGCCGCTGTGGCTCGCCGGCTTCTCGTTCGGCGGCGCGGTCGCCACGCGCGCGAGCGAGGCCGTTGATTTCGCGCAATTGGTGCTCGTCGCCCCGGGCTTTCGCCGCATCACCGGCCACGGCATGGGAGAAGCGCCCGATCCGAACGATCCGCATCTCGGCTCGCCTGGGCGGCACACCGCCGCGAACACGCTCGTCGTCCATGGCGATCTCGACGCGACCGTGCCGCTCGCGGATTCGATCGCGTGGGCCACGGCGCGCGAGGTGCCGGTGGCGGTCGTCCCCGGCGGCGAGCATTTCTTCCACCGCAAGCTGCACCTGCTGCGCGAAATCGTCTCGCGCTGGATCCGGTGACGATCCTCGCGGCGAAAGGCATCCGCAAGTTCTACGACGGGCGCGAGGTGGTCGCCGGCATCGACCTCGAGCTCGCGCGCGGCGAATGCTACGGGCTGCTCGGGCCCAACGGAGCGGGCAAGACGACGACGTTGCGCATGTTGCTCGGGCTCACGCATCCCGACGCGGGCGAGATCACGCTGCTCGGCCACCCGGTGCCGAAGGCGGCGCGCGAGGGCCGCATCCGCGTGGGCGTGGTGCCGCAGATCGACAACCTCGATCCGGATTTCACCGTGCGCGAGAACCTGGTCGTGTATGGCCGCTACTTCGGGCTGCGCGAGGCCGAGATGCGCGAACGCCTGCCGCGCCTGCTGGAATTCGCCGCGCTGGAAGCGCGCGCCGACAGCCGCATCCAGGAGCTCTCCGGGGGGATGAAGCGCCGCCTCGTGCTCGCGCGCGCCTTGGTGAACGACCCCGAGCTGATCTTCCTCGACGAGCCCACCACCGGCCTCGACCCGCAGGCGCGCCACCAGATGTGGGAGAAGCTGCGCGTGCTGCTGCGCCAGGGCAAGACCATCCTGCTCACCACCCACTTCATGGACGAAGCCGAGCGCCTCTGCGATCGTTTGAAGATCATCGACCACGGCCGCACGCTCGCCGAGGGCGCGCCACATGCGCTGATCGCCGAGCATATCGAGCCCGAGGTCGTGGAGGTGTACGGTGAGGGCGTGGAAACGTGGTTCGAGGCGCACGGCAAGGCGCTGTGCGAGCGAGCGGAGCTGCACGGCGAAACCGCGTTCTGCTACACGCGCGACGCGAGCTCGGCCATCGAAAATCTGCGCGCCCACGGGCAGCTGCGTTTCATGCACCGCAGGGCGAACCTCGAGGACCTGTTCCTCAAGCTGACCGGCCGCGAGATGAGGGAATGATGAAGCTCTGGTGTTGTGTCATCGCATCCGCGCTCGTTGGGAGCCCGGCCCTCGCATTCAAGTTGCAGGCCTTCGGACCGAGCCAGACCGATATTCCGGTCGCGGGAGCGAACCGGCAGGCGCTCGCGTTCATGCGCCAGTTCACCGTGGACGTGCACGAGCGCATCACGCGCCAGGCGTACGCGCGCGCCGGCATCAAGCTGCCCGACGAAGTGATCGCGGGCGTTCGCTGGAACGACAATCCCCCGGCGCTTCGCCTCGGCGCGTTGCTCGGGAATTGCAATGGCATGCAATTGATCCAGGGGCTGGATTGCTGGACTTCGATGATGCGCCTCGACCGCTTCGCGCTGGAGGCGCTCACGCGGCGCGAGAAGAGCATCGCTCCGGTGCGCAGCCATTTCGGCGACATGCAATTCCTGCACGCGATGGCGTCGCATTCCGGCGAGCCGGCAGTGGAGACGCGCCGCAACATCCTCAGGTGGTCCGAGTTCGCGTATCGCGTGGCGCGCGGGGAGATCGATCCGAAGGCCAATGTGTTCGGATTGCGCGGCTCCGGTGCGGTGCTCGACGAGGAGACCAGTGCGTGGATCAGCGATCTCTTCCGCAGCCCGTCGAAGAAACTGTGGGCAGTGCACGACATGTTCCTCGCGAAGCCGGAGAAGATCCGGCTGATGGCGTTCGGATCGCTGCTGCATGTCGTCGAGGATTCGTACTCCTCGGCGCACGCGCGGCGTGAAGGCGGCCGGATTCAATCCAACGGCTGCCTCGCCTTCGATGCCGATTCTCCGATCGTGCTGTTCCAGACCTACGTCGGGCAGGACACGGAGAAGCACGGTGTCTGCGACGACGCGCCGGATTGGCTCGATACCGAGCGCTCGGGCAGCCCGATCGAGGTCCTCGCGCAGATCGCGCGCGCCTATCACGAGGGCGCGGAATGGCCGGCCGTCAAGGCCATTCTCGAGAGTCGCGTTTTCCGGCTTGCCGAGTCGGTGCCACCTGCGCGCCCGGGGCATTGCTTCGAATGGCGCCTCGACGAAGCCACCGCCAACGCCGGCACCGAGCACGTGGTTGCGATCGATCCCGCCTGCCAGAAGGACGACGAGCCCCGATGAGCGTCATGCGCCTTCCCGCCATGCCCGGCCGATTCGTTTCCATGGCGTGGCTCGCCGTGTGGCGGCGCAACTATCTCGTGTGGAAGAAGCTCGCGGCCGAATCGGTGCTCGGCAACATCGTCGAGCCGCTGCTCTACCTCGCGGGATTCGGCATCGGCTTCGGAGCGCTCGTGCCCGAGGTCGAGGGTGTCAAGTACATCGCCTACCTCGCCGGCGGCACGCGCAGCTTCTCCCACATCTGGTGGCGCGCCTGCGGGTCGAGGCCGGTGGTGGGCTCGTCGAGCATCAGGAGCTTTGGGTCGTTCACCAGCGCACGCGCGAGGGAGAGACGTCTTCGCATCCCGCCGGACAGCTCGCCCGGCTTGGCCG
>JANPHA010000301.1:0-2530 GCA_031424255.1 Burkholderiales bacterium | reverse complement strand
CCCTGCGTTCCGCGCCCATGGCGCGTGTATTCGACGATCGAGGTGCGCTTGCCGAAGCCGTTCTCGGTGGCGGTGAGCACGCTCTGGCTCTCGTTTTCCGCGACCAGCAGCGCGATGACCTTTCCGCCCTTCGCGAGGTTCATCCCGCGGACGCCGCGCGCACCCCTTCCCATGGGCCGCACGTCGTTCTCGTCGAAGCGCACCGCCTTGCCCTCGTTGGAGAAGAGCATCACGTCGTGCTTGCCGTCGGTCACCGCCACGCCCACGAGGCAATCGCCCTCGTCGAGGTCCACGGCGATGATCCCGGAGGGGCGCGGGCGCGAATAGTCGGCGAGCGAGGTCTTCTTCACGACGCCTTCCTGCGTCGCGAAGAACACGAAGCGGTCCTCGCGGAACTCCTTCACCGGCAGGATCGCGTTGATGCGCTCGCCCTCTTCCATCTGCAGCAGGTTCACGATCGGCTTGCCGCGGCTGTTGCGGCTGCCTTGCGGCACCTCGTAGACCTTGAGCCAGTACACCTTGCCGCGGTTGGAGAAGCACAGCACGTAGTCGTGCGTGTTGGCGATGAAGAGCTTCTCGATGAAATCGTCTTCCTTGGTCGCGGCCGCCTGCTTGCCGCGCCCGCCGCGCTTCTGCGAGCGGTACTCGTCGAGCGGCTGGCTCTTCACGTAGCCGGCGTGCGAGAGGGTCACCACGACGTCTTCGGGGGTGATCAGGTCCTCGAGCATCAGCTCCTGGCCGTTGACCACGATCTCGCTGCGGCGCGGGTCACCGAATTCGCGCTTGATCTCGACCAGCTCGTCGCCGATGATCTGCGTCACCCGCTCGGGCTTCGCAAGGATGTCGAGCAGATTCTCGATCATGGCGATCACCTCGCGGTATTCCGAGAGGATCTTGTCCTGCTCCAGGCCCGTGAGGCGCTGCAACTGCATCTCGAGGATGCGCTGCGCCTGCACGTCGGAGAGGCGATAGCCCGCGTCCGAGTACCCGAACTCGCGCGGCAGGGCCTCGGGGCGGAACTGTTCCGCGGTGGCGCGCTGCAGCATCTGCTCCACCAGTTGCGAGCGCCAGGTGCGCGACATCAGGTCGGTGCGCGCGGAGGCCGGCGTGGCGGCCGCCTTGATGATGGCGATCACCTCGTCGACGTTCGAAAGCGCGACCGCGAGGCCTTCCAGGATGTGGCCGCGTTCGCGCGCCTTGCGCAGCTCGAACACGGTGCGGCGCGTGACGACCTCGCGGCGATGGCGCAGGAAGGCGTCGAGGAACTGGCGCAGGTTCAGGCACCGCGGCTGGTTGTCGACCAGCGCGACCATGTTCATGCCGAACGTCTCCTGCATCTGCGTGAGCTTGTACAGGTTGTTCAGCACGATCTCGGGCACTTCGCCGCGCTTGAGCTCGATCACGAGCCGCATGCCCTTCTTGTCCGACTCGTTGCGAAGATCCGCGATGCCTTCGATCTTCTTGTCGCCGATGAGCTCGGACAGGCGCTTGAGCACCTGGTCGCCGCCCACCTGGTAGGGAAGCTCGTCGACGATGATCGCCTGCTTCGAGCTCTTCTCCATGTCCTCGATGTGGGTGCGCGCGCGCATGACCACGCGCCCGCGCCCGGTGCGGTAGCCCTCCTGCACGTCGGCCACGCCGTAGATGATCCCGCGAGTCGGGAAATCCGGCGCGGGCACGATCTTGATCAGCTCCTCGATCGTGGTCTCCGGGTTCTTCAGCAACAGCAGGCACGCATCGATCACCTCGCCCAGGTTGTGGGGCGGGATGTTGGTGGCCATGCCGACCGCGATGCCCGAGGAGCCGTTGACGAGCAGGTTCGGGAACCTTGCAGGCAACACCAGCGGCTCGTGCTCGCTGCCGTCGTAGTTGGGGCCGAAGTCGACCGTTTCCTTGTCGAGATCGGCGAGCAACTCGTGCGCGATCTTCGCCATGCGGATCTCGGTGTAGCGCATGGCCGCGGCGTTATCGCCGTCCACGGAGCCAAAGTTGCCCTGCCCGTCGACCAGCGGGTAGCGCAGGCTGAACTCCTGTGCCATGCGCACGATCGTGTCGTAAATGGCGGTATCGCCGTGCGGGTGGTACTTGCCCATCACGTCACCGACGATGCGGGCGGACTTCTTGTAGGCCTTGTTCCAGTCGTTGGAGACCTCGTGCATCGCGAAGAGCGCGCGCCGGTGAACGGGCTTGAGTCCATCTCGGACATCGGGGAGTGCCCGGCCAACGATCACGCTCATGGCGTAATCCAGGTACGAACGGCGCATCTCCCGCTCGAGGCTGATCGGGATGGTTTCCTTGGCGAACTGTTCCATGAGCTCCTAGGGGTGCGCGGCCGCTCTTTTTCGGGTCACGGGAGGCCGCTTGTAAGTGCTTGTTTTTACTTATTAAATTAGGTACGGCGAAAGAGAAATTCTAGCATGTTTCCGGGCCGTTTTCCAACGCCGGGAAGACCCCGGGGGGTGTAGCGGAAATACAACCCTTCGGTGTCATTCTGTTGCGGAAAGCCCCACTTTCGGTTGTGGAGTCGAAG
>JANPHA010000300.1:0-43912 GCA_031424255.1 Burkholderiales bacterium | reverse complement strand
CGAGCAGGCGGTGCGGCTCGCCGCGCGCCTCGCCGCCAACCGCAAGTCGCAACCGAGGACCGCCGCCCATGCAAGCCCGTAGTGCCGCGCCCGCGGAAACCGGGCAAGCCCCCGCGGTCACCGACGAGGTGGCCGCCTTCGTGATCGCGGCGCGCGCGCGCGACATCCCGCAGGACGTGGCGCATCTCGGCAAGCGCTCGGTGCTCGACGGGATCGGCCTGGCGCTCGCCGGCGCGACGTCGGAGTGCGGCGAGATCGCGCGCCGCTACCTCGAGAGCCTCGGCATCGCACGCGATGACGGCAGCACCGTGATCGGGAGCTCGCTGCGCCTGCCCGCACGCTTCGCGGCATTCGCCAACGGGCTCGCGATCCATGCGGACGACTACGACGACACGCAGCTCGCGGTGGCGAAGGATCGCGTCTACGGGTTGCTCACGCATCCGACCGCGCCGGCACTTCCGCCGGTGCTCGCACTGGCCGAGCGCGACCATCGCAGCGGCGCGGACCTGATGCTCGCCTACCAGGTCGGTGTCGAGGTCGAATGCAAGGTGGCCGAGGCGATCCTGCCGCGCCACTACCAGCACGGCTTCCACAGCACGGCCACCTGCGGCTCGATCGGCGCGGCGGCGGGTGCGGCGAAGATCCTCGGCCTCGACCGCGATGCGACGCGCCGCGCGCTGAGCATCGGCGCCACGCAGGCCGGGGGGCTGCGCGAGAACTTCGGCACGATGACCAAGCCGTTCCATGCGGGGCGTGCGGCGGAGAACGGCGTGACCGCGGCGGAGATCGCGGCGCTTGGCTTCACCGCGTCACCCAACGGCCTCGAGGCCGACCGCGGTTTCTTCCGCGCGGCGGGTGGCGGCTACAGCCCCGAGATGATCGTGGGCAAGCTCGGCAACCCCTGGACATTCCATTTCCCCGGCGTCTCGATCAAGCCGCATCCGAGCGGCTCGCTCACGCACCCGGGCATGGCGGTGATGATGGAGCTGATCCTGGCGCACGACATCAAGCCGCAGCAGGTGAAGCGCGTGGCCGTGGGAACCAACCACAACATGCCCAACGCGCTGATCCACCATCGCCCGAAGAACGAGCTGCAGGCCAAGTTCAGCATGGAGTTCTGCATGGCCATCCTGCTGCTCGAGCGCAAGGGCGGCCTCGGGCAATTCACCGACGAGGTCGTGAACCGGCCCGACGTGCAGGCGATGATCGCGAAGGTGGATTTCGGCGTGAATGCCGAGGCCGAGGCGGCGGGCTTCGACAAGATGACCACGATCATCGAGATCGAGCTCTCCGACGGGAAGGTGGTCCGCGGGCAGGCCGACTTCGGCAAGGGCAGCCCCGCCAATCCGATGAGCGATGCGGAGCTCTCGGAGAAATTCCGCCAATGCGCGGCGTGGGGCGGGCTCGATCGCGAACGCACGCAAGCCGTGCTCGATCTGGTGTGGAAGATCGAGACGCTGCAGGACGTGAATGAGCTGACCAGGCTATTGGGTCGGTGAGTGATGCGGACAGAAGGCTTTGAAAACGCCGTTGAACGCCGATGAACGCCGATGCTTTGCTGTAGGCCCTGCAAATAATTCTTCGCGCCATCGGATCCATTATCACGCACTCATTCCTATGGAAGTAATGCATCGGCGTTCATCGGCGTTCATCGGCGTTTTCAATGCTTCTTCTCCGGATAACTCGAAATGTTCGACGGATTCAAGCTGCAGCAGGTAGCGACGTCCGGCGCGACGATCAACCTGCGCATCGGAGGCTCCGGGCCGCCGCTGCTCCTGCTGCACGGCAATCCCCTCACCCACGTGATGTGGCACAAGATCGCGCCGCAGCTGGCGGAGGAATTCACCGTCGTAGCCACGGACCTGCGCGGCTACGGCGACAGCTCGAAGCCCGCCGGCGGTGCAGACCACATCGGCTACTCGTTCCGCGCGATGGCGAACGACCAGGTCGAGGTGATGGCGCAGCTCGGCTTCGACCGCTTCTGCGTGGCGGGCCACGATCGGGGCGGGCGCGCGGCGCACCGCATGGCGCTCGACCACCCGACGCGCGTGGAAAAGGTCGCGTTCCTCGACATCGTGCCCACGCACCACATGCTCAACAACATCAAGCGCCAGTGGGCGGTCGATTCCTACCACTGGTTCTTCATGGCGCAGGCCTACGACTACCCGGAAGCGATGATCGAGGCGTACGGCTTCGAGCGCTATATCCGAAGGAAGCTCGACAAGAAGGGCGTGGGCATGAGCGCCTTCACGCCCGAGGCGCTGGCCGAATACATCCGCTGCTGCACGCGCGAGAACATCCACGCGGTCTGCGAGGACTATCGCGCCGCGGTCGGCATCGACCTCGTGCACGACGAGGCCGACCTCGCCACGAAGATCGCGATGCCGATGCTCGTGCTCTGGGGCGAGAAGAGCCACGTGAACCGCAGCTACAAGCCGATGCAAGCGTGGCGCGAGCGCGCGGCCGACGTCCATGGCCGGATGCTCGCCTGCGGTCATTACCCGGCCGAACAAGCGCCCGACGAGACGTACACCGAATTGCGCGCGTTTTTCCGGTAAATTCCCGGGATGCCCCACATCCCCGCTTCCCTGGCCCTCGCCCGTTTCCGTGTCGTCGACATGACCCAGGTGCGCGCCGGCCCTACCGCCGCGCGCCAGCTCGCCGACTGGGGGGCCGACGTGATCCAGGTGCAGATGCCCGAGCACATGCGTGGCGACGACACCTTGGGCGGGCAGGAGGGCTCCGACTACCAGTACACGCACCGCAACAAGCGCTCGATCACGCTGAATCTCAAGGAGCCCGAGGGGATCGAGGTATTGAAGAAACTGGTCTCGACCGCCGACGTGCTGCTGGAGAATTTCCGCCCCGACGTGAAATCGCGGCTCGGCATCGATTACGAGGCGCTCTCGAAGGTGAACCCGCGGCTGGTCTACGCGAGCATCTCGGGCTTCGGGCAGACCGGCCCCTACGCCACGCGCCCCGGCTTCGACCAGATCGCGCAGGGCATGGGCGGGCTGATGTCGGTGACCGGCTTGCCGGGGCAAGGCCCCCTTCGGGTCGGCGTCCCAATCGCCGACTTGTGCGGCGGAATTTTCGCGGCATACGGTGTGACGGTCGCACTCCTCGAACGCGAGCAGTCGGGCAAGGGGCAGTGGCTGCACACGTCGCTGCTCGAGGCGATGATGTACATGATGGATTTCCAGACCGCCCGCTGGACGCTCGACGGCGAGATCCCGGGGCAGGCGGGCAACTTCCACCCGACCAGCATTCCCACCGGCGTCTACAGGACGAGCGACGGGTTCATCAACATCGCGGTCTTCGGCGGCAAGATCTGGGAGCGCTTCTGCGAGGCGATGGGCGCGCCGGAGTGGATCGCCGACGAGCGCTCGAAGACCAAGTCGAGCCGCTCGGTGCACCGCGACTGGCTCAACGCCGAGATCGAGAAGCGCCTGATGAGGAATACCAGCGCGTACTGGATCGAGACGCTCAACGAGGCGGGTGTCGCGTGCGGGCGCATCAATAATCTCAAGGAGGTCTTCGAGGAGCCCCAGGTGCGCCACCTCGGTATCCTGAAGAAGGTGACCTCGAAGCAGCTGGGCGAGCAGACGCTGATGGGCCAGCCGGTGACGCTCACGCGCACCCCATCCACCATCGCGCGCTCCGCGCCGCGCCGGGGCGAGCACTCGGAGGAGATTCTCGCCGAGATCGGCTACGACGACACGACCCTGAAACGCATGAAAGCCGCGGGAGTCTTCTGATGAACGACATGACCTATCCGTCCACCACCGAGCGCATGAAGACGTGGCTCGAGGGTTCCGTGCTGCACATCCGCTTCAACAATCCGGCGAAGCACAACGCGCTCTCGATGGACATGTGGGAGGCGGTGCCGCCGCTGCTCGCGCGCGCGGAGAAGGACGACAACGTGCGCATGGTGGTGTTCTCCGGCGAGGGGGGCAAGGCGTTCATCTCCGGCGCAGACATCTCGCAGTTCGAGGACATGCGCGCCGCCAAAGAGGCGGTGAAGAAATACGAGCAGGTGGCGGAGGCGGCGCTCCAAGGCATCTACGAATTCTCCAAGCCCACCGTGGCCTCGATCCGCGGCTACTGCATCGGCGGCGGGGTGAACGTCGCCATCAGCTGCGACATCCGCGTCGCATCGTCCGACTCGGTGTTCTCGATTCCCGCCACGCGCCTGGGCCTCGGCTACCGCTACTCGGCGATGAAGAACCTCACGCAGCTGGTCGGCCCCGGATTCGCGAAGGACATCTTCTTCACCGGCCGCCGGCTCGATGCCGCCGAGGCGCTGCGGATCGGGCTCGTGAACCGCGTGGCCGACGCGGCGGGATACGATGCGCTGCTCGCCGAATACACGACGGCGATCACGACCGGCGCGCCGCTCACGATCAAGGCGGGCAAGCGGATCATCCAGGAGATCCTCGCGCTCGACGCCGACTTCGACGCCGACATGTGCCGCAAGCTGATCCTCGACTGCTTCGAAAGCGAGGATTACGCCGAGGGGCGCAAGGCGTTCATGGAGAAGCGCAAACCGGTGTTCAAGGGCAAATAGACAAATGCTTCGCACCGCCATCGCTGCTCTCGCAACTGCCGCGGCGCTTCCGCTCGCCGCCGCGTGGCCCGAGAAACCCATCAAGGTGTTCATCGGCTACGCGCCGGGAGGCTCGACCGATGTCGTCGCGCGCCTGCTCTCGCCCAAGCTCGGCGAGAAGCTCGGGCAGCCGATCGTGATCGAGAACAAGCCCGGCGGCGCCGGCGACTTCGCCGCGGAGCTCATGCTGCAGGCCCCGCCCGACGGCTACACGCTGCTCATGACGACGGTCGCGGTGCATGCGATCAACCCCGGCCTCATGAAGCAGAAATTCCATCCGCTCAACGACTTCACCCCGGTGGCACTGGTGTGCTCGTACCCGATGATCATGATCGGCTCGCCGCAAACCACCTTCAGGACGCTCGCCGAGCTGAAAGAGCTCTCCGCGAGCACGCCCACTTTCTACTCCTCTTCGGGCATCGGTTCTCCGGGGCACCTCGCGGGCGAGTTGCTGGTGAAGGGCCTCAACGCGAACATCACGCACGTGCCGTACAAGGGGGGCTCGCCTTCGGTGCTCGCGATCATGTCGGGTGAGGCGCAGGTGAATTTCGCGACACTGCCCGCGGTCGTTCCGCAGATTCGCGGCGGCAAGGTGCGCGCCGTGGGGCTCGCCTCGAAGGAGCGCAATCCCGCGGTCCCCGACGTGCCGACGCTGATCGAGCTGGGCCTTCCCGATTTCGACGTGGGCACGTGGACCGGCTTCGTCGGCCCGAAGGGAATGCCCGCCGACGTCGTGCAGAAGATCAACTCCGCGGTCTCCGAGGTCGTGAACGATCCCGTCGTGAAGAAGCGCCTGCTCGAGGAAGGCGCCGAGATCCGCCTCATGACTCCCGCCGAGTTTGGCGGCTTCATGCGGCAGGAGAACGCGCGCTGGGTCAAGGTCGTCAAGGACGCCGGCATCACGCCTCAGTAGAACAGTTGTTCCGCTCAATGGGAAACCGTGGTCTGTCCCCGGTTTTCGGTCTCAGCTATGCGAGTAGAGCGGCGCGCCGGGGGCGGGCAGGTCGGCCTCGAGGATCGCGCCGGTTTCGGATTCGGTCATCACGAGCTGCGAGGTGCCGGGACGATAGGCCACGTTGGTGACGGTGGAGCCGGCCGGGCTCTTCACGAAGTGCGTGATCTCGCCGCCGGCGTTGAGGACGAAGGCGCCGCCGAGGCTCGCATGCGCGACCACGAGGCGATTGTCGACGTCGACTGCCATGCCGTCGGGTCCGCTCGCGCCGAAGAACGAGCGGAAGGCGCCGACCTTGGTGATCGAGCCGTCGGCGAGCAGCGGGCCGCGCCAGACCTGGTTCGCGCGCGTGACCGCGATGAAGAGGAAGCGTCCGGAGGTGTCGAGCGCGATGCCGTTGGGGCTGGGGATTCCGGAGATCAATAAATCGAGACGACCCCCTCCCCGACCCTCCCGCAAGGGGGAGAGAGCGCTTGTGGGAGAAAGTCGATACACCCGCCCCGAAGGATCGTGCAGCCCGCTCTGACCCTGGTCGGTGAAGTAGACCTTGCCATCGCGATCGAAGGTGAGGTCGTTTACGCCCTTGAACGATTCACTATTGCGGTGGCCCTTGATCGCTTCCCATTTGCCGCTCGCAACATCCATGCGCAGGACTCCACGCCGGTAGTCCGTGATCCACAGCGAGCCATCGCGATGGAACGCGGAGCCGTTGGGCCAGCCGTCGTATTGCGCCACCAGCGTCCACTCCATCGACGGCGAGATGCGAAAGATCCGCCCGAACGGAATGTCGGTCACGTAGAGATTGCCCGCGCGATCGAACGACGGCCCCTCGAGGAAGCTGTCGAGCTCGTGGCCCGGCTTGTTGGCGTCGGCCCACTCGGCGCGGCGCTTGTCGCGGAACGCGGCCGGCAGGCGCGTGAGCACGCGGGCCTGGATCACCTGCGGCGCAGTGAACGAGAGATTCCACATGGCCTACTCCGGCTTCACGCCGGCCGCTTTCGCGAGCGCACCCCAGCGCGCGGTCTCCTCGCGCACGAATTTCCCGAATGCATCGGGCGCCATGCCGCCGGGCTCCGCGCCCTGGTCGAGCAAGCGCGCGCGCAGCGCCGGATCGGCAAGCGCCTTCACTGTCTCCGCGTGCAGCTTCGCGATCACTTCCGGCGGCGTGCCCTTCGGCACCGCGAGCCCGAACCATCCGGTCACCGTGTAGCCGGCGAGCCCGATCTCCGCGAACGTAGGCACGTCGGGGAACGCCGCGGAGCGCTTCGTCCCCGTCACCGCGAGCGCACGCATCTTGCCGCCCTTGATCTGGCCCATCGCGGTCGGCGTCGCGGTGATCAGCATGTCGACCTGATTGGAGATGATCCCGGTCATCGCTTCGCCCGCGCCTTTGTAGGGAATGTGCGAGATGTCGATGTTCGCCTCCTTGCGGAACATCTCGGCATTCAGGTGCGTCGAGCTGCCGAGCCCGCCGGATCCGAAATTGAGCTTGCCGGGATTCTTCTTCGCGAAATCGATCAGCTCCCGGCCGGTCTTGAAGGGCGAGGCCGCGGGCACGACCAGCACCACCGGTGTCGTGAGAATCGTGGTGACCGGCACAATGTCGTTCGCGTGGTCCCAGGGCAGCGTCCTGAAGAGCGCCGGCACCATAGCGTAGCTGGTGTCGTTCGCGAGCAGCGTGTAGCCGTCGGGCGCGGACTTGGCGACGCTCGTGGTGCCGATCGTGCCCGAGGCGCCGACCTTGTTCTCGACGATGAACGGCTTGCCGAGCTGCTCGGAGAGCTTGTTGGCGATCTGGCGCGCGGAGAAATCGACCGTGCCGCCGGGCGAGTACGGCACGATGATCTTCACCGGCTGGTTGGGCCATGCGCCTTGTTGCGCGTGGGCAGGGCTCGCAACCGCGAGGGATGCGGCCACTATGCAGAGCGTGGTTTTCACTTTGGCCTCCTCAGTCGAGCTTGATGCCGGCTTCCTTGATGACCGCGCCCCACTTCGCATGCTCGGCCTTGAGGAACGTCGCGAACTGCTCGGGCGTTCCGCCGATCGGCTCGCTGCCGTCGGCGGCGAGCTTGGCGAGCATCTCGGGATCCTTGAGCGCCTTCGCCACCTCGGCGTTGAGCTTGTTGATGATCGGGCGCGGCGTCCCCGCGGGCGCCACGAGGCCGCTCCACGTCGTCGCCTCGAAACCCGGATAGCCCGATTCGGCGATCGTCGGCACGTCGGGCAGCGTCTTCAGGCGCTTCGGCGATGTCACCGCGAGCGCGCGCAGCCGTCCGCCTTTCACCAGCGCATCGACCGCCTGCGAATTGCCGAAGTAGATATCGACGCTTCCGCCCATGAGGTCGGTCACCACCGGACCCGCGCCCTTGTACGGGATGTGCGTGAACTTCACGCCCGCGCGCCGCTGGAAGAGCTCGCCGCCGATGTGGCCCATCGTGCCGTTGCTGGGCGAGCCCATGTTGAGCTGGCCGGGTTTCGCCTTCGCGGCATCGACCACGTCCTTCAGCGACTTGTACGGCGAGCTCGTCGAGACCACGAGGATCAGCGGTTGCGAGGACACGAGGGCGATCGGCGCGAAATCCCTGAGCGGATCGAACGGCATCGACGCGTAGAGCGCGGGATTCACCGCGAGGTTCGCGGTCTGGCCCATCGCGATGGTGTAGCCGTCGGGCGGCGACTTGGCCGCGGCCTCGAGCCCGATGTTGCCGCTGGCACCCGGCTTGTTGTCGATGATGATCACCCACTTGTTGAGCGAGGCGATGCGCTCGGCGATCGCGCGCGAGAGCACGTCGGTGCCGCCCGCCGGCGGGAATGGCACCACCAGCTTGATCGGCTTGTTGGGATACGCATCCTGCGCGAGGGCTGCGGCGGGAGCCAGGGCGAAGAGCGCAATCGCTCCCGCCGTGCGGAACAGCGCACGTCGAAACATGTTTCCTCCTAGAGGGATTTGGCGGTAGCGGGTGAAGCGACGCCGAGCGGCGCCAGGATCTCGTCGTTGTGTTGGCCGGGCCGCGGCAGCTGCGAGCGCAGCGGCAGGCGCTCGGAGCCGAACTGCATCGGCAAGGCGGGAATCTGCGTCTTCATGCCGTCGTTCAGAACCAGCGGCACCATGCCGCCTGCGTTCAGGTGCGGATCGTCGAACAGGTCCGAGGGCGTCTGGATGCGCGCGAACGGCAGGCCGCCCTCCTCGCAGATCTTCTCGAGTTGCACGATCGAGTGTTTCTTCAGAAGCTTGTTGACCAGCGGGATCAGCTGGTCGCGCGCAGCCGAGCGCAGGTTATTGGTCGCGTACGCGGGGTCCATCAGCTCGGGCTCGCCCAGCGCTTTGGTGAAGATTTCCCATTGGCGCTCGGTCACGACGCCGATGAAGATGCGCACGCCGTCGGCCGAATCGAAGATGTCGTAGATGCCCCAGGCGCGCTTGCCCGCGGACATCGGCTCGGGAACCTTGCCGCTCACGACGTGCTGCATCATGTGGGTCGAGACAAGCCATGCGGCATTTTCGAACAGGCCGCTCTGCACGTACTGTCCCTCGCCGGTCGCGTCGCGCTCGCGCAACGCGGCGAGGATCGCGATCGCGCCGAACATGCCGCCCATCATGTCGTTCACCGGGGCGCCCGCGCGCAACGGCTTGCCGACCGGGCCGGTCATGTACGCGAGCCCGCTCATCATCTGCACCACTTCGTCCAACGCGGTGCGCTTCTCGTAGGGCCCGGTGAGGAAGCCCTTCATCGAGCAATAAATGAGGCGTGGATTCGCCTTCGAGAGCGCCTCGTAGCCGAGTCCCTTGCCCTCGAGCGCGCCGGGACGGAAATTCTCGAGGAACACGTCGGCGGTGCCGATCAGCTTCTTCGCCGCGGCGAGGCCCTCGGTCGAAGCGAGGTCCAGCGTCACGCTTTTCTTGTTGCGGCTGAACGACGCGAAGAACCCCGCGCCGGTGCTCTTGAGATAACGAGTCGGATCGCCTTTGCCTTCGGGCTCGACCTTGATCACCTCGGCGCCGAGGTCCGCGAGCACCAGGCCGCAGGTCGGCCCCATCACCATGTGCGAGAACTCGACGACGCGAATGCCTTCGAGCGGAAGGGCCTTCTTCATGCGTGCTCCATCGCGCGCCTGAAATTCTTCGGCAGGCCGGCGTCGGGAAGGTGACCGTAGATCGGCTCGCCCGGCAGCCCGGCCACGAACAGCGCGCGCGCCGCGAGCAGCTTGTCGATGTCGATGCCGGTGTCGAGGCCCATCGATTCGAGCAGGAACACAAGATCCTCGGTCACGATGTTCCCGGAGGCGCCCGGGGCGTACGGACAGCCACCGATGCCGCCCTGCGAGGAATCGAAAGTGGTCACGCCGGCATCGAGTGCGGCGACCACGTTGGCGAGGCCCTGCCCGCGCGTGTTGTGCAAGTGCGCGCCGCCCGCCTTGTCGCCGATCTCGCGCAAGAGGCGGGTGAAGAGGCGCTTCACTTGCGCGGGATTCGCGTAGCCGGTGGTATCGGAAAGCCCGATCGTGTCGATGCCCTTGCGCGCGAGGCGCAGCGCCACTTCGATCACGAAATCCTCGGAGACATCGCCTTGCAGCGTGCAGCCGAACGCGGTGGAGATGCCGACCTCGATTCCGGGACGCTGCGCCTGCGGCAACGCGTCGCGGAATTCGACGATGCGCCCGGCTTCCTCGATGGCCTCGTCGACGCTCTTGCGAATGTTGGATCGGCTGTGCGCCTCGGACGCGGAGACCGGCAGCGTCACCTTGTGCGCGCCGGCCTCGATCGCCGCCTGCGCGCCTTTCAAGTTCGGCGCGAGCGCCAGGACGGTGAGGCCGGGGATCTTCACCGCCTCGCGCACGACCTCGGCCGCGTCGGCCATCTGCGGCAAGAGCTTCGGCGGCACGAACGACGCGACCTCGATCTCCTTCAATCCGGATGCGGCGAGCGCGCGTATCCAGACGTGCTTGGATTGCGTCGGCATGGCGCGCTTGATGCTCTGCAGCCCGTCGCGCGGGCCGACTTCACTCACCAGGATGTCCATCGAATTTCCTCGGGCACGAGTCCCGCTAGTATTTTATGGAATAGAATGATAATCTGCTGGATAGAATCATAGAAGCGAAACGGAGGGATTGTCAATGGCCCGTTATCCCACGCGCACTCCCCACAAGTCGTCGGCCGAAAACGGCGGCGTCGCCGCGGTCGATCGCGCATTGATGCTGCTCGCCGCGTTTCGCGAAGGCGACCGCTCCCTTTCGTTGATCGAGTTGGCCGAGCGCACGCACCTCGTCAAGAGCACGGTGCTGCGGCTGCTCGCGTCGCTCATCCATTTCGGCGTCCTGCAGAAGCTCGACGACGGACGCTACGCGCTCGGCTCGGAGATCGCCCGTCTGCAATCGATCTACACCGCGTCGTTCTCGCTCGAGGCGCTCGTGCTCCCGGTGTTGCGCGACCTGGTCGAGAAGACGCAGGAGAGCGCGGCCTTCCACGTGCGCCAGGGCGAGTTGCGCCTCTGCCTGCATCGCGTCGATTCGCCGCAGCCGATCCGCTATCACGTGCAGGTGGGCGAGCTGCTGCCGCTCGATCGCGGCGCGGGCGGGCGCGTGATCAGCGCCTTTTCCGGCGCGAAGGGCGCGATCTACGACCGCATCCGCGCCGAGGGCGCCGCGGCGCTGGTGGGCGATCGCTCGCCCGACCTCGCGGGGATTTCGGCCCCGGTGTTCGGGGCGTCGAGCGAGCTCGCCGGCGCGGTCACGCTCACCATGCCGACCAGCCGCTTCCGCAAGGAATTCGTCGCGCCGGTGAAGGCGGCGGCGCGGAAAATCAGCGAGGGGCTGGGCTACTTTCCGTAGCGAGTTGCAAGCGGAGATTCACTTCGCGTCGATCTCCACGTTGTCGATGAGCCTCGTATTCCCGAGCCACGCCGCTCCGAGGACCACGAGGGCGCCATCGCCGGGCTTCGGGGGCGCCAGGGTGGAGCGATTGCGGAGCGCGACGTAGTCGACTCGCCAGCCCGCGAGCGCGAGGTCCGCCGCGGCGCGCTCTGTGATGCGCTCGAAGTCGCGCTCCCCCCCCTCGATCTCCTCCTTGATGCGCCGCAGATTGCGCTGCAACCGGACCGCTTCCGTGCGCTCCTCCCGCGTGAGATAGCCGTTGCGCGACGACATCGCGAGCCCGTCGGCTTCGCGCACCGTGTCGCCGCCAACGATCTCGATCGGGAAGTTGAGCTGTCGCACCAGCTCCCGGATCACGTGCAGCTGCTGGTAGTCCTTCTTGCCGAAGATCGCGGTGTGCGGCGCGACGATGTTGAAGAGCTTGGAGACCACGGTGACCACGCCCTGGAAATGCCCGGGCCGGAAATCGCCGCACAGCTGCTCGGCGGATTTCGGCGGCGTCACGGCGATCTCCTGCGCGACCGGGTACATCTCCTTCTCGCCGGGCGCGAACACCACCTGGCAGCCCGCGGCCTCGAGCATGCGGCAGTCGCGCTCGAGCGTGCGCGGATAGCGATCGAAATCGCCGCCGGGCTCGAACTGCAGGCGATTCACGAAGATCGACGTGACCAGGCATTTGCCGTGGCGGCGCGCGATGTCGACGAGCGCCAGGTGGCCCGCGTGCAGGTTGCCCATCGTGGGCACGAGCGCGATCGCCGCCTCGCCCTTCAGGCGCGCGCGCAGCTCGGCGACGGTGTGGATGACGTCCACGGGAGGAAGCCTCTGGATTCCTAGAACGAGTGCTCGGGACCCGGAAAGGTTTTCGCCTTGACGGCCTTGACGTACGCCTCGATCGCGGAGCGCACCGTGAGGCCGCCTTCCATGAAGTTCTTCACGAAGCGCGCCTTGCGCCCCGGGTAGATGTCGAGCATGTCGTAGACCACGAGCACCTGTCCCGAGACGTCGGCGCCCGCGCCGATGCCGATCGTGGGCACGGTGAGCGCTTCGGTGACCCGCTTGGCCAGCGCGGCCGGCATCGCTTCCATCAGCACGATCGCCGCGCCGGCCGCTTCGAGCGCCTTGGCGTCGGCGACCAGCCCCTCGGCGGCATCCTCCTGGCGGCCCTGCACGCGGTAGCCGCCCAGCGTATGCACCGACTGGGGGGTGAGGCCAATGTGGGCGCAGACCGGAATGCCGCGCTCGACCAGGAACCGCGTGCTCTCGACCATCACCGCGCCGCCTTCGAGCTTGACCATGCCCGCGCCCGCCGCCATCAGCCGCGCGGCGCTTCGAAACGCCTGGGCGGGCGATTCCTGGAACGTTCCGAACGGCAGGTCGGCGACGATCAGCGCCTTCTGGCTGCCGCGCTCGACGCACCGGACGTGGTATTCGGTCTGCTCGAGCGTGACCGGAAGGGTCGAATCGTGGCCCTGGATCACCATCCCGAGCGAGTCACCAATCAGCAATATATCGACACCTGCCGCGTCGGAGATCTGTGCGAAGCTCGCGTCGTAGCAGGTGAGCATCACGAGCTTCTCCCCGGAGCGCGCGCGCTCCTGGAGCTGGGGAAGGGTCACTCGCATGGCCATCGGGCAATCGTGAAAGGCGGAGGCGAATTCTGCCATGACTCGGACGGGGGAATGAGAAGAACGCTATTGGCAATCGCCATCGTCTGGATGGCGGGCCTCGCGCACGCGCAGGCCATCGAGTGGACGCGGGGGCTCTGGTTCGACGGCAGGAACTTTGTTCCCGGCACGCGCTGGTCGGTCGACGGCGTGTTCGTCGAGCGGCGCCCCGCCCGCGTCGACCGCGTCGAGGACCTCGTGAATCGCCATGTCGTGCCGGCGTACGGGGACGCGCACCACCACGGCATCGATTCGGCCGACGGCCTCGACGACAAGATCATCGTCTTCCTGGAGGCGGGCATTTTTTACGTGAAGAACCCGAACGTGATCCCGGACCTGCTGACGCCCGAGGTGCGCGGCAAGCTGAACCGCCCCGAAAGCCTCGACGTGGTGTTCTCGAACGGCGGCCTCACCTCCACCGGCGGGCATCCCGCGCCGCTGCACGGCTACCTGGCCTCGCTCGGGGTGTTCCCGGGGCTCGGGCCCGCGGATATGGAGAACCGCGCCTATTTCCTCATCGACAACGAAGCGGATCTCGAAATGAAGTGGCCGCGGATCCTCGCGGGGAAGCCGGACTTCATCAAGACGTTCCTGCTGTTCACCGATCCGGGCGCGAAGACGCTCACGCGCGACGGCACCCCGGGCGTGCACAAGGGGCTCGACCCAGAGATGCTCGAGCCTATCGTGCGGCGCGCCCATGCGGCGCGCCTTCGCGTCTCGAGCCACGTCGATACCGCCGCGGATTTTCGCCATGCGGTAAACGCGGGCGTCGACGAGATCAATCATCTTCCACAGCCCGATCCCCGATTCAGCTCAGACCTCTCGGCATATGTGATCGATGCCGCGACCGCGGGGCTCGCGGCGCGAAAGGGCATCGTCGTGGTGACCACGGCGAGCACCACCGAGCGCCTTTCTCCGAGCATGCCCCTCGCGTGGCGCCCGGCGATGCGCGCCAACCAGGTCGCCAACCTGAGGACACTGCAGGCCGCGGGCGTGAGGATCGCGATCGGCAGCGACGGCATCAGCGGCGAGCGGCGCTTCGTGACCGCGCGCGACGAGGTGCGCTTCCTGGTCGAGCACGACATGCTCGACCCGCTCGCCCTGCTGCGCGCGTGGGCCGTGGACACGCCGAAGACGATCCTTCCCGAGCGCAACGTCGGCGAGCTGCGCCCCGGCTTCGAGGCGAGCTTCCTCGCCCTCGCCGGCGACCCGCTCGACAATCCCGCCTTCCTGCACCGCATCCAGATGCGCGTGAAGCAGGGCCGCGTGCTGCCGCCGCTGCCCGAGCTCACGCTCGGGAGGTAGAAAACCCGGTTTCTACGCGCGGTTGAAGAACTCCCGCCCGCCGCGCATCGCGTTGATGCGCGCGATCAGCAGGTCGAGGTGCTCGGGCGAATCGACGAAGTTCAGGTGCTCGCTGTTCACGATCAGGAGCGGGCTCTCGGTGTATTCGTGGAAGTAGCGCGTGTAGGCCTCGGAGAGGCGGCGCAGGTAGTCCTCGTCGATGCTGCTCTCCATCTTGTTGCCGCGTTTCCTCACGCGCGCGATCAGCGTATTCACCGACGCTTGCAGGTAGATCACCAGGTCGGGTACCGGCGCCTGGGGCTTCACGTGCTGGTAGATGCGGTTGTAGAGCTGGTACTCGGCGTCGTCCAGCGTCAGGCGCGCGAACAGCGGATCCTTGGCGAGAGTAAAGTCCGCGACCGTGGGCTTGGCGAAGAGGTCGGGCTGCTTCAACGATTCGATCTGGCCCACGCGCTGGAAGAGGAAAAAGAGCTGCGTCGGCAAAGCATGGCGGCGCATGTCGCGGTAGAACTGCTGCAGGAACGGGTTGGCCTTCGCGTCCTCGAGCATCGCATTCGCGTTCATGCGCTGCGCGAGCTTGTTCGCGAGGCTCGTCTTGCCGCATCCGATCGGCCCCTCGACGACGATGTAGCGATTCCTCATGGCAGCTTCTGGATGCGCTGGTCGCGCGCCTTCGCGAGCCACGCCGCGGCGCTGCCCTTGCCGGGGAACCGGGCGTCGGGCCATATATCGACCAGCGGTGCGAGCACGAAGGCGCGCTCGTGCGCCCGCGGGTGCGGCACGACAAGCCCCGGCTCATCCACCACCGCGTCGCCATACAGGACGATGTCGAGATCGAGCGTGCGCGGCCCGTTGGGGACCGTGCGCACGCGCCCGTGCTCGCGCTCGATCGCGAGCAGCCCCTCGAGCAGCGCGCGCGGCGTGAGGCCTGTCTCGATCAGCGCAATGGCGTTGACGAACGCGGGTTGCCCGGCGAGGCCCACGGGCGCGGTGCGATAGAGCGGCGATTGCGCCGTGACGCGCGTTGCGGGCAGCCTGGCAAGCCCGGCGAAAGCGCGGCGCACCTGCGCCACGGGATCGTCGAGGTTCGAGCCCAGGCCGATCGCCGCCTGCTCGGTCGGCATCACGAGTCGCCGTCGGCGCCCGTTTCGACCGGCGGCGCGCCCTCGGCCTTCTTCCCCCCCCGGCGGCGGCGGCGCTTCTTCTTCGGCCCCGACTCCTCGCTCACCAGCATCTTCTCGCGCTCGTCGGGGCTCGCATCCTGGAATCGTTCCCACCACTGGGCGGCCTCCACCGGAGCGTTGGCCGAGGCGGCGCGCAGCGCGAAGAAATCGTACGCGGCGCGAAAGCGCGGATGCTCGAGCAGGCGAAACGGCCGGTGCCCGCCGCGCTGCAGGAAGCGCGGCTGCATCAGCCACAGTTCCTTCATCGTCGCGTCGAAGCGCTTCGGAATCGCGAGCGAGTCGCGCTGCTCGTCGAGCGCCTCGTGCATCGCCGAGTGCAGCGCGGGAATGGTCGGCAATCCCTTGGCCTCGAATTTCTTCAGATTGCGCTCGACCTGGCCCCAGAGCAGCGCGGCCAGCAGGAACGCGGGCGATACCGGCTTGTCCGCGGCGAGCCTCTCGTCGGTCGCATGCAACGCGGCCATCGCGAACGGGCCGGCCTCGGGATCGTCGAGCGCCTTGTCGAGCAGCGGCAGCAGGCCGTGGTGCAGGTTCAGCTCGCGCAGCACGCGCACGCACTCGACCGCATTGCCGGACAGCAGGAGCTTCAGGATCTCCTCGAAGAGCCGCGCCTGCGGAACGTTCTCCAGCAGGTGGCGCAGCGTCTTGATCGGCTCCCGGGTCCTGGCGTCGATCTCGAGCCCGAGCTTCGCCCCGAGCCGCGCCGCGCGCAGCATCCGCACCGGGTCCTCGCGATAGCGGGTCGCGGCATCGCCGATCATCACCAGCTTGCGCGTCTTCAGGTCCTTCAGGCCGTGCACATAGTCCCAGACCTCTTCCTTCACCGGATCGTAGAACAGCGCGTTCACGGTGAAATCACGGCGCATCGCATCCTCGGCCTGGGTGCCGAATACGTTGTCGGAGAGCATGCGGCCGTGCTCGTCGGTGTTCTCCTCGTTGGCCTCGCGCGTGAAGTGCGCACGGAAAGTCGAGACCTCCACCGTGTCCGCGCCGCAGAGCACGTGCACGATCTGGAAACGCCGCCCGATGATGCGCGAGCGGCGGAAGATCGCGCGCACTTCCTCGGGTGTGGCGCTGGTGGCGATGTCGAAATCCTTGGGGGTGCGGCCGAGCAGCAGGTCGCGCACCGCCCCTCCCACCACGAACGCCGCATGGCCGGCGCGTTGCAGCTCCTCGCAGGTGCGCCGCGCGCACTTGCTGATCGATTCCTTCTGGATCGAATGCTTGTCCCTGCCGTGGATGATCGGGCGGGCGTCCTTGTGGGTGACGCGGTCGCGCCGCCCGAACAGCTTGTCGATGTATTTTTTAATCACTGCTCTCTCAGGGAGATGATTTTCCAGCCCCGCTCGAGCGCATGGGAGCGCAGGGTGGGATCTGGATCGACCGCCACCGGATGCGTCACGCGCTCCAGCAGCGGCAGGTCGTTCAACGAATCGCTGTAGAACCAGCTCTCGAAATCCTCGAGCCTCTCGCCGCGGCCGGCGAGCCATTCGCTCACGTTGTGGATCTTGCCCTCGCGAAACGCGGGCACGCCGCGGGCCTTGCCGGTGAACACACCGTCCACTTCCTCGATGTCGGTGGCGATGAGGTTGTCGATGCCGAGCTCCGCGGCGATCGGCGCGGTGATGAAGCGGTTGGTCGCGGTCACGAGCGCGGTGAGCGCGCCCGAATGGCGCGCGATGAGGTCGGGCGCGCCCGCATGGATGATGGGACGGATCTTGCGCTGCATGAAGTCGCTATGCCAGGCGTCGAGCTGCGTTCGCGGTACTCGCGCTATCGGCGCCAGCTGGAAATCGAGGAACTCGTGGATGTCGAGCGTGCCGTCCTTGTAGCGTTCCGCGAACCACATGTTCTTCGCGTGATACTCCCCGGGATGCAGCACGCCCTCCTCGATCAGGAACTGCGCCCAAGAGACGTCGCTGTCGCCATCGAGGAGTGTGTGGTCCAGGTCGAACATCGCGAGCTTCTTCATGCCTGCATCGCCGACTTGAGCAGCGGCACGGTGATCGGCCGGCCGGTCTCGAGCGAATAGCGGTCGAGGGCGTCGAGTGCCGCCATCAGCGAGCCCATGTCGCGGCGCGCGTGATGGAGCAGGTAGCCGGTGACCTCCTCGCCGAGGTCGAAGCCGCGCCCGCGCGCGTGGGCGGCGAGGGCCGCGCCTTTCTCGGCGTCGCTCAACGGCAGCACGCGGTAGGTGAGGCCGGTCGCGAGCCGCGTGGCGAGATCGCGGCGCAAGCGCACATCGCGGGGCGCGGCGCCGGCCGCGACCAGCAGGAAGGTGAACGCGCGCTCGTTGAAGGCGTTGAAGAGCTCGATCTGGCGTGCCTCGGACAGGCGCTCGATGTCGTCGAGGGCGACGATCCCGCGCGCGTCGCCCGCCTGGAAATCCTCGCCGTGCACATAGCGCGCATGCCGCGCCCCGCCGGCCTCGGCGAACGCCTTGAGCAGGTGGGTCTTGCCCGAGCCGGATTCGCCCCACACATACACCACGCGCTCGGCGAAATCGCCGCGCACGGACGATTCGAGGGCGTGCGCGAGCTCGGCATTGCCGCCGTGGACAAAGTTTGCGAAGGTTGGCGCGGGCGCCTGGGTGAAATCGAGGAGGAGCTGCCTCATGGACTTTCCCTGGACCGGCGCCGCCTCGGAGGATTCCGTCGGAAGGCTTGGTCCGGGCGCATCCCGCGGGGATCGGATTGCGGGAGACGAATTTACGTGCAATTTTAGCACGGCGAGGCGCCTCGCCGACGTGAGAGAATTGCAGGCCCGAGGACAGATACGCCATGGCCGTCGCGACCCCCCTCCAGATCCGCTTCGAGCGCTTCAACGGCGACACCGGCATCGCCCCCGCCAAGCCGCCGCAATTCGTCGCGCCCGAGGACAAGCCCGCGCTGGTCGAGCGCGCGAGGAAGCTGCTGAAGGAACGCGATGCGGTGCTCGTCGCGCACTACTACGTGCACCCCGACCTGCAGGATCTCGCCCAGTCGAGCGGCGGCACGGTCTCCGATTCGCTCGAGATGGCGCGCTTCGGCCACGAGCATCCCGGCAGGACCGTGGTCGTCGCGGGCGTGCGCTTCATGGGCGAGACCGCCAAGATCCTGAACCCCGAGAAGCGCGTGCTGATGCCGGATCTCGAGGCCGAGTGCTCGCTCGATCTCGCCACTCCCGCGGCGCCGTTCGCCGCGTTCTGCGAAGCGCATCCCGACCGTGTCGTCGTGGTCTACGCCAACACCAGCGCCGCGGTGAAGGCGCGCGCCGACTGGATGGTCACCTCGTCCATCGCCGAGAAGATCGTCGCGTACCTCCACAACCAGGGCAGGAAGGTTCTCTGGGCGCCCGACAAGTACCTCGGCGACTACGTCCAGAAGGTCACCGGCGCCGACATGCTGATGTGGAACGCGGCCTGCGTGGTGCACGAGGAGTTCAAGGCGCAGGAGATCGAGCAGATGAAGCTGCTGCACCCGGGCGCGAAGGTCCTCGTGCACCCGGAGTCTCCCGCGAGCGTGATCGCGCTGGCCGACGCGGTGGGCTCGACCACCGGCCTCATCCAGGCCGCCGAGCGCCTCGGCGCGAAGGAATACATCGTCGCCACCGACGGCGGCATCATCCACCAGATGAAGAAGCGACTGCCGGGCGCGACCTTCATCGAGGCGCCCACCGCCGGCAAGGGCGCCACCTGCCAGAGCTGCGCGCACTGCCCGTGGATGGCGATGAACGGCCTGCGCAACCTGATCGACACGCTCGAGGGCGCGCCCGGCCACGAGGTGCTGATCGACCCCGAGGTCGGCCGCAAAGCGAAGATCCCGATCGAGCGCATGCTCGAGTTCGCCAAACGCAACCTGCCCACGTTCAAAGGCAGCGGCGACGCCTGAAGGGGGCACTGGGGGGGTTATTCGGTTAAAATTTCACCTCTGAATCAACCGGATCGCCCGTGAGCACCAACGTCCCACTGACTTATCGCGATGCCGGCGTCGACATCGACGCGGGCGATGCGCTGGTCGAACGCATCAAGCCGATGGCCAGGCGCACGATGCGCCCCGAAGTCCTGGGCGGCATCGGCGGCTTCGGCGCGCTCGTCGAGGTGTCGAAGAAATACAAGAATCCGGTGATGGTCGCGGGCACCGACGGCGTGGGCACGAAGCTCAAGCTCGCGTTCCGGCTGAAGAAGCACGACACCATCGGCATCGACCTCGTGGCGATGAGCGTGAACGACATCCTGGTCTCGGGCGCCGAGCCGATCTTCTTCCTCGACTACTTCGCGTGCAGCAAGCTCGACGTGGGCGTGGCCGCCGACGTGGTGAAGGGAATCGCCGAGGGCTGCGAGCAGGCCAACTGCTCGCTGATCGGCGGCGAGACCGCGGAGATGCCGGGGATGTACGACCCCAACGAATACGACCTCGCCGGGTTCGCGGTCGGGCTGGTCGAGAAGACCCACATCATCGACGGCAAGACGATCGCCGTGGGCGACGCGATCATCGGCCTCGCCTCGAGCGGCCCGCACTCCAACGGCTATTCGCTGATCCGCAAGATCCTCGCGGTGAGCAGCGCGGACCTGTACGAGAAGTTCGACGACACCGCCACGCTCGGGCAGGCGCTGCTCGAGCCCACGCGCATCTATGTGCGCCCGGTGCTCGAGGTGCTCGGCAAGGTGCCGGTGAAGGGGCTCGCGCACATCACCGGCGGCGGACTCACCGAGAACATCCCGCGAGTGCTGCCCGGGAACGTGTGCGCGGTCCTCGAGCGCAACCGCTGGCCGCGCCCGCCGATCTTCGACTGGCTGCAGAAGCACGGCAACGTCGAGGATGCGGAGATGTACCGGACTTTCAATTGCGGCATCGGCATGGCGCTGGTCGTGCCGCGCGGCCACGCGAACGCCACGCTGCATGCGTTCTCCGGGCTCGGCGTGCAGGCCTACGAGATCGGCTCGGTCGTGGAGCGCGCGGCGGACGGGCCGCAGACGGTGGTCGTCTGACGCAGTCGGCCGTCATCCTCATCTCCGGGCGTGGCAGCAACATGCGCGCGATCGTGGAGGCCCGCACCGGCCTCGATGTGAAGGCCGTCATCTCCAACCGCCCCGGGGCGCAGGGCCTCGAATGGGCCGCCTCGCAGGAACTTGCCACCGATGTGGTCGATCACAAGGGCTTCGCCACACGCGAGGCGTTCGACTCGGCGCTCGCGGCCCGCATCGAAAAATTGAATCCCGATCTCATCCTGCTCGCCGGCTTCATGCGCATCTTCGGCGCGCCCTTCATCGAGCGTTTCGAACGGCGGATCCTCAACATCCATCCCTCCCTCCTGCCCGCGTTTCCGGGCCTGCACACGCATCGCAGCGCGCTTGCCGCCGGCGTGAAGGTGCATGGAGCGACGGTGCACGTGGTGACGCCCGCGCTCGACAACGGGCCGATCGTGATCCAGGGCGCGGTGCCGGTGGTCCACGGCGACACCGAGGAGTCGCTCGCGGCGCGCGTGCTTGCCGTGGAGCACCGCATCTATCCGCAGGCGGTGCGCTGGTTCCTCGAGGGCCGCGTGGAGCTCCTGCCCGGCGAAGTCGTCCGGGTGCGCGGCGCGGGCGTCGGCGGCGATTTCCTGGTTTCGCCGCGGGAGCCCCGATGAGAGCCGGGCTCGCCGGGATATTCCTCTCCTGCTTCGCAGCCGGCGCCCTCGCCGCGCCGGTCCAGATCGCCGCCGAGTACCAGCTTTCGCATCGCGGGCTGGGCGTGATCGGCCGCGTGAGCGAGACCTTCGTGCGCGACGCCGACAGCTACACGATCCGAAGCGTCACTCGCTCCGAAGGCGCGCTCAAGGTGTTCTTCGACGAGCAGCTCGTTCTCGAGAGCCTCGGCAAGGTGGTCGCGAGCGGCCTGCAGCCGCTTTCGTTCTCGCAGCGGCGCATGAACTCCACCAAGGGCGAGGTGAAGGCGACATTCGATTGGGACAAGGGCATCATGCGTTCCATGCACGACGGGTCGGTCACCGACGTGCCGCTGCCGCCCGCAACGCAGGACCGCATCTCGGTGATGTACCAGTTCATGAACCTGCCGAGGGGCCCCACCGTGTCGATGAACATGTCCAATGGCCGCAAGGTGGAGCTCTACACCTACCGCTTCGTGGGCGAGGAGCGCGTCGCCGTGCCCGCGGGCGAATTCCCGACGCTGCATTACGAACGCGTCACCAACCCGGGCGAGAGCAAGGCCGATATCTGGCTCGCGAAGGACCGCTTCAACCTTCCCGTGCGCGTCGTGTTCGACGATCCCAAGGGCCTGCGCCTCGAGCAGACCCTCGTCGACCTGCAAACGCGCTGATGCATGCCGCGCACCGCGGAAATCCTCTCGCGTTATCGCCTGCTGGCCCTCGCAGTGCTGGTGTCGGCCGCGTTGCATGCGGCACTTGTCGCGGGAATTCGCGGCCGCGCGGCGGAGCCCGACGCGGGCGCGTCTGCGGCCTACTTCGCCAGCATTGATCCGCAAGCCGCGGTAGCAACCGACGCGCCGAATGCGGCCAAGGCGGCGCCGAAGCCGGCCGTGCACAGGCCACGGGCCCGGCGCGCTTCGCCGCCACCGACGCCGCCTGCTCCTGCACCGGAGCCGGAGCCGCCGCCCGCTCCCGTCGAGCCGGTTGCCGCGGCGCAGCCGGCTCCGCCCGCGGAACCCCTCGCCCCTGCGCAGCCCGAACCGCCGCCGCCCGACAAGGTCGCGCTCGCCGAGCCGATCGCTCCGCTCCAGGATCCGCCGCCGCCGCCGGAGCCGCAATTTCCGGTGGAAGCGCTGCCCGCGAGGCTTACGATCAACTACGACCTGAAGTCCGCGCTCGCCGATGCGCGCGCCGTCTACCGCTGGCGTCGCGAAGGAGACAACTATCGCATCACCGGCGAGGGCGAGGCGGTCGGGTTCTTCACGTTGTTCCTCGAAGGCCGCATCGTCCAGGAAAGCACGGGCACGGTGACCGCGGCGGGCCTGCGCCCCGGGCGCTTCACCGAGAAAAAGCCGAACACCGTGGACGAAGGCCTCGAGTTCGACTGGCCCGCGCACACCGTGACGTTCGAGTACGGCACTTCGCGCAAGACCGCCCCTCTAAGCGACAACACCGTCGATTGGCTCTCCATGATCTTCCAGCTCGCCCACGTCCCGCCCACCGCCGGTGCCGAATCCCTGCAGCTACGCGTGTTCACCCAGCGCCGCCTCTACAACTTCGACCTGAAGGTGCTCGGCGAGGAGGAGATCGACATCCCGCTCGGCAAGGTGCGTGCGCTGCACCTGCGCCACGTCGACCCGGAATCGCACCAGGTGGTCGATGTCTGGCTCGGCATGGACCAGCACTACTTGCCGGTGAAGATGCGCTATCCCGTGGCGCGCAATCGCCTGATGGTGGAGCAGACGGCCACCAGGGTGAGCGAGCGATGAATCTCAACCGCGCCCAGCTCGATGCGATCGTCCAGGCCCTCACCGTGATCCTCCCCGCCCGCGCTCCCGCCGACGCGCAGCTGCGGCAGTTCTTCGCGGACAACCGCAGCCTCGGCAACCGCGACCGGGCGCTCGTGGCCGATACCGTGTACACGGCCCTGCGCCGCCGCCGCCTGCTCGAGCACGTCACGCCCCACGCCACGCCGCGCGAGGTGGCGCTCGCGACCATCATGAAGCTGCAGGGCATCGGCCTGTCGCAGATCGAGGGCGTGCTGCAGGGCGAGGAGCGCGCGTGGCTGACACCGCTGAAGGCGCTCGACATCGACCAGCTCGCGTTCGAGATCCGCGCGGACCTTCCCGACTGGGTAATCGAGCGCCTGCGCAAGACGATGGACGACGAGTCGATCCTCGCCCTCGCGCGCGGGCTGCAGCAGGCGGCCCCGCTCGACCTGCGCGTGAACACGCTGAAGGCGCCGCGCGAGGCGGTGCTCGACCGGCTCGCGTTCGACGAGCTCGAAGCGGCGCCGACGAAGTATTCGCCGCTCGGCGTGCGCCTGAAGGAGAAGCCGGCACTCAACCAGCATCCGATGTTCCTCGACGGCGCGGTCGAGGTGCAGGACGAAGGCAGCCAGCTGCTCGGCATGCTGGTCGAGCCGCGGCGCGGCGAGATGGTGGTCGACTTCTGCGCTGGCGCGGGCGGCAAGACGCTGCAGATGGGCGCGGCGATGAATTCCACCGGCCGGCTGTATGCGTTCGACGTCTCCGACAAGCGCCTCACCAACCTCGCGCCGCGGCTGAAGCGCTCGGGCTTGTCGAACGTGCATCCGCAGCGCATCTCGAACGAGAACGACTCGAAGGTGAAGCGGCTGCGCGGCAAGATCGACCGCGTGCTGGTCGATGCTCCGTGCACGGGACTCGGCACGCTCAGGCGCAATCCCGATCTCAAGATGCGCCAGACGCCCGAGGGCCTGGTCGAGCTGAACGCGAAGCAGCGCTCGATCCTCGCGGCGGCCGCGGCGTTGGTGAAGCCCGGCGGGCGCCTGGTCTACGGAACCTGCAGCCTGCTCACAGAGGAGAACGAGGACATCGTCACCGAATTCCTCGCGGGCCATCCCGAATTCAAGGTGATCTCCGCGAAGGATGTGCTCGAGCGCCAGGGCATCCGCGTGCACGGCGCGGGCGAGTACCTGCGGCTCTTTCCCCACGTGCACGACACCGACGGCTTCTTCGCCGCGGTGATGGAACGCGCGAAGGCCTGAGCATGGCGCTCGATCTTTCTCCGCTGTCGCAAGCGCTCGCCTCGCTCACCGAGCAGACCACGATCACCGATTGGCTCGCGCAAGCGGGCGTGCTCGTGGCGGGCTTGGCCGCGGCGTGGTTCATCGCCCGCGGACTGGGTTCACGCGTGCGCCCGACCGACCGCTGGAAGTTCGGCAAGGGCGACGTGCAGCGCGCGGTGTTTCCGGTGCTCGCGTTCCTGTTCGTGTGGGTCGGCAAGCTCGTCCTCGCGCGGTGGCAGGGCGTGGCCTTCCTCGACATCTTCGTCTCGCTGCTCGCGGCCTACGCGATCATCCGCAGCGCCACCTACATCCTCGGCCACGTGTTTCCCGAAGGCGGGTTCCAGCATGTCGTGATCCGCTTCATCACCTGGCTCGCGTGGATCGGCGTGGTGCTGCACATCACCGGGTTGCTGCCGGAAGTGCTCGCGGCGCTCGAAAGCGTCGGCTTCAGGTTCGGCAAGGACAGCCGCGAGATCACCCTGCTCGACGTGTTGAAAGGCGTGCTCGCGATGTTCCTCACGGTGACGCTCGCCCTGTGGCTGTCGCGCGTCACCGAAAGCCGCGTGCTCGCGTCCGAATCGATCGCGCTCACCACGCGCGTCGTGATCACCAAGGTCGTGCGCGTGCTGGCATTGCTGCTCGCCGTCTTCATCGCGCTGCCGCTCGCCGGCATCGACGTCACCACGCTCTCGATCTTCAGCGGCGCGCTCGGCGTGGGCCTGGGCTTCGGGCTGCAGAAGATCGCGAGCAACTACGTGAGCGGGTTCATCGTGCTGCTCGACCACAGCCTGCGGATCGGCGACGTGGTGACCGTGGATGGCCGCCGCGGCGAGGTGAAGGCGATCGAGTCGCGCTACACCGTGATCAAGGGCGGCGACGGGGTGGAATCGATCATCCCCAACGAGAAGCTGATCACCGAGAGCGTCAATCACCACACCTACAGCGATCCCAAGGTGTCGATGGTGATCCCGGTATGGATCTCCTACGAAAGCGACGTGGACCTCGCCTGCGCGCTGCTGCTCGAGGCGGGAAAACGCCAGGCGCGGGTGATCGACGATCCGAGCGCGGCCGCGCGCGTGAAGCAGCTCGGCGACCACGGCATCGAGCTCGAGCTGACCGTCTGGATCGGCGACCCGCATACGGGCGAAGGCGACCTGCGCAGCGACCTGCTGCGCGACGTGCTGAAGGCCTTCAAGGCGCGCGCCATCGAGATCCCCTATCCGCGCCGCGACGTGCGCCTGATTAATACCGATGCAACACAAAAAACCCGCGACGTATCAGCCTCTTAGCAAAGACGTGACAAAACGGGGCACCCCCCCGGAATCGATCGGCTACAATGGGTGGTTGCTTATCCCGAAGGGTGCAAATCGATGTTCAGCGGTCTCCTGAATCTTCCCTGGTGGGGCGATCTCATCGCCGGCCTGATCCTGGTCCAGATCACGATCGCGGGGGTCACCGTTTACCTGCACCGCTGCCAGGCGCACCGCGCCCTCGACGTGCATCCGATCGTCAGCCATTTCTTCCGTTTCTGGATGTGGCTCACCACCGGCATGATCACCAAGGAGTGGGCGGCGATCCATCGCAAGCACCACGCCAAGTGCGAGACCGAGGAAGACCCGCACAGCCCGCGCATCCACGGCATCAACAAGATCCTGTTCACCGGCGTCGTGCTGTACGTGAAGGAATCGCACAAGCCGGAAACCATGGAGCGTTACGGCCATGGCACGCCCGACGACTGGCTCGAGCGCAACATCTACACCCCGATGAACAAGTGGGGAATCATGCTGCTCGCTGCGATCGACGTGGCCCTGTTCGGCGTCATCCCCGGCCTGCTGATCTACGGCATCCAGCTCGCGTGGATCCCGTTCTGGGCCGCCGGCGTGATCAACGGCCTCGGGCACTACTTCGGCTACCGTAATTTCCAGACCGAGGACGACAGCACCAACATGTCCCCGATCGCGGCCTGGATCGGCGGCGAGGAGCTGCACAACAACCACCACGCGTACCCGACGTCGGCGAAGTTCTCGCAGCGCTGGTACGAGTTCGACCTGGGCTGGCTCTACATCCGCATCATGTCGGCCCTCGGGCTCGCGACCGTGCGCAAGGTCGCGCCGAAGGTGAAGCTCGACCCGTCGAAGTTCGAGGTCGACGCCGCCACGCTGCAGGCCGTGATCATGCACCGCTACGACGTGATGAAGAATTTCGCCAAGTCGGTGAAGCGTGCCAGTGCCCTCGAGATCGCCTCCCTGCGGGAGAAGGGCGCCGACAGCACCGCGCTGCAGAAGATGCGCAAGTGGCTCCACCTCGATGCCGCGGTCGTGCCGGCGCGCCATCGCGAGACGATCGACCGCGTGGTCGCGGCCAGCCCCTCGCTCAGCACCACGCTCACGATGCGCCAGGACCTCACCCGCATCTGGGCGCGCTCCACGCTCAACACCGACCAGATGGTGCAGCAGCTCAAGGAATGGTGCGAACGCGCCGAGAAGACCGACGTCGTGCCGCTGCAAGAGTTTTCGCGACGCCTGCGCTGCTACGCCTGAAGGATGTTCTTTCTCTCCCTTGGGAGAGGGTAGACCTTCGCTCCCAAAGAAAGCCCCGCTTCGGCGGGGTTTTTTGTTCGTGGCCGTGCGGGGCATCGCGGCGTTGCGGGGCTCATCTGTTACCGTCAACAGGAATGCAACTTCACGAGGCAAGAAATGAGCACGAAAGAAAAACCCGATCAGGAGCTGGAAGAGGCGAAGAAGCTGCTCGAAGAATGAAGCGCGAAGGACACAGAGTGAACACGAACGAGAATTCCGGGTTTTGGTTTTCCTCTCAGTTCCCTCTGTGTCCACTGTGAAAATAAAAAGCCCCGCGTCGCGGGGCTTCTTCGGGCAACGATCTTCCGACCGTCACTTCATCTTGCCTTCCTTGTAGATCACGTGCTTGCGCGCCACCGGATCGTATTTCTTGATCTCGATCTTGTCGGGCTTGGTGCGCTTGTTCTTCGTGGTCGTGTAGAAGTGGCCGGTGCCGGCGGACGACTCGAGCTTGATCTTTTCACGCATGGTTCAGTCCTCAGACCTTTTCGCCGCGCTCGCGCATCTCGACCAGGATCACGTCGATCCCCTTCTTGTCGATCAGCCGCAGGCCGGCGTTGGTAAGCCGCATCTTGACCCAGCGGTTCTCGCTCTCGACCCAGAACTTGCGGTACTGCAGGTTCGGCAGGTAGCGACGCTTGGTCTTGTTGTTCGCGTGGGACACGTGGTGTCCGACGATGGGGGCCTTGCCCGTGACTTGGCAAATGCGCGACATAGGGTTTCTCCGGAATTCGGTTGGGGCTTGGGAAAGCTCGCCATTATAGCCCGACTTGCGTCTTGGCGATAGTCCATTGATCGCGCAGGGAAAAGGGGCCCCGTCGGCACCCCTCAGCGGCAGATCGTGGCCGGGGTTGCGAAGACCTGGCGGGTGATCGCCTTCGACTGGGATACACCGTCCACGGTATAGCTCATGGTGGCGTGGCTCGAGTCGCTGAAAGCGAGGGTGATGGCACCCGCGGGCACGCGACTCACGCGCGCAGGATCCCAGGGCGACATGGTGAACGGCGGCCCGAATGTCCGATAGAGCGTGCCCGAGTAGGTCGCGTTGCCGGTCTTCGCGACGTTCGATCCGACCAGCCACAGGCCACGGCCCGCGGCATCGTAGGTGAACCAGGTGACGAACAGGATATCGCCCTGGTGAGCGATGTTGATGCCCCAGCCCGACTCCGAGCCCGCCGGCGAATTCCACCACAGGTCCTGGTAGTACGGCGTCGAGCCGGCGATGCCGTCCTGCGCGCAGCTCGGGACGGGGGACGCGAAGATCTGCCGCGAGATCGCCTTGCGGATCGTGACGCCGTCCACGGTCGCGGTGAGCATTGCGTTGTTGGCGTTGGAGATCGAGATATCGGCGGTGCCTACGGCAACCCGCACCACCTTCGTCGAATCGAAGCTCGCGGAGCTGAATGGCGGGCCGGTCGTGCGGTACAGCGGTCCGGAATACGCATTGCCGGAATGCTGGATTCCGTTCGACATCACGAGCCACATGCCCTGCCCCTGCGAATCGTAGGTGAACCAGGTGGCGAAGAGCGTGTGCCCCTGGTGCGTGATGTTGATGCCCCACCCCGACTCGGAGCCGTCGAGTCCCCACCAGAGACCCTGCGCGTTGATGTTGGGAGTGCCCGCATCGGGCGGTGAGCCGGAGCGGACCCAGGTGAGCACCGGCCCGGTGACCATCGCCACTTGCGTCTTGTAGATATAGGCGACGGCGCGCGATTCCGAACCGATCGGCACGGTCACGATCGCGTTGGTGAACCCGTCGATCACGTGGAGGTTGCGTGCCGCGTCCAGCACGTAGGTCTTGCCGCCCTCGTTGTCCGGATAGATCGACAGGATTTCCGCAGTGGGAACGAAGGTGAGGTTGCGCGTCTTCGCGTCGACGATCGCGAGCTCGTTCGCGAAACCGGCATAGATGGTGTCGGTGCGCGTGTTCACCGCAATCGCGCGCGGCCCGATCATGTGGCCGGCCGCGGTGATGGGTACGGTGGCGTTGGTATCGCCGTCGATCGCGACGATCGGGCCGCGCGCGTCGTCGCTCAGCACGTACACCTTGTTGGTGAGGGGATTGACGGCGATCGCGCCCGGCCGCCCCGCGATCTGGATGCTCACGTTGGGCGGATGATCCGATGTCGAGGTGAGGTCGATGGCGCGCACGTCTCCCGACAGGTTGTGGGACACGTACAGGCGTTGCGTGTTCGGGTTCACCGCGAGATCCGCCGGCGTGTGCGAGCCGGTGTCGATCGCATACCACGCGAGCGTGTTGCCGTCGACCACGGTCACCTCGCCGTTGTTGCCCTGGCGCAGGACGTAGACCTTGTTGCGGGTCGGGTCCGTGACGATCGGCCCGGCCCCGTTGATCGGCAGCGTCGTCGCGGACGCGGCGCCCTCGCGGATCACGGAGAGGCTCGCGTCCGTCGTGTTGCTCACGTAAATCGTGTAGTTGGAGACCGCGATGTAGCGCGGGTTGCGGCCCACGGCGACATACGTGGTCGCACCCGTCTGGTCGACCACTGCGACGCGGTTCGCGGCTGCATTGGTCACATACGCGATCATCGAAGAGCCGTTGACCGCGATCGCCTCGCCGGCGGCGGCGGGAATCGTGCGATCGACCGATTGCGCATGCGCCGCTCCTGCCACGGACATTGCCGCGGCGAGCAGGAACTTCGCGAGCCTTCCGCGGCGCAGCGAACCCATGACACCATCCTTCAGCACAGACTGAAGGCTCCATCTTCCCGGTACCGGTTGAAGCCAAGTCAAGCTCGGCGATGGGCCGGCCGGACTAGAGCAATCCGCGCTCCGCGAACGACAGGCACGCACCCGGCGCCACGATGAAATGGTCGAGCACCTTGATATCGACGAGTGCCAGCGCCTCGGCGAGCGTGCGCGTGAGCGCCTGGTCCTGGATGCTGGGCTCGGCAACACCCGACGGATGGTTGTGCGCAAGGATGACCGCGGCGGCGTTGTGCCGCAGCGAGTGCTTCACGACCTCGCGCGGATAGACGCTCGTCTGCGTGAGCGTTCCGCGGAACAGCTCCTCCGCGGCGATCACGCGATTCTGCGCGTCGAGGAAGACGCAGTAGAACGCCTCGTGGCCGAGATCCTGCATGCGCAGCCGAAGATAGCCGCGCACCGCCGCGGGCGAGGTGAGGCTGTCGCGCGCCTTCATCTCCTCGGAGAGCGCGCGCCGCGCGAGCTCCATCACCGCGGCGATCTGCGCGTACTTGGCCGCTCCCACCCCGGGCACCGCGTCGAGCTCGCCCTGCGCGGCGGAAAGCAGGCGCGAAACGCGGCCGAAGCGGGCAAGCAGCTCGCGGGCCAGGTCCAGCGAGCTCTTGCCGCGAACACCGGTTCCGAGGAAGAGCGCGACGAGCTCCGCGTCCGATAGCGCCGCCGGTCCTTGCGCCAGCAATCGTTCGCGGGGCCGCTCGGCAGGCGGCCAATGGGCCATGGACATGCAAGCCTCGGACGTGAGTAAAATGGTTTGATGGAAAAGCCCGTCAATCGCCGTTTGCTGCTCGGTGTCACCGGCGGCATCGCCGCTTACAAGGTGGCCGAGCTCGCGCGGCTCCTGATGAAGAACAACGTCGAAGTCCAGGTCGCGATGACCGCGGCGGCGACTCGTTTTGTCGGTCCCGCCACGTTCCAGGCGCTTACCGGCAAGCCCGTGGTCACGGACCTGTGGGACGCGAGCTTCCCCAACAACATGGCGCATATCGAGCTTTCGCGCGGCGCCGAGGTGATCCTCATCGCGCCCGCGAGCGCGGATTTCCTCGCCAAGCTCGCCACCGGGCTTGCCGACGACCTGCTCTCGACCACGTGCCTCGCGCGCGATTGCCCGTTGCTCGTGGCTCCGGCGATGAACCGCGAGATGTGGGACAAGCCGTCGACGCAGCGCAACGTCGCGGTGCTGCGCGCCGATGGCGTCGCGGTGCTCGGCCCCTCCGCGGGCGACCAGGCGTGCGGCGAGACCGGCATGGGCCGCATGCTCGAGCCCGAGGAGTTGCTCGATGCGGTGCTCGCCTTCCTCGCGCCCAAGCGCCTCGCGGGCCAGAAGATCCTGGTGACCGCAGGCCCGACCTTCGAGGCGATCGACACGGTGCGCGGCATCACCAACCTGAGCTCGGGGAAGATGGGCTATGCGATAGCCGAAGCGGCCACGGCCCTCGGCGCGGAGGTCACTCTCGTGAGCGGGCCCACCGCGTTGTCGGCACCGGCGCAGGCCCACTTCGTCTATGTGACCACGGCCGCGGAGATGTTCAACGCGGTAAAGGCGCATGTGCCGGGCAGCGACTACTTCTTCAGCGTGGCGGCGGTCGCGGACTATACGCCGGTCGCGGCCTCGAGCCGCAAGATCAAGAAATCCGCCGAGCCGATGGAGATCAAGCTCCGGCCGACCGAGGATATCCTCGCGTATGTCGCCGCGTTGACCGATGCCCCGTTCTGCGTGGGGTTCGCGGCCGAGACCGAGAACCTCGCCGAGTACGCGCAGGCCAAGCGCGCGCGCAAGAAGATCCCGATGATCGTCGCGAACCTGCTGCAGCACACCATCGGAAAAGAGGAGAACGAGGTGACGATCTACGACGACGCCGGTGCGCACCTGCTCGCGCGCGCGCCGAAATCGAAGATCGCGCACGGCATCCTCGCCCACGCGTTGCGGCTGCGCGAAGACATGCGTTCGAAAGCGAACGTCACGCCCCTGAAGCAGGTTTCCTAGACAACTCCCTTCCCCCGCACCTACCCTCTTCCAGGGAAGCGGGAGAACTTGGGGCGGGAGAAAATCACTTTGATGAAAAAACTCGACGTCAAGATCCTCGACGAAAAGATCCGCCCGTATCTGCCGGCCTACGCCACGCAGGGCTCGGCCGGGCTGGACCTGCGCGCGTGCATCGACGCGCCGATCACGCTGCGCGCGGGCGACACCGCGCTCATTCCATCCGGGCTCGCGATCCACATCGACGATCCGGCGCTCGCCGCGATCATCATTCCGCGCTCGGGGTTGGGACACAAGCACGGCATCGTGCTCGGCAACCTGGTCGGGCTCATCGACTCCGACTACCAGGGGCAGGTGTTCGTCTCCTGCTGGAACCGCGGGAGCGAGACGTTCGTGGTGAATCCGATGGAGCGTATCGCGCAGCTCGTCGTGGTGCCGGTCGTCCAGGTGGCCCTGAACGTGGTCGACTCGTTCGAGCAGAGCACGCGCGGCGCCGGCGGCTTCGGTTCGACCGGGAAGCACTGATGCGCGGCATCGTCCTCTTCGCGCACGGCGCGCGCGATCCGCAGTGGGCGCACCCGTTCGAGGAGATCCGCCGGCGCGTGCAGTCGAGCCGGCCCGAATACCCGATCGAGCTCGCCTATCTCGAGCTGATGTCGCCCACGCTCGAGGAGGCGATCGCGTCGCTCGTGAGCCGGGGCGCGCCGGCCATCACGGTGTTCCCGCTTTTCATGGCGCAGGGCGGGCACCTGAAGCAGGACCTGCCCAGAATCCTCGATGCGATTCGCGCGAGCTATCCGCACGTCCCGATCGCGCTCGACTCCGCGATCGGCGAGGTGCCCGAGATCCTCGATGCGATAGCCGGGTGGATCCTCGCGCGCACCGATTGACTCATTTTCGAGCGCAGATCGAGAAGCCGTCGTTCCAGCCCATCGCGTATTGCTTGTCCTCGCCCATGCGCCGGGCGTCCTTGCGCGCGAAGTCGGATCTCTTCGCGGATTCGCAGCCGTCGATGTAGCCCTCGCGCACCGCGGGGGGATAGCCGGTGAGATTGTAGGTGGGGCGCGCCGCCCTGGTGCGGCGCTCGGCGGCTGCGGCGGGCTCCTCGGGCTTGTCGGGGGGCGGAGCGAGCGGGCGCGAGGCGCAACCGGCCGCGAGGAGCAGCAGCGCAAACACAGCATGTCGTCGCATCGTTTCCCTCATGCGTTAATCTTATGGCTCATCGATCGCGGAGTTTACTGTGATGCCCGTGCCTGCCGTGTGGTTGGACCGCCGCTTTCTGTTCCAGTTGCTCGCCAGCGTCGCGCTCTTCGCCGGGGCGCCATTCGCTTCGGCCGATGCGCAGTTCAAGACCTCGCAAGTGAAAGTGGGCCCGCACCCGCTCAAGGTGGAGCTCGCGCTCGACGATGCGCAGCGCGAGCAGGGACTGATGTTCCGGCGCTCTCTCGGCAAGAACGACGGCATGCTCTTCGTGTTCCCGGAGCCCGCGTACCACGCGATGTGGATGAAGAATACGTTGATCCCGCTGTCGGTTGCTTTCCTGGATGCCGATGGCGTGATCCTCAACGTGGTCGACATGGAGCCGCAAACGCTCGATTCCCACGCGGCCGCGGGCCCCGCGCGCTATGCGATCGAGACCAACAAGGGCTGGTTCGCGCAGAAGAAGGTGAAGCCGGGCGACAAGGTGTCCGGCCTTCCGAAGGCTCCCTGAAGCGTTCGCCGCGCTACGCGAACATCGCGGTGCGGAAGAGCCCCCCCGAGGCGACCATGAAGAACAGCATCGGGATCGACAGCATCGTGTTGGTTCGCGACGCGAGAAACGCGACCCTGCGCGCCTTGTTTTTCTCCTCGTCCGTGGCCGGCACGATCCCCAGGATCTTCTTCTGGTTGGGCCAGATCAGCACCCACACGTTGAAGAACATGATCAGGCCCAGCCACGCGCCGATTCCGATCGGGATATAGGCCTTCTCCTTCATGAACAGCGCCTCGTCGATCTTGTCGCCGAGGATGAAGGCGCCCATCAGCACGGTGAGCAGCGCCGCCCAGCGGAAGAAGAACAACGCCCGCGGCGCCACGTGCTTGGTGATGCCGGCGCCCGTCGGCGGCGTGTCCGCCGCGGCCTTTTTCAGCGCATCGACCTGCACGAAGTTGAAGTAGTAGAGCAGCCCGACCCACATCACGCCGAACAGGATGTGCAGCCAGCGCCCGATTCCGTAATGGATCAAGTCCCAGGTGAGGGTCATGGTCAGCCTCCCATCATGGCGCGCGCGAGATAGTACAAAACCACCGTCAGGACCAATCCCGAGATGACGGTGCCCCAAAGCGAATCCAGCGGATTTTTCATGGTTTTACTCCCGGATTAAGGGGGGACGGCTTGCGAGCGGATTCTACCACGCGCGATTTCACCACCCCGTGGGAGCCGGGTGGAAATCCCTTAAAGATTGAAAGGGTTATCAGGCCGCGAGGCGGCCCGCGCTGAGCGCCGCGATGGCCTTCGCCTGGCTGAAATCGGGAGCGTGTCCGACCGCGTAGAGGCAGGCGGCGAGCAGGTTCACCGCGGGTACGGGAACGGGCACGGCACCCGAGCCGATGCGCTGGATCCAGCGCGCGATGCCCAGCGCGTCTTCCGGCGGCGGGATCGTGGCGGAGCGCGTCTCCTGCATGTCCGCCTCGAACAGCAACTCCGTCGCGCCGTCGCGGATGCGTTCGATGCGCGGGCGAATCGAGAGGTTGGAAGGCGCGCGGCCCGCGGGCCAGCCGAGCGCCACGAAGTCGCCCTCGATCTGGCGGGCGAGCGTGTCGAAGCGCTCGCTCATCGTGCCCGCGACCGAGAAGCACAGCCGCGTGGCGAAGCCGCGCGTGGGATCGAGCGCCTGCGCGACCAGATGCGCGCAGTTCTCGATGCCGAGCCGCCCGCGCAAGGCGAGCAATCCCGCGAACGCGGGCGAGAGCAGCTGCACCGGCAGGAACGCGATACGCTCGGCGGCGAGATTGTCGTCGGCCTGCGAGAGCGAGGCGCAGGGCATTATGCCGAGCTCGCGCATCACGCTCACGGTCGAAACTCCGCACGGCGAATCGAGGACGCCGTGCACGATCACCGGCACGTCGAAACGGCGCAGCAACGCCGCCGCGAGGGCGACCGTGAGCGCCTCCCCCTGCACCAGCCCGTAGGCTGGAATGACGACCGCGCGCGCCTCGTGCATCGGCGCCCAGCTCACCATGCGGTCGTTGGCCGCGCGATACAGCCCCATGATCTCGTCGCGCGTCTCGACGCCGACCGCGAGCGCGGCGATCACCGCGCCGACCTCGAAATCGTCGAGCGCATCGTCGAGGATCGCTCCCCACAATCGCACGCAATCCTCCTCGTCGAGGGGGAACTCGCCGCGCGCCGCGTTGCCGCGCAGGATCAGGCGGCGGATATCGCTCACGAACTGCATGTGGGCAGTTAGCAGGTTGCATGCCATGGTCGTGCAGCCGTTAAATCGGCGGATTCGCGCGTAAGGCGCACCCGATGGGTGCAATGCTGCAGCGCGTCAACGCCAATAGGGGGCGCGGGTAGAATCCCCCGGTGAACGACGCCGACCTGCATCCGTATTCGCGCCTCACGCCGGACGTGGTCCTCAATTCGCTCGAGGGCCTGGGCCTGCGGTGCGACGGCCGCCTGCTCGGCCTGAACAGCTACGAGAATCGCGTCTACCAGGTGGGTCTCGACGAAGGCGCGGTGGTCGCGAAGTTCTATCGCCCGGGGCGCTGGAGCGATGCGCAGATCCTCGAGGAGCACGCGTTCGCGATCGAGCTCGCCGAAGCCGAGATCCCGGTGGTGGCGCCGCTCGCCTTCGGCGCGAAGACGCTCGCCGCATCCGGCGGCTTCCGCTTCGCGGTGTTCCCGCGACAGGGCGGCCGCGCTCCCGAGATGGACGACGAGAACGTGCTCGAATGGCTCGGCCGCTTCATCGGCCGCATCCACGCGCGCGGCGCGATCCGGCCGTTCGCGCATCGCCCGCAGCTGGACATCCGGAGCTTCGGCGAAGAGCCGCGCGCCTACCTTCTCGACAGCGGCTTGATCCCGCCCGATCTGCTCGCGCCCTGGAAGCAGGTGGCCGACATGGCGCTCGAGGGCGTGCGCCATGCGTTCGACCGCGCCGGCGATGTGCGGGTGATCCGCACCCACGGCGATTGCCATCCGAGCAACGTGCTGTGGACGCCGGACACCGGCAATGCGCATGGCGGCCCGCACTTCGTCGATCTCGACGACAGCCGCATGGCCCCCGCGGTGCAGGATCTGTGGATGCTGGTCTCCGGCGATCGCGACTCGATGGGCCGGCAGCTGGGCCGCCTGCTCAAGGGCTACGAGGACTTCGCCGAGTTCGACGATCGCGAGCTGCACCTCGTCGAGGCCTTGCGCACGCTGCGGCTGATCCACTATTGCGCGTGGCTCGCCCGGCGCTGGGACGACCCCGCCTTTCCGATCGCGTTCCCGTGGTTCGACACGCCGCGCTATTGGCAGGACCGCATCCTCGAGCTGCGCGAGCAGGTGGGCGCGATGCAGGAACACCCCATCGTCCCGGCATAGTTACATTTAGTCGCACGTGCGCAGGAAACTGGCGGTGCAATCTCTGCTCCAATAGAGCCCCAATAACAAGAATCCCGCTCCCATGGCCGATCTCACTCCCGCCATCGAACGCCCCCGCCGCCGCGGCTGGGTGAAGATCGCGGTCGTCGTCGCGATCGTCGCGGTGGCGGCGCTCGGGGCCTGGCTCCTCTGGGGGCGCGGGGATTCCGCGGCGCCGGCCAAGTCCGCGGACGCCGTCAAGGCCGGAAAGGCCGGTGGCGCCGCGGGCGCGGGCAAGAGCGGCGCCCGGTCGGGCGGCGGCGATCCGAACCGCGCCCAGCCGGTCGCGGTCGAGGCCGCGAAGAACGGCGACATCAACGTCGTGCAGACCGCGCTCGGCACCGTGAACGCCGCCAAGACCGTGACGGTAAAGCCGCGCGTCGACGGCCAGCTGCAGAGCGCCAACTTCGCCGAGGGCCAGCTGGTGAAGGCCGGCGACCTGATCGCGCAGATCGACCCGGTGCCGTTTCAGGTCGCGCTTGCGCAGGTCGAGGGCCAGCTCGCGCGCGACGCGGCGACGCTCAACAACGCGCGCCTCGACCTCGAGCGCTACCGAACCCTGCTCGCGCAGGATTCGATCGCGACCCAGCAGGTCGACGCGCAGGCCGCACTGGTGAAGCAGCTCGAAGGCACGATCAAGATCGACCAGGCGCAGGTCGACAATGCCCGGCTGCAACTGTCGTACACGCGCATCACCGCACCCATCACCGGGCGCGCGGGACTTCGCCAGGTGGACGCGGGCAACATGGTGCACGGTTCCGACACCAACGGCATCACGGTGATCACGCAGGTCGATCCGATCACCGTGCTCTTCACGATTCCGCAGGACACGCTGCCGCGCATCCTCGCGCGGCTCAACGCGGGCGACAAGCCGGTGGTCGAGGCCTGGGACCGGGACCAGAAGAACGTGCTCGCGAAGGGCGTCCTGCTCACCACGGACAACCAGATCGACACCGCCACCGGCACGGTGAGGCTGAAGGCGCAGTTCGCCAACCCCGAGTTCAAGCTCTTCCCCAACCAGTTCGTGAACGTGCGCATGGTGGTCGAGGTGCTGCATAACGCAGTGCTCGTGCCGACGGCGGCGATCCAGCGCGACAACCAGGGCACCATCGTCTACGTCGTGCAGGACGACAGCACGGTGGCGGTGCGGCGCGTGACGATCGGCGCCGCGGAAGGCAACGTGACGCAGGCCGTGTCGGGCCTGAATGCGGGCGAACGCGCGATCGTCGACGGCGTGGATCGCATCCGCGAAGGCGCGAAGGTTCAAGTGGTCGAGCCGGGCGTGACGCCCGGGACGCGCCCGCCGCGCGCGCCCGGCGCCGGCCCCGGCAAGGGCGGTGCGATGGATCCCGCCAAGCGCGAGGAATACAAGAAGCGGCTGGAAGCCATGACCCCCGAGCAGCGCGACGAATTCAAAAAGCGCCGGGAAGCCCAGAAAGCGCAGGGCCAGCCGCAGTGAACCCGTCACGGCTCTTCATCCTGAGGCCGGTCGCGACCGCGCTCATCATGGTCGCGATCCTGCTCGCGGGCATCGTGGCCTACCGCCAGCTGCCGCTCTCGGCGCTGCCGGAGGTCGACTACCCCACGATCCAGGTGCTCACGCTGTATCCGGGCGCGAGCCCCGACGTGGTGACCTCCTCGATCACCGCGCCGCTCGAACGCCAGTTCGGGCAGATGCCGGGATTGAAGCAGATGTCCTCCACCAGCTCCGGAGGCGCCTCGGTCATCACGCTGCAGTTCGAGCTCACCACGGACCTCGATTCCGCGGAGCAGGAAGTGCAGGCCGCGATCAACGCGGGCAGCAACCTGCTGCCGTCGGACCTGCCCGGGCCGCCGATCTACAGCAAGGTGAACCCGGCGGACGCGGCCATCATCACCCTCGGCATCACCTCGACCACGCTGAAGATGACCGACGTGCAGAACCTGGTCGATACGCGCCTCGCGCAGAAGATCTCGCAGGTCGCGGGCGTGGGCCTGGTGACGCTCTCCGGCGGCCAGCGCCCCGCGGTGCGCGTGCAGGTCAATCCCAAGGCCGCGGCGGCGCAGGGCCTGTCGATGGAGGACATCCGCAACGCCGTCAACGCGGCCAACGTGAACCAGGCCAAGGGCAGCTTCGACGGCCCCGCGCGCGCCTACACCATCGACGCCAACGACCAGCTGCGCAGCGCCGACGAGTACAGCAAGATCATCATCGCCTACAAGAACGGCGCTCCGGTGGTGCTCTCGGACATCGCGGACGTGATCGAGGCGGCCGAGAATACCAAGCTCGCCGCGTGGATGAACACCACGCCGGCGATCATCGTGAACGTGCAGAAGCAGCCGGGAGCCAACGTCATTCAAGTGGTCGACCGGGTGAAGCAGCTCCTGCCCACGCTCACCGCGTCGCTGCCCGCCTCGGTCGAGGTGCAGCTGCTCACCGACCGCACGGTGACCATCCGCGCCTCGGTGCACGACACGCAGTTCGAGCTGATGCTCGCCATCGCGCTCGTGGTGATGGTGATCTTCGTATTCCTGCGCACCGCCGCGGGCACGCTGATCCCGAGCGTGGCCGTGCCGCTGTCGATCGTCGGCACGTTCGGCGTCATGTACCTCGCCGGCTTCAGCATCAACAACCTCACGTTGATGGCGCTCACGATCGCCACCGGCTTCGTGGTCGACGACGCCATCGTGGTGATCGAGAACATCGCGCGCTACGTGGAGGAAGGCGAAGACCCGATGACCGCGGCGCTCAAGGGCTCGGAGCAGATCGCCTTTACCATCATTTCCCTCACGTTCTCGCTGATCGCGGTGCTGATCCCGCTGCTGTTCATGGGAGATGTCGTCGGGCGCCTGTTCCGCGAGTTCGCGATCACGCTCGCGGTCGCGATCCTGATCTCGGCGTTCGTCTCGCTCACTCTCACGCCGATGATGGCCGCGCGCCTGCTCAAGCACACGCCGCCGGAGAAGCAGGGCCGCTTCTTCCGCAAGACCGGCGAGATGTTCGACCGCGTGATCGCGCGCTACGGCAAGGGTCTCAACTGGGTGCTCGACCACCAGCCGCTCACCATGATCGTGTTCCTGGTGACGCTGGCGCTCACCGTGATTCTCTACATCCTCATCCCGAAGGGCTTCTTCCCGCTGCAGGACACCGGCCTCATCCAGGGCATCTCCGAAGGGCCGCAGACCGCTTCGTTCGAATCGATGTCGGGCCGGAGCCGGCTGCTCGCGCAGACGATCCTCGAGGACCCGGCGGTCGAAAGCGTCTCGTCCTTCATCGGCGTCGACGGCACCAACATCACGCTCAATGCCGGCCGGTTGCTGATCGCGTTGAAGCCCCACAACGCGCGCGACAAGGTGACGGTGGTGATGGACCGCTTGAAGCAGCGCGTGGCGAAGCTCGAGGGGATCGGCCTCTACATGCAGCCGGTGCAGGACCTCACGATCGAGGATCGCGTAAGCCGCACGCAGTACCAGTTCACGCTCGAGAGCAACAGCGCCGAGGAGCTCGCGACCTGGACGCAGCGCATGCTCGATCGCCTGCGCCAGCTGCCGCAGCTCGCCGATGTCGCCTCCGACCTGCAGGACCAGGGGCTGCAGGCGTACGTCGCCATCGACCGCGACACCGCCGGTCGCCTCGGGGTCACACCCGCCGCCATCGACAACGCGCTCTACAACGCGTTCGGCCAGCGCCTGATCTCGACCATCTTCACGCAGGCGAGCCAATACCGCGTGGTGCTCGAGGTGAAGCCGGAGTTCCGCCTCGGGCCGCAAGGCTTGAACGACATCTACGTGCCCGCGACCGGGGTGGCCGCGACCGCGAACAACGGCTCGACCCTGGTCACGAGCTCCACCGGCGCGCCGACGATTTCCGGCGCGAGCCAGATCCCGCTCTCGGCGGTGGCGACCATCCACGAGCAGGCGGGCGCGCTCTCGGTGAGCCACATCGGGCAGTTCCCCGCGACCACGATCTCGTTCAACCTGGCGCCCGGCGCGGCGCTCGGAGACGCGGTGAACGCCATCGAGGCCGCGCAGAAGGAGATGGCGCTCCCGGCGAGCGTGCGCGCGAGCTTCCAGGGCGCCGCGGCCGCTTTCCGCGGCTCGCTCCTCAACACGCTGCTGCTGATCCTCGCGGCGATCGTCACCATGTACATCGTGCTGGGCGTGCTCTACGAGAGCTACATCCATCCGGTGACGATCCTCTCCACGCTGCCTTCCGCCGGCGTGGGCGCGCTGCTCTCGCTGATGATCGCGGGCCAGGACCTCGGCATCATCGCGATCATCGGCATCATCCTGCTGATCGGCATCGTGAAGAAGAACGCCATCCTGATGATCGACTTCGCGCTCGAGGCCGAGCGCCAGCAGGGCCTGGCGCCGCGCGAGGCGATCTACCAGGCGTCGCTGCTGCGCTTCCGCCCGATCCTGATGACCACGATGGCGGCGATGCTGGGCGCGCTCCCGCTGATGATCAGCTGGGGCGTGGGCTCGGAGCTGCGCCACCCGCTCGGCATCGCGATGGTGGGCGGGCTCATCTTCTCGCAGCTGCTCACGCTCTTCACCACGCCGGTGATCTACCTCTATTTCGATCGCCTCGCGACACGCTGGGGGAAGAAGACCCGCCCGATCGAGGGAGAGGGCGGGGATGAAAGACCAGTCCCGGCTGACGTACGCTGAAAATCTTGCTTGCCTAACTCGCCAACGTGAACATCACCGAGCCCTTCGTCCGCCGCCCGGTCGCCACCACGCTGCTGTCGCTCGGCGTGGCCTTGGCGGGCGCGGTGTGCTTCGGGCTGCTGCCGGTATCGCCCCTGCCGCAGGTGGATTTCCCCACGATCTCGGTCTCGGCGTCCCTTCCGGGAGCCAGCCCCGAGGTGATGGCGGCCACGGTCGCCACGCCGCTCGAGCGCGCAATGGGGCGCATCGCCGGCGTGACCGAGCTCACCTCCAGCTCGTCGCTCGGCAGCGCGCGCGTCACCGTGCAGTTCGACCTCTCGCGCGACATCAACGCCGCCGCCCGCGAGGTGCAGGCCGCGATCCAGGCGGCGCGCGCCTCGCTGCCGACGAGCCTTCCCAACAACCCCACGTACCGCAAGTTCAACCCGGCCGACGCGCCGGTGATGATCATCGCGCTCACGTCCGATCGCTACACGCGCGGCGAGATGTACGACATCGCCTCCACCAACCTCGCGCAGCGCATCTCGCAGATGAAGGGCGTGGGCCAGGTGAGCGTGGGCGGCGGGTCGCTGCCCGCGGTGCGCGTGGAGCTCAATCCCACGCTGCTGAACAAGCTCTCGATCGGCTTCGAGGACGTGCGCAACGCCATCACCACGACCAACGCGAATCGCCCCAAGGGCTATCTCGAGGATGGCCTCACGTCGTGGCAGGTGCAGGCCAACGACCAGGCGAAGAAGGCGGCCGAGTACAAGCCGATCGTCGTGGTCTACCGCAACGGTGCCCCGGTGCGCCTGGGCGACCTGGGCGACGTGGTCGACGGCGTCCAGGACATCCGCAACTACGGCATGGCGAACGGCAAGCCCGCGGTGCTGATGATCATCAACCGCCAGCCGGACGCGAACATCATCGAGGTGGTCGACGGCATCACCGCGATCCTGCCCGAGCTCGAGGCCTCCATTCCCGCGGGCGTCGCCCTGCAGGTGATGATGGAGCGCACCAGCACCATCCGCGCCTCGCTGCGCGACGTGGAGCGCACGCTGCTGATCTCCGTGGCGCTGGTGATCCTCGTGGTGTACGTCTTCCTGCGCAACTGGCGCGCGACGCTGATCCCGGCGGTGGCGATCCCGATCTCGCTGATCGGCACCTTCGCCGCGATGTACCTGCTCGGCTTCAGCCTGAACAACCTCTCGCTGATGGCGCTCATCATCGCCACCGGCTTCGTGGTCGACGACGCGATCGTGGTGCTCGAGAACGTCGCGCGCCACATCGAGGAGGGCATGCGCCCGTTCGAGGCCGCGTTGAAGGGCGCGCGCGAGGTTTCCTTCACCGTCGTCTCGATGAGCATCTCGCTGGTCGCGGTCTTCATCCCGATCCTCTTCATGGGCGGGATCATCGGACGGCTCTTCCGCGAGTTCGCCATCACGCTCTCGGTGGCGATCGGCATCTCGCTGCTGGTGTCGCTCAGCACCACGCCGATGATGTGCTCGCGCCTGCTGCGCCGCGCGGGCGAGGACAAGCCCAGCCGCTTCTCGCGCTGGAGCGAGCGCGCCTTCGAGGGCCTGCACCGCGGCTACGACCGCAGCCTCCGGTGGACGCTGCGCTTCCCGTGGCTCATGGTGCTGGTGTTCTTCGCCACCGTGGCGCTCAACGTCTACATGTACGTGAACATCCCCAAGGGCTTCTTCCCGCAGCAGGACACCGGCCGGCTCATCGGCTCGGTGCGCGCCGACCAGTCGATCTCGTTCCAGGCGATGCGCGAGAAGCTCGACCGCCTCGCCGCGATCGTCATGGCCGACCCGGCGGTGGAGAACGTGACCGCGTTCACCGGCGGCGGCCAGCGCAACTCGGCGCAGATGTTCATCGCGCTCAAGCCCCGGGCGGAGCGCGGCGCGACGCTCGACGCGATCCTCACGCGCCTGCGGCCCAAGCTGCTGCAGGAGCCGGGCGCCAACCTGTTCCTGAATCCGATCCAGGACCTGCGCGGCGGCGGGCGCCAGAGCGACGCGAGCAACCAGTTCACGCTGCGCGGCGACGATCTGAACGAATTGCGCGTCTGGGCGCCGAAGCTCGAGGCGGCGCTGCGCGACGTGCCCGAGCTGACCGACGTGAGCTCCGACCAGCAGGACCGCGGCCTGCAGATGACCCTCGTGATCGACCGCGTCACCGCCGCGCGCCTGGGCATCACGCCGCGCGCGATCGACTCGACGCTGAACCTCGCCTTCGGCCAGGCGCAGGTCTCGACGATCTACCAGGACCGCAACCAGTACCGCGTGGTGATGGAGGTCGCGCCCGAATGGTGGCAGAGCCCGAAGACGCTGGAGCAGATCTACGTGCTCTCCCCGAGCAAGGGCCAGGTGCCTTTGTCGCAAATCTCCCGCTACGAGCCCACCCTCGCCGCGCTGTCGGTGAACCACCAGGGCCAGTTCGCCGCCACGACGATCTCGTTCAACCTCGCGCCCAACGTCTCCCTGTCCCAGGCTTCCGGGATCATCCGCGACACGATGGCGCGCATCGCCATGCCGAGCACGATCTACGCCTCCTTCGAGGGCACGGCGAAGCTCTTCCAGCAGGGTCTCGACAACCAGCCGTGGCTGATCCTCGCCGCGCTCCTCACCGTCTATATCGTGCTCGGGATCCTCTACGAGAGCGTCGTCCACCCGATCACCATCCTCTCGACGCTGCCCTCGGCCGGCGTCGGCGCGCTGCTGGCGCTCAAGCTCTTCAACACCGAGTTCACGCTGATCGCGTTGATCGGCGTGATCCTGCTGATCGGCATCGTGAAGAAGAACGCGATCCTGATGATCGACTTCGCGCTGCAGCGCGAGCGCGAGGGCCATCGCGACACCAGGGCGGCGATCTACGAGGCCGCACTGCTGCGCTTCCGCCCGATCATGATGACGACGATGGCGGCGATGCTGGGCGCCATCCCGCTGGCGCTCGGCACCGGTGACGGCGCCGAGCTGCGCCGGCCGCTCGGCATCGCGATCGTCGGCGGGCTGCTCGTGAGCCAGCTCCTCACGCTCTATACGACCCCGGCGATCTACGTCTATCTCGACAGGTTCCGCTTGTGGACCCTGCGTACCTCGCGCCGCGGCGAAACGCCG
>JANPHA010000299.1:0-1629 GCA_031424255.1 Burkholderiales bacterium | reverse complement strand
CAGAAAGACCGGCGCGGTACCGAGCCGCCGGTCCACCCACTGCCCGAGCCAGAGAAAGAAGAGCAGCGCGACGACGAACTGGAGGCCGAAGTTGGCGTACGCGCCTCCGCCCGGTCCCTTCGCGGCAGGCGGCTGGCCGCCGGCCCCTGGTCTCCCTTTTCCGTCCGTCATGCAGCCCGAAAAGTAGAGGCTTGAGAAAAATTTCACAAGCTCCCCGGCCGTGGCGTCCGAAGACAGCCCGAAGACCGGTCGAGCGCTACCAAGTCGCTGGCCGACTTCCACTTACGCCGTGACGCTCGCGTTGACTATTCGTCTCTGGGCATATAACATGGGCGTGGACGAATTGTGAGCTTCCGCCGGTTGCTCGCGCGCCGTTCCGCCCCATCCGCGCACGCTCAGCCCGCTCAGCTCGAAATGAAGACCCGCGTCATCGTCAGCCTGTTCGCCTGCGGCCTCGTCGCCTTCGCCTGCGGCCCCCGCACCCGCTCCTCCGAGTCACCCGCCGCCGCCACCGCCCGCACCGTTAGGCAGAAGCACGCGCCCCTCTCCGCCCCGCTCGTCGCCAACCTCGGCGTCGAAGTCGCCGACGAAGTGAAGTTCGCCTTCGCCGTCACCAACGCGAGCGTGAAAGGTCTAGAGCTCGACTTCCCGAACTCGCAGACGCACGACTTCGCTGTCCTCGACTCGGCCGGCACCGAAGTGTGGCGCTGGAGCCGGACGCGGATGTTCACCTCGGCGCTCCTGACCAGGCCGTTAGGCAGCGACGACGCGAGCGTCTACGAGGACAGCTGGAGCCCGGAGGGCAGGCACGGCCGGTTCACGGTGATCGCGACGCTGGCGAGCTCGAACTATCCGCTCGAGCAGCGGGCCGAGTTCACCCTTCCCTGACGTTGCCGGCCGACCGCGTGCACGCGCGTGACGCGACGCGGTCGGACTCGGCCGATCTCGAGTTGCTGGCGCGGCTGGCCCAGGCCCGCCGCGAGCTCTCGACCCAGATCGCGCAGCGCATCGTCGGGCAGCACGAGACCGTGGACAACCTCGTCGCTGCCCTTCTCGCCGGGGGCCATGCGCTGCTGGTGGGGGTGCCCGGGCTGGCGAAGACGCTGCTGGTGCGGACGGTGGCCGAGGCGCTCGACCTCAGGTTCTCGCGGGTGCAGTTCACCCCCGACCTGATGCCGGGGGACATCACCGGCACCGAGATCCTCGACGAGACGAGTGGCCGGCGCGCGTTCACCTTCGCCCGCGGTCCAGTGTTCGCGAACATCGTGCTCGCCGACGAGATCAACCGCGCCCCGCCGAAGACGCAGGCCGCACTGCTGCAGAGCATGCAGGAACACACGGTGACGTCGAGCGGGACCACGCACGCGCTGCCCGAGCCCTTCTTCGTGCTGGCGACGCAGAACCCGATCGAGCAGGAGGGGACATATCCCCTTCCTGAGGCGCAGCTCGACCGGTTCATGTTCTCGCTGAGCGTGGGCTATCCGTCGCGGGCCGAGGAGGAGCAGATCGTGAACGGGACGACGGGGGATTCGTCGCCTGACGTGGCTCGGGTGCTCGATGCCGCGCAGCTGGTGGCGCTGCAGCATCTGGTGCGGCGGCTGCCGGCGGCGCCAGTGGTGGTATCGCACG
>JANPHA010000298.1:0-13308 GCA_031424255.1 Burkholderiales bacterium | reverse complement strand
TTCTTGAATTCCGTCTTGATCTCGGGACGGTTGAACCAGTCCTTGCGGTAGGTCCAGCCGACCGAATCGCCCATCGCCGGCAACGCCCAGTAGTTCGGCGTGTGCTTCGGCCATTCCGAGTACCCCAGCACCGTCGCCGGCATGAAGTCGCTCATCTTGATGCCTTCCTTGGCGAAGAAGTCGTTCAGCTTCACGTAATGCCCGCTCTCCGCCGCGCCTCCGATCCACTGGCTGTCGCCGATCATCAGGTCGCACAGCTTTCCCTTCGAGTTGAGCTCGTTCAGCATGCGGTCGGCGAAATTCGGCCACGGGACGAACTCGAACTTCATCGCGATGCCGGTCTTGGCGGTGAAGTCCTTCGAAAGCTCGACCAGCGCGTTGGCGGGGTCCCACGCGGCCCAGCAAAGTGTCAGTTGCTTGTTCTGCGCGTGGGCGGTGCCCACGAGGGCCAGCATTGCCGCCACGGCGAGCGTGACGGCGCGAGCGACGAGCGTATTCATGACCTTCTCCTCCTCCAGGATTCGATCGGGGCAGCGGACGTTTTGCGAAGCGTGTTTAGCATTCTCTCAATCGCTAAACAATGCAAGGCCTTTGGCGGGGATTTTCATGCTGCGCTGCAGCGAGAAAGGCGGCCGCGAAGGGCGAGGTTGTTTTGTTTAGTGAATCAACCGGCCGTTTTCCGAGATCGCGTGCCGCCGAGCGCGACGAGAAAGCACCAATGCCCGCCATCGGGGCTGTAAGACTCGGCCTACAGCAGCGCGCCCTGCAATGGTCTATGTTCCTGATATCCCCCGCGAAGGACTGCCGATGGGCGCCCAGGAACACCCCGACTCGCATGCGCTGCAACGCGAAGTAGAGTCGCGCATGCGCGTCGAGGAACGCCTCGCGCAGGCCGAGCGCGAGCTCGGCGACTACGTTGAGACGCGTGCGTGGCTCGGCGCCGTCGTCGATTCGTCGGACGACGCGATCATCAGCAAGGGCCTCGACGGCCGGGTGTTCTCGTGGAACGCCGCGGCGACGCGGCTCTTCGGCTACACGGCCGAGGAGATGATCGGCGTGCCGTTGCTGCGCATCATCCCGCCCCACCTGCAGAGCGAGGAAACCTACATCCTCGGCAAGATCCAAGCGGGCGAGCGCATCGATCATTTCGAGACCATTCGAATGAGGAAGGACGGCCGGCTCGTGCACGTCTCGATCACGGTATCGCCGGTGAGAAACCGGGCGGGAAAAGTGATCGGCGCGTCCAAGATCGCGCGCGACATCACCGCGCAGCGCGAAGAGCAGCGCCGCAAGGACGAGTTCCTCGCGATTCTCGCCCACGAGTTGCGCAATCCGCTGGCGCCGATCCTGAGCGCCGTTTCGATCTTCCAGCACGAGGCGACCAGCGTGGCGCAACGGCAGGCGGCCGAGCGCATCGTCGAGCGGCAGGTGCAGAAGATGGCACGGCTTCTCGACGACCTCCTCGATGTGTCGCGGATCGCGCGCGGACGCGTGGAGCTCAGGATCGAGCGGGTCGAGGTGCGCAAGCTGGTCTCCGAGGCCGTGGAGACGGTGCAGCCTGCGATCGACGCAAAGGGCCATCGGCTGCGCATCACCATTGCCGACGAGCCGATCTGGATCGACGCGGATCCGACCCGCATCTCGCAGGTTCTCGGAAACCTGCTCAGCAACGCGGCGAAGTACACCGACGCGGGCGGCCAGATCGACCTCGACGTTTCCGTCGACGGCACCGATGCCGTGTTCACCGTCAGCGACAATGGCATCGGCATCGGGCCGGACTTCATGCCGATCCTCTTCAGCCGCTTCGCCCAGGGCCCGCAGGCGATCACCCGATCCGAAGGCGGGCTCGGCATCGGGCTGTCCCTGGTGCGCGAATTCGTCGAGAAGCACGGCGGAAAGGTCGAGGCGCACAGCGCCGGCCCGGGCCACGGAAGCCGGTTCACCGTGCGCTTGCCCCGCGTGTGCGGGCGCGACAGCGAGGACGCGAGCGCGAGATTAATTGCGCCGTCGGAGTAAAACAACTCGTTTGCTGCATCGCAGCATCGCCGCTACCTTGGAGACTCGGATCGCGCCCACAAGGCGGTTGCACGATCTTCTCCAAGGATGCCGTCATGAGTCTCGACAAGGATTTCCCGCAGCACTCCGCGCTGCGCTCGCACGTCCACCTGGCCGGTGCCGAGCGCGACGTCTACACCGGAGAGGCGATCGCCTCCGCCCTGATCGCGTCGTGGCATTGGCTGGGCAAGGTCGCGCGCTCTTTCGTCGCGTCGCCGCGCCGCTCAGCGCAGCCGCTGCGCCGCTAGCAGCAGGTCGACGAAGCGCTGGCCGACGGCCGAGAGACGCCCGCCCGCGCGCGTCACGATGCCGAAAGGCTGCGTGCGCGACTTGAGCTCGATCGGCAACGTGCGCAGCAGCTTCTGCGCGCTGAAGAACTCGCACACATCGCGCGGCAGCAGCGCCACCAGGTCGGCGCTTCGGCGCAGGAGCGTCGCGGTCGCGAACGTCGACGAGGTCTCGATGAAGTTGGTCGGCGGCGTCATGCCGGCATCGGTCATCTCGCGCTCGAGCAGCGCGCGCAGCGGCATGCGGCTCGGGTAGGCGATCCAGTTGCAGGACTGCAGGTCCTTCAGCGTGACCTTGCGCGCGCGCGCGAGCAGGTGCTCGGGTCCCGCGGCCACGCTGAGCGGCTCGTCGGCGAGCTCGACGTAGCGATAGAGCGCGGGCCGGGCGCTCACCACCGTGCGGGCGATGGCGACCTCGAGCTGCCCCTGGTCGAGCAGCTGCAGCAGGCGCTGGCTCGTATCCTCGACGATCTCGATCGAGATCTCCGGCTCTTCCTCGCGCAACCGCGCGATCGCATCGGTGAGGGTGCGTGGCACGGCTCCCATGATCGCGCCGACCGACAACCGCCCGCTGTGCCCGAGGCGGATGTCCGAGACTTCCTGCCACATCGCGTCCACGTCGGCACGCAGCAGCCACGCGTAGCGGATCACGCAGCGGCCGAGCGCATTCGGCACGATGCCCACGCGCGAGCGCTCGAACAGCGTTCCCCCCAATATTCCCTCGATCTCCGCCAGCGCCTTGCTCGCGGCGGACTGCGTCATCGCGAGCTCGGCCGCCGCCTTGCGCAGCGAGCGTTGCTGGTCCAGCGCGATCACCAGGCCCATCTGCTTCAACCGCAGGCGGCTCAGCATCGCGTTCACGGTCAGGGTCATTGCGCCTGCCTCCAGGGGTAGGGGGGATAGTCGTTTTGGTGATCACATTATAGAAAGAATTCGTTCGACAGGCTGCGGACCCGCCCCTATAGTGGCGATCAAATAAATCCAAGAAAAGTGATGCACACCGAGGAGAAACGATGGGCTACGACTTCGATTTCAGCTTCCTGGCGAACCACTGGCGCGACCTGCTCGACGGCGTCGCCCTCACGCTGCGGATGTCGGTGGCGACCATCGTGTTCGGCTTCCTGTTGGGGACGGTCCTTGCGGTGGTGCGCACGCAAGGCCAGCCGTGGGCCCGCAAGGCGGTCACCTGGTACGTGGACGTGATCCGCAACACGCCGCTCGTGATCCAGGCCTTCTGGCTCTTCTTCGGCCTGGCGGCGCTGCAGGTGCGAATCCCGGCGCTCGCCGCCGCCATCATCGCGCTCACCATCAACGTGTCGGCCTACACCACGGAGATCATCCGCGCCGGCATCGAGTCGGTGAACAAGGGGCAACTCGAGGCGGCGTCGTGCCTCGGCCTCACGCGCCGCCACGTGCTCCTCCAGGTGGTCCTGCCGCAGGCGATCGAGCGCATGTATCCCGCGCTCGTGAGCCAGTTCGTGCTGATGATGCTGGCCACATCGATCATGTCGCAGATCTCCGCCGAGGAGCTCACCGCCATCGGCTACAGCATCCAGTCCGAGACCTTCCGCGGCTTCGAGATCTACCTCGTGATCGCCGCGATCTACCTGGTGCTGTCGTGGATGCTGCGCCTCACCATGCTCGCCATCGGCGGGTTCGCGTTCACCCGCCGGCGCAAGCTGCGTACGGCACTCTGAGGCGAGGAGAAGAGCCATGTTCTTCGGACTGACGGCGGAGCAGCTGCTCTTCATCCTCAAGGGCGCGGGATGGACGCTGGTGCTGGCGGGAATGGGATTCATCGGCGGCGCGCTGGTCGGCTTGCCGCTGGCGCTCGCCCGCGCCCGCGGCGGCCGGGTGCTGCGCGCGGCCACCGGCGGTTACGTCCAGCTGATGCAGGGCATCCCGCTGCCCGTCCTCATGTTCATCGTCTACTTCGGCATCAGCATCGCGGGCTTCGACCTTCCGGCGCTGGTGGCGGCGGGTGCGGCGATGACGCTGTACTCGAGCGCCTACCTCGGCGAGATCTGGAAGGCCTGCATCCAGGCGGTGCCGCGCACCCAGTGGGAGGCGGCCGAATGCCTCGCGATGAGCCCGCTGCAACGCGCGGTGTTCGTGATCCTGCCGCAGGCCGCGCGCATCGCGGTGGCGCCGACGGTCGGCTTCATGGTGCAGATCGTCAAGAATTCGTCGTACGCGGTCGTGATCGGGTTCTTCGACCTCACGTACTCGGCGCGCGTGGTGAACAACTCGACGTTCAAGCCGTTCGTCGTCTTCACCGTCGCGGCGCTGCTCTATTTCGCGATCTGCTACCCGCTTTCGTCGCTCTCATACCGGCTGGAGAAACGCCTGAGCCGGACCAAGCACGTCGATGTGCCCCCCGCCCCCTGAGGAGAAGGTCATGGAAGAGATGGTGCGTTTCAGGAACCTGAGGAAATCGTTCGGCGCGGTCGAGATCCTCAAGGGCGTGAGCTTCTCCGTGAGGAGCGGCGAGGTGGTGGCGCTCATCGGGCGCAGCGGCTCGGGCAAGAGCACGGCGCTGCGCTGCGTGAACGGCCTGGAGAGCGTGACGGCGGGCGAGCTGCACGTCTGCGGCCGCAAGATGCACGAAGGCAACATCGATCTCGCCGAGCTGCGCAAGGAAGTCGGGATCGTCTTCCAGAGCTACAACCTGTTTCCCCACCTCACCGCGGAGGAGAACGTGATGCTCGCGCCGCGCAAGGTGAAGGGGCTGGGCAAGTCCGAGGCGCGCGAGCTGGCCGCGCACGTGCTGCAGCAGGTCGGCCTCGCCGACCGCGCCGGCTACTACCCGGAACAGCTGTCGGGCGGCCAGCAACAACGCGTCGCGATCGCGCGCTCGCTCGCGATGCAGCCCAAGGTGATGCTGTTCGACGAGGTCACCTCCGCGCTCGATCCGGAGCTCACCGGAGAGGTGCTGCGCGTGATCGAGGGGCTGGCCGGCGGCGGCATGACGATGCTGCTGGTCACGCACGAGATGGCGTTCGCGCGCAACGTGGCCGACCAGATCGTCTTCATGCACCAGGGGGTCGTGCGCGAGAACGGCTCCGCCGACATCCTCAAGCAACCCAGCACCCCGGAGCTGCGCCAGTTCGTCGGCGCCGGGCTCTGAGAAGAACGCAGCGCAAAAACACCCGCCCACACCACCGTCCCGAGGAGATATTGCAATGAAGTCCATCGTCAGAACACTCGGCCTCCTGGCCACGACCGTCGCGCTCGCGATACCGGCCGCCGCGTCGGCCGACACGCTCGACACGATCAAGCAGCGCAAGAAGATCCTGATCGCGGTCGACATCGGCGCTCCGCCCTACGGCATGCTCGACGCGCAGGCGCAGCAGGCCGGCTCCGACGTCGAGGCCGCGCGCATGCTCGCGAAGGACCTGGGCGTCGAGCTCGAGATCGTTCCCGTGAGCGGCCCCAACCGCGTGCCGTTCCTGCTCACCAAGAAGGCCGACATCGTGATGGCGTCGTTCTCGATCACCGACGAGCGCAAGAAGGTGATCAATTTCTCCGAGCCCTACGGCGTGGTGCCGGTGGTGGTGGCCGGCCCCGCGAAGGCGACGTTGAAGAGCTTCAACGACCTCAGCGGCAAGACGATCGCGGTCACGCGCGGCACGACCAGCGACCAGGAGCTCACCAAGGGCGTGAAGGAGATCCCGGGTGTGAACATCGTGCGCTACGAGGACGACGCGACCACCAACACGGCGGTGTCGACCGGGCAGCAGGACTACCTCGCCGCGGCCCCGAGCGTGATCCCCGCGGTGAAGAAGGCCAATCCGACCCGAGACATCGAGCCCAAGTTCACGATGAAGGCGTACCCGTACGGCGTAGGGCTGCGCAAGGACGACACCGCGCTCAAGGCGTGGGTCGACGGCTGGGTCAAGACCAACCTGAAGAACGGCAAGTTCAACGAGATCTACAAGCGCCACTTCGGCATGTCGCTGCCCGAAGAGATGCTGAAGTAATCGAGGAGCCCATCCCATGTTGTCCCCAGTCGAAGAAGACGCGATCGAGCACCCCGCCGCGGTTCCCGCGGGACCGCGCGTGATCCGCCTGCACCGCGACGACGATGTCGTCATCTCGCTCGACCAGCTGGTGTCGGGCGCGTACATCGCCCAGGAGAAGGTGAGCGTGGCGGGCCTCATCCCGCCGGGCCACAAGATGGCCACGCGCGCGATCGCCGCGGGCGCGCCGGTGCGCCGCTACGGGCAGATCATCGGGTTCGCAGCCAAGCCGATCCAGCCCGGGCAGCACGTGCACACGCACAACCTCACGATCGGCGACGCGTTCGCGCGCGACTATGCGTACAGCGCCGAGGCGCGGCCCACCGACAGGGCGCTCGAGCCCGCCACGTTCGAGGGCATCGTGCGCGCCGACGGGCGTGTGGCCACGCGCAACTACATCGGCATCCTCACCTCGGTGAACTGCTCGGCCACGGTGGCGCGCGCGATCGCCGATCATTTCCGCCGCGACATCCATCCCGAAATGCTCGCCGGGTATCCGAACGTGGACGGCGTCATCGCGCTCACCCATGGAGTCGGCTGCGCGGTCGACCCCGACGGCGAGGGTCTCGCGATCCTGCGTCGCACGCTCGGCGGCTATGCGTGCCATCCCAATTTCGCCAGCGTGCTGCTGATCGGATTGGGCTGCGAGACGAACCAGATCCCGGGATTGCTCGCCACGCAAGGTCTCAAGGTCAGCGCGAACCTGCAGACCTTCACGATCCAGGACACGGGTGGCACCACCAAGACGATCGCCAAGGGCATCGAGCTGGTGAAGCAGATGTTGCCCGACGCGAACCAGGTGAAGCGCGAGCCGGTGCCGGCGAGCCACCTCGTGATCGGCCTGCAATGCGGCGGCTCGGATGGCTATTCCGGCATCTCGGCCAACCCGGTGCTCGGCGCCGCGGTCGACCTGCTGGTGCGCCATGGCGGGACTGCGATCCTGTCCGAGACGCCCGAGATCTACGGCGCCGAGCACCTGCTGACGCGCCGCGCGGTCACGCCGGAAGTCGGCAAGAAGCTGGTGGACCGCATCCAGTGGTGGCAGGAGTATTGCGAGCGCAACGGCGCCGAGATGAACAACAACCCGTCCGCGGGCAACAAGGCGGGCGGGCTCACGACCGTGCTGGAGAAATCGCTCGGCGGCATCGCGAAGGGCGGCTCGACCAACCTCGTGGACGTTTACGAATACGCGCAGCCGGTGCGCGCGCATGGCCTGGTGTTCATGGATACGCCCGGCTACGACCCGATCTCGGCCACCGGGCAGGTGGCCGGCGGCGCCAACATGATCTGCTTCACCACCGGCCGCGGCTCGGCCTACGGATGCGCGCCTTCGCCGTCGGTGAAGCTCGCCACCAACACCGCGCTCTGGGTGCGGCAATCCGACGACATGGACCTGAACTGCGGCGACGTGCTCGACGGTGGCGCCACCATCGATGAGCTCGGCGCGAGGCTCTTCCAGATGCTGCTCGACACCGCGTCCGGCAAGCGCTCGCGCAGCGAGCTGCACGGATATGGACAAAACGAATTCGTACCCTGGCAACTGAGCGTGATCACATGAATGCGACGACAACTCTCCCGACGAAATCTCCGCAACCGGCATCCGCCAGGAAAGCGCGCTACCGCGGCGTCTTCCCGGTCGTGCCGACCACCTTCACCGAGGGCGGCGAGCTCGACCTCGCCAGCCAGAAGCGCTGCGTCGATTTCATGATCGACGCCGGCTCCAACGGCCTGTGCATCCTCGCCAACTTCTCCGAGCAGTTCGTGCTTTCCGACGACGAGCGCGAGGTGCTGACCCGCACGATGCTCGAGCACGTGCGCGGCCGCGTCCCGGTGATCGTCACCACCACCCACTTCAGCACCCAGGTCTGTGCGGCGCGCAGCCGACGGGCGCAGGAGATGGGTGCCTCGATGGTGATGGTGATGCCGCCGTATCACGGCGCCACCTTCCGCGTGCCGGAGGAGAAGTCGTACGAATTCTTCGCCGAGCTTTCCGACGCGCTCGAAATCCCGGTCATGATCCAGGACGCGCCCGCGAGCGGCACCACGCTCACCGCGGCCTTCCTCGCGCGCATGGCCAAAGAGATCGAGAACATCGCGTACTTCAAGATCGAGACCGCGGGCGCGGCCTCGAAGCTGCGCGAGCTGATCCGCCTCGGCGGCGATGCGGTCGAGGGCCCGTGGGACGGCGAGGAGGCGATCACGCTGATCCCCGATCTCGACGCCGGAGCCACCGGCGCGATGACCGGCGGCGCCTACGCCGACGGCATTCGCGAGATCGTCGACGCGCACGCCGCGGGCCGGCGGGAAGATGCCCTCTGCGCCTACCAGCGCTGGCTGCCGCTCATCAACTACGAGAACCGCCAGAGCGGGCTGCTCGCGGCCAAGACACTGATGAAGGAGGGCGGCGTGATCGCCTGCGACGCTCCGCGCCGTCCCTATCCGGCGATGCATCCCGCGACGCGCTCGGGACTGCTCGAGACCGCGCGCCGCCTCGATCCGATGGTGTTGCGTTGGGGCAAGTGAGGAGAGAAGCGATGCTGACCGGCGAGATGCTCATTGGAGCCCAAGCGGTGCGCGGCGATCAATCGCTTTTCCGCGCGATCAACCCGGCCTCGGGCGCGGAGATCGAGCCTTCCTACGGCAGTGCCAGCGCCGCCGATCTCGAGCGCGCCTGCGCGCTCGCCTGGGCCGCGTTCGATCCGTACCGCGCGACGAACCTCGATGCACGCGCCCGTTTCCTCGAGGCGATCGCGACCCGTATCCTCGGGCTGGGAGACACGCTGATCGAGCGCGCCGTCGCCGAGACCGGGCTCGCACGCGGGCGCATCGAGGGCGAGCGCGCGCGCACGGTCGGGCAGCTGCGGCTCTTCGCCGAGGTCGTGCGCGAAGGCAGCTGGCTCGAAGCGCGCATCGATCCCGCGCAACCCGAACGCACGCCCCTGCCGCGCTCCGACCTGCGGCTGCGCCATGTTCCGCTGGGGCCGGTCGCGGTGTTCGGCGCGAGCAACTTTCCGCTGGCGTTCTCGGTGGCGGGCGGCGACACCGTCTCGGCGCTCGCTGCCGGATGTCCCGTGGTCGTGAAAGCGCACCCCGCCCACCCGGGCACGTCGGAGCTCGTCGGCCGCGCGGTGCAAACGGCGGTAGCCGATTGCGGCTTGCCCGAAGGGGTGTTCGCGCTGCTCTTCGGCGTCGGCAACTGGTTGGGCGGTGCACTCGTCGCCGATCCGCGCATCAAGGCGGTGGGATTCACCGGCTCGCGCGCCGGCGGCCTCGCGCTCGTGCGCATCGCCTCCGGGCGCGAGGAGCCGATCCCCGTGTACGCGGAAATGAGCAGCATCAACCCGGTGATCGTGCTGCCCGCGGCACTCGCCGCGCGCGCAAAGCGCATCGCCGAGGGCTTTGCCGCGTCGCTCACGATGGGCGCGGGACAGTTCTGCACCAACCCGGGCCTCGTCATTGCGCGCGAAGGGCCGGGGCTCGACGCGTTCGTCGAGAACGCGACCGCCGCACTCGCCGGCTGCGCGGCATCGACCATGCTGACACCCGGAATCTTCCAGGCCTACGAGAAGGGCGTGGAACGGCTCGGATCGCATCCCGGAGTCGCGACCCTCGCGCGCGGCAAGGCCGCGAGCGGTGCCAACCAGGGACAGCCCGGATTCTTCGCGACCGATGCCGGGCGCTTCATCGAGGAAGCGGCGCTCAAGGAGGAGATCTTCGGGGCTTCGTCCCTGCTCGTGCGCTGTCCGGATGCGCGCGCGGTGCGCGCGGTGCTCGAAAGCCTCGAGGGCCAGCTCACGATCACGCTGCAGATGGACGATGCCGACCTCGAGGAAGCGCGCGCCCTGATGCCGGTGCTCGAGCGCAGGGCGGGGCGCGTGCTCGTCAATGGCTGGCCGACCGGCGTCGAGGTCGGGCACGCGATGGTTCATGGCGGCCCGTTCCCCGCGACCTCCGATGGCCGCAGCACCTCGGTCGGCAGCCTCGCGATCCGGCGCTTCCTGCGGCCGGTGTGCTACCAGGATCTGCCTACGGCGCTCCTGTCCGCCGAATTGCGCGACGACAATCCGGCGCGGATTCCGCAACGCGTGAACGGCAAGCTGATCTAGCTGATCGTCCCCGGCGGCATGCGCGCGAAGCGCCGCGCCGCGGAAGGATCCGGGAGGCCAGAGTTCTGGTCGCGCGGGAAGCGCACGAAGTCCGGTCCCGCGTCGTCGGCGGGAAAGAGCGCCTGCAGCGTATCGCCCGAGGCGAGGAGCGCGGTCATGTCGTCGAAAGGAACCGGGCCGCTCACCAGATAGCCCTGGATCTCGTCGCATCCGAGCGAGCGCAGCGCCGCCACCTGCTCCTTCGACTCGACGCCTTCCGCGACGACCTTCAGCTGCAGCGAGTGCGCGAGATCGACCATCGTCGCGACCAGCCGCATCGTGCCCGGATCCTCGAGCATGGCCGCGATGAAGAGCCGGTCGATCTTGACGGCCACCAGCGGCAGCTTCGCGAGGTACGCGAGCGACGAGTAGCCGGTGCCGAAATCGTCGATCGAGATGCCCACGCCGAGGTCGCGGATCTCGGAGAGCTTGGCGATGCTCTGCTCGACGTCCGCCATCAGCAGGCTCTCGGTGATCTCGAGGTCGATCGGCGGAGCGGCCGACTCCCCGCCGATGGCTGCCCTCACGATCGCGACGAAATCCGGATCGTGGAGCTGGCTCACCGAGACATTCACCGCGACGCGCGGCGCATCGGGACCGCGCTCGCGCCAGCGCCGATGAGCGGCCGCCGCCTCGCGCATGGCCCACGCGCCGACCTCGAGGATCAGGCCGGTCTCCTCGAGGATCGGAATGAAGAGCGCCGGATACACCAGGCCCAGCTCGGCGCTCCTCCAGCGGATCAGCGCCTCGACACCCGCGACCTTGCCGCCGCGGATGTCGACCTTGGGCTGGTAATGCAGCACGAACTCGTTGCGCTCGAGCGCGTGGCGCAGGCGGTCTTCCATCGCGAGCTTCTCGGCCGCGCTCGCGGTCATCTGCTCCGCGTAGAAAAGGCACTCCATGCCGGTGTTGCGCGCCTGCGCCGACGCGGCCTCGGCGTTGTGCAGCACGATCACCTCGTTCGCACCATCGTCGGGATAGATCGCGACCCCGAGCGACGGGTCGAGGCCGAATTCGCGACCGGAAAGCAGGAACGCCGTGTCGAAGGCGGCCTTCATTCTCTGCTGCAGCTCGTGCACGGCGTGGCATTGCGGATCGAGGCCGGATACCACGATCGCGAAGCGGTCGGCATCGATGCGCGCGATACGCACCGCTTCCTGCGCGAGGCTCGCGAGCCTCGCGGAGGCCTGCACGACGAGCTCGTCGCCCGCTTGCCGGCCGATCACGCCGGCGACGGTCCCGAGCCGGTCGAGGTGCACGACGACCACCGCGAGCCGCTCGCGCTTCTCGCGCGCGCGCCCGACGAGCTCGCACAGGCGCTCCTCGAACAGGACGCGGTTGGCGAGGCCGGTGGTGGGATCATAGTGCGCGAGGTGCTCGATGCGCTCCTTCTGCGCGTCGCGCTCTGCGATGCTCGCGTGGCGCAGGCGCGAGGCGCGCAGCTCGCGCTGGAACGCGGGCAGCAGGCGGGCGAGCTTGTCCTTCATCAGATAGTCGTTGGCGCCGGAGCGCATCGCGTCGACCGCCACGTCCTCGCCGATGGCGGCGGAAACGAGGATGAAGGGCAGGTCGGGAGAATGCCTGCGGACCAGCTCGAGCGCGACCAGCCCGCTCAGCAGCGGCATGTGATAGTCGCTGATCACGATGTCCCAGCGCTTCGCCTCGAGCGCGGCCTGCAGCGCGAACGCGGTATCGACGCGCGTCGTCTCGATCGGCTCGTCGTGGCGCTCGAGCCGGTAGCTGATGAGCATCGCGTCGTCCTCCGAGTCCTCGACCAGGAGCACCTGTACCGCGCCGGGCCGCTTCGGTTCGGAGGTCTTGGCGGCGCCGCTCATGGTGTGGGTAAGCGGCTCGCATTCTCGCGCCGGGTCATGCCATGGCCTTCGCGGCGAGAGTGAAGAAGAAAGTCGCACCCTGATCGACCTTCGATTCGGCCCACACGCGCCCGCCGTGCCGGCGGATGATGCGCTGCACGGTCGCGAGGCCTATGCCGGTGCCTTCGAACTCGCCCTGCGAATGCAGCCGCTTGAAGGGCGTGAAGAGCTTCTCCGCGCTGGCGCTGTCGAACCCGGCGCCATTGTCGCGCACCGAGAAGATGCGCTCGCCGCCGCTTTCCGTGCAGGCCATCTCGATGCGCGCATCCGGGCGCCGCCGCGTGAACTTCCACGCGTTGCCGATCAGGTTCTCGAGCACGACGCGCAGAAGGCCGGCATCTGCGCGGGCGCAGAGCCCGCCGGCGGGCGTTGTGAACCCGACTTCACGATCCGGCTCCGCCCTGCGCAGCGTCGACACGATCGATTCGGCGAGCGCGGCCACGTCGACCGTGCTCTGCGCGAGCTCCCCGCGCGACACGGTGGACAGCGAGAAGAGGTCCGCGACGAGCTGGCCCATGCCCTGTCCGGCGTCGGCAATGCGCTTCAGGAGCTCCCGGCCGCGCGCGTCGAGCTTGTCGCCGTATTGCTCGCCGAGCATGGCGCTGAATCCCTCGATGCGGTTCAGCGGCGCGCGCAGATCGTGCGAAATCGAATAGTCGAACGCCTCGAGCTCCTGGTTGGCGGCCTCGAGCTCGGAGGTGCGCTCGCCGACGCGCCGCTCGAGATCGACGTTGAGGCGCTGCACTTCCGCCTCGGCGCGCTTGGGCTCGGTGATGTCCTGCAGCGTGCTGTACCAGCGGCTCCTGCCCCTGGCGTTGGCGGAATCGCGAATCGGGTCGAACACCTGGCGCACGTGGATCTCGCCGCCGTCACCGCGCGTCATCCGGTATTCGATCTCGGTGCGCGCTCCCGAGAGCGCCGCGCGCTG
>JANPHA010000297.1:0-25319 GCA_031424255.1 Burkholderiales bacterium | reverse complement strand
GGGGGATTGGTTGCGGGACGCGATCAATCCGAGGCTGCGATGAGCGCGAAGCCGCTCCTCGAAGTCAGGAACCTCCGCGTCGAATTCAACACGCGGCGCGGCACGCTGGTGGCCATCGACGACGTGAGCTTCGATATCGCGCCCGGCGAAGTGCTGGGCGTGGTGGGCGAATCGGGCGCGGGCAAGTCGATCACCGGGGCGGCGATCATCGGGCTGCTCGAGCCGCCCGGGCGCATCGCCTGCGGCGAGATCCTGCTCTGCGGCCAGCGCATCGACAACCTGCCACCCGACCAGATGCGCAAGATCCGCGGGCGGCAGATCGGCGCGATCTTCCAGGATCCGCTCACGTCGTTGAACCCGCTCTACTCGATCGGGCACCAGCTGATCGAGACGATCCAGACGCACCTGCCGATGAACGCGCAGCAGGCGCGAGCGCGCGCGATCGAGCTGCTCGGCGAGGTGGGGATCTCCGCGCCCGAGCGGCGCATCGACCACTACCCGCACCAGTTCTCCGGCGGCATGCGCCAGCGCGTGGTGATCGCGCTCGCGTTGTGCGCGAGCCCGAAGCTCATCATCGCCGATGAACCCACCACCGCGCTCGACGTCTCGGTGCAGGCGCAGATCATCCAGCTGCTGAAACGCCTCGGACGCGAGCACGGCACCGCGGTGATGCTGGTCACCCACGACATGGGTGTCATCGCCGAGACCGCCGATCGCGTCGCGGTGATGTACGCCGGGCGCATCGTCGAGATCGGCCCGGTGCAGCAGGTGATCCACGATCCGCAGCATCCCTACACCACGGGCCTGATGGGATCGATTCCCGCGGTCGGACAGGATGTCGAGCGCCTGCCGCAGATCGAGGGCTCGATGCCAAGGCTGAACGCGATCCCGAAGGGCTGCGCGTTCAACCCGCGCTGCCCGCGCGTGTTCGACCGCTGCCGCGTGGAGCGCCCGGTGCTGCTGCAGGCCAACAAGACGCTCGCCGCGTGCTGGCTGCATGCGCCGGAGCGCAAGTCGCCGCAGGCCGGGCCGGAGTGGAGCGAGGGGGCGGTGCATGGCTGAAGCGCTCCTGGAAGTCAAAGGCCTCGCCAAGTATTTCGACGTCTCGCGCCCCTGGTTGAACCGCGTGATCGAGCGATCGCCGCGCGCGCTGCTGAAGGCGGTCGACGGCGTGTCGTTCACGATCAACCGCGGCGAGACGCTCTCGCTGGTGGGCGAATCGGGCTGCGGCAAGTCCACGGTCGCGCGCCTCATCTGCGGGCTCTACGCGCCGACGCGCGGCTCGATCCTGTTCGGCGGCGTCGACCTCGCCGCGATCGAGCGGCGCGAGGACATGCTCGCGATGCGCCGGCGCTTCCAGATGATCTTCCAGGATCCGTACGCGAGCCTGAACCCGCGCTGGAGCGTGGGCCGGATCATCGCCGAGCCGATCCGCTCGCACGGCCTGCTGAAGGACGACGCCGCGATCCGGGGGCGGGTCGCCAAGCTCCTCACCGACGTCGGCCTCGCGCCCCAGGACGCCGACAAGTACCCGCACGAATTTTCCGGCGGCCAGCGCCAGCGCATCTCGATCGCGCGCGCGCTGTCGTCGAACCCGGAATTCCTCGTGTGCGACGAGCCCACCAGCGCGCTCGACGTGTCGGTGCAGGCGCAGATCCTCAACCTGATGAAGGACCTGCAGCGCGAGCACGGCCTCACCTACCTCTTCATCTCGCACAACCTCGCGGTGGTCTCGCATATCTCCAACCGCGTGGGCGTGATGTACCTCGGGCGGATCGTCGAGATCGCCGCGACCAGGACGCTGTTCGAGCGGCCGCTGCATCCCTACACGCGGATGCTCGAAAGCGCGATTCCCGACATCACGATGTCCGGCAAGGCGCGCACGCCGGTGGCGGGCGAGGTGCCCAACCCGCTCGACCCGCCGGGCGGATGCACGTTCAATCCGCGCTGTCCGCACGCGCGCGAAAAATGCCGGGGAGAGCGCCCGGAGCTTCTCCCCTTCGAGGGCGCGGCGGTCGCGTGCCACGGCATTCACGACGGCTGGATTCCGATCGAGCGCCATCCGATCGAGCCCGTGGCGACGGCCTCGGGCGTCTAGCGGCGCGTGGGCCGGCGCTTCACGCGCGCGTGCAGGCGCCATGCGACGAGGGCGAAGATTCCTACGGCGACGAGCGAAGGGGCTTGCATCTCCCCAAGGATAACGTGCCGGTCATTTCGCCGTCGGGTACATCGAGAGGCGGTCGCATTCCCGCCGGACCACCGCGTAGCATTCGCACGACAGCGCCTCGAGCTTCGCGCGGTCGAGCACGGTGATGTGGCCGCGGCGATAGTTGATGACGCCGGCATCCTGCAACTTCACCGCCGCCGCGGTCACGCCTTCGCGCCGCACGCCCAGCATGTTGGCGATCAGCTCCTGGGTCATGACCAGCTCGTCCGAGGGCAGCCGGTCGAGGCTCAAGAGCAGCCAGCGGCAGAGCTGCTGGTCGACGCTGTGGTGGCGGTTGCACACGGCGGTCTGCGCCATCTGCGTGATCAGCGCCTGGGTATAGCGCAACAGCAGGTGCTGTAGCCCGCCGCCGCGATCGAATTCCGCCTTGAGGATCCCGGCCGGCAACGCCAGCGCCTCGCCCGCGCTTTGCACCACCGCGCGGCTGGGCGTGGTCTCGCCCCCCATGAAGAGCGAGATCCCGACCATGCCGTCCCGGCCGACCACCGCGATTTCCGCCGAGGCGCCGTCCTCGAGCACGTAGAGCAGCGAGACGATGCAGGTGGTGGGGAAAAATACGTAATCCGTGCGCCGTCCGGACTCGTAGATGACGTGCCCGAGCTCCATCGTCACCGGCTCGAGATACTGACGCAAACGCCTGCCCTCCGCCGGCGTCAGTGCGGCGAGGAGTCCGTTTTTCGTGATATCGGGCTTGGCCACACAACCAGTATATGACTTTGCGGCCGGATGTGTCCGGGAGCGCACACACCTTATGCTCCCCACCGCACAGACTGTCCGGTGCGCCGCGTCCTACACTCGAGCGATGACGATCCTTGCCCGCAGCCGCCGCGCGAATTGCCTCGGTTTCGCCGTGCTTGCCCTGGCCGGTTGCACCTCGCTGCCGACGATCGATCCGGAGGCGGCGGCCCAATCCAGGCAGCCGGTGCAGCTCGAAGGCGCGCGCGGCGCGCTCTCGACCAAGCAGAGCCAGGCGATCCTCGAGAGGATCGAGGGCCGCGGCGGCGACGAGACCGGCATCTTCGATCGCCACCTCAAGCACGAGGAGGCGATCGTCGGGGCGCCGCTGGTGGTCGGCAACAAGGTCGTGCTCCTGCAGGACGGCCCCGCGACCTATCGCGCGATGCTCGCCGCGATCCGCGGCGCGACCGACCACATCAACATGGAGACCTACATCATCGAAGACGACGAGGCCGGCAACCGCTTCGTCGACGCGCTCGTCGCCAAGCAGGCGCAGGGCGTGCAGGTGAACCTGATCTACGACGCCGTCGGCTCGCTCGGCACGCCCGCGGATTTCTTCAAGCGCCTCGCCGACAGCGGCGCGCGCATCCTCGAATTCAACCCGGTCAATCCGCTCACCGCCCGCAAGGGCTGGGAAGTGAACCAGCGCGACCACCGCAAGCTCCTGATCGTCGACGGCCGCGTGGCTTTCATCGGCGGCATCAACATCAGCAGCGTCTATTCGGGCGGCTCATCCGGGGGCCGATCGCGCGGGCGCCCCGACGGCGGCGCGCCGTGGCGCGACACCGACCTGCAGATGGAAGGCCCGGTCGTCGCCGAATTCCAGAAGCTCTTTCTCGCGACCTGGGAGAAGCAGAAGGGCAAGGCGCTCGCGCCGCGCAGGTATCTTCCGCAACTCGCCTCTCAGGGCAACGAAGTGGTGCGCGCCATCGGCAGCTCCCCCGACGATGCCGAAAGCCTCTTTTACGCAACGCTGCTCTCCGCCATCGGCAGCGCCGAGACGCGCGTGCATCTCACCAACGCGTATTTCGTCCCCGATCCGCAGCTGCTCGCCGCGCTGAAGGCGGCGGTGCAGCGCGGCGTGGACGTGAAGATCATTCTGCCGGGCAAGAGCGACTCGTGGCTGGTGTTCAACGCGGGCCGCGCCTACTACGCCGATCTGCTGCGCGGCGGCGTGAAGATCTACGAGCGCCAGGTGGCGCTGCTGCACAGCAAGACCGCGCTCATCGACGGCGTGTGGTCCACGATCGGATCGACCAACCTCGACCGGCGCAGCTTCCTGCACAACGACGAGATCAACGCGGTTGTCCTGGGCCAGGCTTTCGGGGCACAGATGGAAGCCGTGTTCGACAAGGACCTGGCCGCGTCGGATCCGATCTCGCTCGAGACCTGGAAGCGGCGCCCCGTCGCCACGCGGCTCAAGGAAATGGTCGCCCTCATCTGGCAGTACTGGCTCTAGGAGTCGCGCCGCGCGGTTGTGGTTGAATGGGCGTCCCGATGACGTCCTCCGACCGCTCGACCGCCCCCCGACCGGGACGCGATTCCCTGCTCGCGTTGGCGGCGTCCATGGGGCTCGCGGTGTGGCTGCTGGCTCCACGCATCCGCGATCCGCTGAGCTTCGACGGGCTCCATAGCTACCTGCCGATGGCGCGCCGCCTGCTCGCCGAGGGCGTCGAATTCCTGCGCAGCCCCGACTCGCTCACGGTGGCGCCGATCGCGTTCATCTACCCTGCGCTGCTCGGGGCGGGCGAGATGACGGTGCGCTGGGCGAACGTCGCCCTGTTTTGCTTCACCATCGCGCTCGCTTTCCACGCCGCGCGCATCGCGCACTCGAATCGCGCCGGCGTGCTGGCGGCATTCCTGGTCGCGATCTCGCCGACGTTGAGGCCGTACATCGCCGACGTGCTGACGGAGCCGCCGTTCATGTTCTTCCTCGCGGCATGGATCGCCGCGGTCGCGGAGCTCGCGCGCGGCGGATCGCGCGGCTGGGTGGCGCTCGGCGCGATCGCCCTCGCCTTCGCGGCCCTCACGCGCCCCGCGGCCGCGTCCTTCGCGCCCGCGATGGCCGTGCTGTTCGCGTGGCGCGCATGGCGCTCGAGCGCCGGCGAGCGCCGCATCGAGCAGCGCCTCGCCGCGATGCACGTCATCGCGTTCGCGATCTGCGCGGCGTGGATCGTGCGCAACGCGCTCGCGTTCGGCTTTCCCGCGATCGCCACCGGCGCGGGCGCGGCACTCTGGCTGGGAATCGATCCGCTCGTGTACGGCTACGATCCGGTCTACTTCGGGATGAGCTACGACGTCGGCGCGGTGGCGCGCGACATGAGCCACCTGAGTCTCGCGGGCGAGCGCATCCTGCGCGGGGCGGCGCTGCTGGAGCTGCGCGACATCCCGCTGCCGGTCCTCGCCGAGATGCTGCTGCGCAAGACGATCGCGTTCGTGTTCGTCACCTCGACCCAGACCGCGGGCGAGCCGGTGGCGTCGTGGCGCGCCTGGCGGATCGTGCTCGCGGTCTTTGCGGCGGCCGCCGTGACGCTGCAGGGGCGATCGCGCGTCGTGGGGTCGCTCGCGGCCCTCGTCGCCTACATGCTCGCGGTGCACGCGCTCGCGCTCTACAACCATCGCTACAGCGTCGGCGCGATCGACATCCCGCTCACGCTGCTCGCGGCGATCGGGCTCGCGGCCTGCTGGGGCGATGCCGCGCGCCTCGGCGTCACGGCGATCGCCGCCACGATCGGAGTCGCCGCGGGGCTCGCGCAACTCGCGCATGCCGGCCCCGGAGCGCCGCGCGTCGATCGCGTGCCCACGGAGCTCCTCTGGTCGCGCGAAGTGGCTGCGATCCGCGACCTGCGCCTCGAGAACGCCGTGCGTACTGCGCCCGGCACGTTCGCGCTGGCTCCGGGCGCCGCGCTCGAGATCGCGGTCACCGACGCGCCGAAGTTCCATCCGTGGGACTATTCGATGACGACGCTCGAGCTCGCCGTGGCGCCCGGGGCCGAACACGCCGGTTGCGGGGCGATGCGGCTTCGCTACCGCAAGCCCGACGAGGCGCGCTTCGCCGCGGGCCGCGTGGTGCGCATCCCGCTCGAGCCGGACGGGCGCATGCGCGCGCTGACGGTCGGCACGACCGTGCCGCTGGCGATCAACCACGAGGGCGTGCTGAGAATCGAATTCGAGTGCGCGTTTCCGGCGACGCTGGAAATGGGCACAATCTCCATCGCGGCGCCGCGGCGGGCCTTCGTCTACCACGATCGCTACCTCGAGCAGAATCCGCCCGCCAAGGAGCAGCGATGAACGCGACCCATCTCGGCCTCACTCTCTCGAGCGTGCTCGCGATCGCCTGCGGCCAGATCCTGTTCAAGATGGCGGCGCGTGGCGCGGTGGGCGGGTCGGGCGCGATCGTCGACCTGTTCAATCCGTGGCTCTTCGCCGCACTCGTGGTCTACGGCTTCGCCACGCTGCTATGGGTGTGGGTTCTCAAGACCGTCCCGCTCAACGTGGCCTATCCGTTCATGGGGTTCGCGTTCGTGGCGGTGCCGCTGCTCGGTGCGCTGGTGCTGCACGAGCCCCTCGATTGGCGGCATCTCGCCGGCGGTGCGCTGATCGCCGCGGGAGTCGCGGTCGCTTCCTGGAGATGAGCGCGGTGTCGACGAGCCTCGTGCCGCGGCCGCTGCAGATCGCGGTCGTCATTCCGTGCTTCAACGTGCGCGACCACATCCTCGGAGTGCTCGAGGGCATCGGACCCGAGGTCGCCGCGATCTACGTGGTCGACGACGCCTGCCCCCAGAACACCGGCGAGCACGTGCGCAAGAACTGCGCGGACGGGCGCGTGCGCGTGATCCGCAACGAGCGCAACCTCGGCGTGGGCGGGGCGACGATGCGCGGCTATCGCGAGGCGCTCGGCGAGGACATGGACATCCTGGTGAAGCTCGATGGCGACGGCCAGATGGATCCGGCGCGCATCCCCTCGATCGTGCGTCCGCTCGTCGACGGCCACGCGGACTACGCCAAGGGCAACCGCTTCTTCGACCTCGACAATGTCGCCGGCATGCCCGCGATGCGGCTGGTGGGCAACGCGGTCCTGTCGTTCGTCAACAAGATGGCGAGCGGCTACTGGGACGTGATGGACCCGACCAACGGCTACACCGCGCTGCACGGGACGGTGTGCCGCGCGCTGCCGCTGGAGAAGATCGCGAAGGACTACTTCTTCGAAAGCGACATGCTGTTCCGGCTGGCGACGCTGCGCGCGGTGGTGGTCGACGTGCCGATGCCGGCGCGCTACGGCGCGGAGCGCAGCAACCTGCGCGTGAGCCACGCGGCGCGCACGTTCCCGAAGCTTTACTTCGTGCGCACGATGAAGCGGCTCTTCTATGGGTATTTCCTGCGCGACTTCAACGCCGGCACGGTGCAGTTCCTGATGGGAATCGCGCTGCTGCTGGGAGGGGCGATCTTCGGCGGCGTGCACTGGTACCGCAGCATCGCAACCGGAATTCCCGCGACCGCGGGAACGGTGGTCCTGGCGGCGCTGCCGGTGCTGATCGGCGGCCACCTGCTGATCGCGGCGCTCAACTACGACATCTCGAACGTGCCGCGCCGCCCGGTGCATCCACACCTGGTGAAGCGCAAGGAAGCGGACTTGAGCGCTACCGGGTGGGTCCGCCCGGGCTGATTCTAGCCGGGCTTGATTTCCTCGCCGGGCGCGGGGGGCGCCTGGCCTTCGGCCGGCTGGCCCTCGGGCGAGGGGGATTCGGTGCTGCGGCGCTGCTGCTTGGCTTCCTTCTTCTGCTTCTTGGCAAGCTCTCTCTGGCGTTTGGCGAAGGCGTAGTTTGGTTTGGCCATGTAGGTCGCAATCGATGGGGAACCGACAGGATACCGCTTCCGGGCGCGGACTTGTATTCAGCGCGAGGCGACTCGCGCCCGGAATTGCGACCGGATGGCGACCGGCCAGGCCTCAGAACGTCGGGGCGGGCACCTCGGCCGGGCCGGCGGCGCGCGACACGCGGCCATGGTCGGCGCTGTAGGGCGTGGGCTCGGCGGCGGGCGCGGAAACCTTCGCCTCGGGCGCGGCCGCGAGATCCGCGTCATCGGCGGCGAACGGCACGCCACCGTGGACGGCTCCGATCACGACCATGAGGGCGACTCCGGCGAGGAAGGAAGGGACGACGATCTTGGCGAGGGACATGGACATGGGCTTTCTCCGGGTTGACGAACGCCAAGTTACGCTCCCGCGCGCGCCCTCAATACGGCGGATTGGTCATCGCTTTAGCGGAAAATTCACGCAAATCCCTGTGAGGCGGGATCACGAAGCACTCGCCTCGTCCTGGAGGAACTGCAGCACCGCCAGCTCTTCGCGCCTCAGGGCGGCGCCACGGCTGCGGCGCGCGACCGGGGCATGGGGCTCGGGGGTGGAGTGCGGGATGGTGCGGCCGAGGTAGTAGGCCTCGAGGATCGCGGGATGCACGTAATACTTGCGGCACACGGTGCGCGTGTTGCCGAGCACGCCCGACACCTCGTCGATCGCGCGGATGATGTTGCGGTCGGCCTCGCGCTTGCTCGCCGCAGGGCCCATGGCGCGCAGCGCCACCGCCGCGTGCATCGTGCCGCCCCAGGTGCGAAAGTCCTTGGCGGTGACGTCGCGCCCGGAGATCTCCTTCAGGTGCGCGTTCACATCGTCGGAGGAGATCGATTGGCGCTTGCCGTGGGAATCGAGGTACTGGAAGAGCTCGCGGCCCGGCAGGTCCTGGCAGCGCTGGATGATCTGCGCGAGGCGCTTGTCGGTGATCGCGACGTCGTGGTCGACGCCGCTTTTTCCCCGGAAGCTGAAGCGCAGGGAGGAACCGTCGACTTGCACGTGGCGGCGGCGCAGCGTGGTCAGCCCGAACGACTAGTTCTCGCGCGCGTACTCGTCGTTGCCCACGCGGATCAGCGTGCGGTCGAGCAGGCGGAGCACGGTGGCGAGCAGCTGGCGGCGGCTCAGGTCGGGTGCCCGCAGGTCGCGCTCGACGCGCTCGCGCAGCCGCGGAAGGATCTCGCTGAACTCGAGCATGCGCCGGAACTTGGAGCGGTCGCAGGCCTCGCGGTAGGAGGAGTGATAGCGGTATTGCTTGCGGCCGCGCGCATCGCGCGCCGTCGCCTGGATGTGGCCGTTCGGGTCCGGGCAGATCCACACGTCGGTCCAGGCCGGCGGGATCGCGAGCGAATTCAGGCGCTGGCGCTTGTCGGGATCGCGGATGCGCGCTCCGTTGGGAGCGAAGTAGATCCAGCCGCTGCCCGCGCGCCGGCGGCGAATCCCGGCGAACGCGTCGGTGACATAGACCAGGCCCGCCCGGACAGCGCGCTTGCGATGCTCGCCCGCGCGCGCCGAGCTCATGGGAGCTCGAAGTTGAGCTCGACCCCGTTGCCGGCGGGATCCTTCAGGAAGATCTGGCGTTGGCGCGTGAGCGGCACGTCCACCACGCGATAGGCGAGGCCGAGAGCATCGAGGTGCGCGCTCATCGAGGGAAAGTCGGTGCAGGTGAATGCCACGTGGTCGAACGTACCCGCGCCGGGCGCCGGATGGCTCTCGCCCGATTCCTCCTCGCTCAGGTGCAGGATCGGCCTGCCGTTCGCGTAGAGCCAGTAGCCGAAGTTGCGAAACGCCGGGCGCTCGCCCGGCGAAAGCTTCAACACGTCGCGGTACCAGTCGCGAATGCGATCGAGCACCTCGCGGGAGCCGCGCAGGTTGTAGTGGTTCAGCTCCTGGATCGGCATGCCGCTAGAACCTCTCCCATTCGGGTTTCCTTCCGAACCGCTGCACCAGGAAATCGACGAACGCCCGCACCTTCGGGGGCACGTGGCTGCGTTGAGGATACACGGCGTAGATCCCCAGCTCCGGCAATTTATAGCGCGCGAGGATGCGCTTCAAGCGCCGTTCGCGCAGCATCGGCGCCACGTAGAAGCTCGGCGTCATCAGGATGCCGCGCCCGGCCACGGCGGCCTCGGCGAGCACGATGCCGTTGTTGATGCGGAAATTCCCGGTCACGGCGACCGGGATCTCGCGGCCCTCGGGCGCGGTGAAGCGCCACACGTTCGCGTTGGCGAGGTAGGCGTAGATCAGGCAGTCGTGGGCCGCGAGGTCCTCGGGCGTCTCGGGCTCGCCGCGCTGCGCCAGGTATTCCGGCGAGGCGCACACCAGCACGCGCGTCGATCCGAGCTTGCGCGCGACGAGCGACGAATCGCTCAGCACGCCGATGCGAACCGCCACGTCGAATCCCTCCTCGACCAGGTTCACGAAGCGGTCGTCGAGGCGGATGTCGAGCGTGACCTTGGGGCAGGAGAGCGCGAAGTCCGCGATCGCCGCTCCGAGATGGAGGATGCCGAACGACATCGGAGCGCTCACGCGCAGCCGCCCGCGCGGCTCCGACTGGAATTGCGCGACCGCGGCCTCGGCCTCCTCGATGCGCTCGATCGCGCCGCGGCTCGCCTCGAAGAGCGCCGCGCCCGCCTCGGTGAGCGAGAGCCGGCGTGTCGTGCGGTTGAGCAGCCGCGCGCCGAGGCGCTCCTCGAGGCGCGAGAGGTACTTGCTCACCACCGCGCGCGAAAGCGACAGGTCGTCGGCCGCGAGCGTGAAGCTGCCGCGCTCCACGATGCGCACGAAGACCCCGATGTCGGTGAGGTTGTCCATGGATTAGCTCGTTTCCGTGAACAATCATATGCCGCCCACGCGGCTGATCCAAGCCCCGCGAGCTCCTAGGATGGGAACCGTCACCCAACCACCCAGGAGCCGCAAATGAACTACGACATCGAGCAAGCCCAGCGCCACTTCGAACGCAGGATCGCTTTCACCACCGGTCCGCACGAGCTCACCGGCATCATCGATCGCCACGAGGACGTGGTCGTCGTCGACGTGCGCTTCCCGAGCGACTATCGCAAGGGACACGTGCCGGGCGCGGTGAACCTGCCCAAGGGCAAGTGGCACGAGCCCAAAGGCCTCGCGAAGGACAAGCTCAACATCCTCTATTGCTACGACGAGACCTGCCACATGGCCGCCGAGGCCGCGATCGAGCTGCTCGCGCAGGGCTACCCCGTGGTCGAGATGGAAGGCGGATTCGCGCGCTGGGAAGCGAAGGGCTTCCCGGTCGTGCAGCCGCAGCCGCGGGCCGCATGAAGGACGCGGCGTAGGAAGCTGGCGGATGCCAGTACCATGGGAGCTTCCGCATCCTTGAAACCGGGGCTCCCATGAACGACGAGAAGATCAAGCTGAAGACCGAAACCGGGCAGATCCTCGAGGTCGTCGTGCTCAACAAGCGCCCGGAGCGCATCTCGGTGGTGATCGGCGAGGGCGTGCACAGCGTGAAGTGCGACCTCTCGCCGACGCGCAACGCGCTCGCATACGTCGGCAGCGTCATGGGCCGCGAGCTGATCTACGAGCGCAGCCAGGAGCAGGTCAAGGCCGATATCGACCGGCTGAACCCGAACATCCGCAATTCCGGCCGCCGCTGAGCATGCGCGGAAGCTGCCATTGCGGCGCGGTCGCCTTTGAGGCGACGCGTATCGAGGGCCCGCTCAGCCACTGCCATTGCATCACCTGCCGCAAGCACGGATACATCCTGCGCGTGGCCTCGCTCGACGACGATCCGGGACTTCGCCCGAGCCATCACATCTGGACCTCGCACGACGTGCCGTGGCTCGTCGACGAAGGCGAGGTGCCGCGCTACGCCGAGTGGCAACCGGGGCGATGACGCGATGAGGGTCGGGCTGATTTCCGATACCCACGGACTGCTGCGCCCGCAGGCCCTCGCGGCGCTGCGCGGCAGCGATTTCATCGTGCACGCCGGCGACATCGGAGACGCCGCGATCCTCGAAGAGCTCGGCAGGATCGCGCCGGTGACCGCGGTGCGCGGCAACAACGACAATGGGTCGTGGGCCTCGAAGGTCGCGCACACCGAGGTGCTGCATGCGGGCGACGCGCTCATCTACGTGATCCACGACATCGCCGAGCTCGACATCGATCCGCGCGCGGACGGCTTCCAGGTGGTGGTCGCGGGACACTCGCACAGGCCGGCGCGCGAGATGCGCGACGGCGTGCTGTTCGTGAATCCGGGAAGCTCCGGCCCGCGACGGTTCAAGCTGCCGGTCTGCGTCGCGTCCCTCATCGTCGCCGGCCCCCATGTCGAGGCCGAACTGATCGAGCTCGCCATCGAATGATCACCCTGCACCACCTCAACAACTCGCGCTCGCAGCGCATCCTGTGGATCCTCGAGGAGCTCGGGCTCGACTACGAGATCCAACGCTACCAGCGCGACCCGAAGACGATGCTCGCCCCGCCCGAGCTGCGCAAGATCCACCCGCTGGGCAAGGCGCCGATCGTCACCGATGGCGAGCACGTGCTGGCCGAGTCGGCTGCGATCATCGAATACCTGGTGGAGACCTACGGCCGCGGCCGGCTGGTCCCGATCGGCGCAGCGGACCGGCTTCGCTACCGCTACTGGATGCACTACGCCGAGGGCTCGGCGATGCCGCCGCTGCTGCTCAAGCTGGTCTTCGACCGGATCGAGAAGGCACGCGCGCCGTTCTTCGTTCGCCCGATCGTGAAGGGCATCGCGCGCAAGGCGAAGAGCACGTTCGTGCTGCCGCAGTTGGCGCTGCACCTCGACTACATGGAGGACGAGCTGGAAAAAAGCGCATGGTTCGCCGGCGACGAGCTCAGCGCGGCCGATGTCCAGATGAGCTTCCCGGTGGAAGCCGCCCGTGCGCGCGGCGGACTCGACGCGAGCCGCCCGCGGCTCCTCACCTGGCTCGAGCGCATCCACGCGCGTCCCGCCTACCAGCGCGCGCTGAAAAAGGGCGGGACGTTCAGCCTTTCCTGACTGCTATTGCGCCTTGCCGTATTTCTTTTCCATCTCGCGGGCGAGGGCCTGGGCGTCCTCGAGGTTCATGTTCGCCGGGTCGATCTTGCCCGCGCCCTGGGTCATCCGCGTGGCCTCCGCGGCCTGCTTGTTGATGCCGGCCATCTTCCGGTCGTAGAGCACCTTCACCTCCGCGTCGGACTTGCCGTTGGCCTCGGCGCCGATCGCCGAGCGCTGATACTGCGCCGCGGCATTCGCGCGCATGCGCTCCGCCTCGGCTTTCTTCCGAGCCGCGTCCCGTTGCTCGGCTTTGCGCTGGGCGGCCTCCTTCGCTTCCATCGCGGCGTCGTAGTCGGCCAGGGCGGGTGCGGCCGACAGGGCTGCCAGGAAAGTGAGCAGGGCGATTCGTTTCATGATCGTTCCCCGTGTGACGGCGCCCGCACGATGCGGGCGCTCCTGTTCGTATGAACGGAATTCGTGCCGGAAGGGCGCCAGCCGCGTCTCAGCATGCCCGTGACGCATGCTCGCCATGCGCCGATTGCGTTTGATCGCCGCGGCGGGACGGGGCATCGTGCAGGCAAGACGATTGCCGAAGGACCACGATCATGGGATCGCCCTGTGCGCAAGAGGATTCGCAGGTCACGATCCGCGCGGTGACGCGCGACGATGCTCCGCTCATCCGCGAGCTGGTGCAGGGCCTGTCCAGCACCAGCCGCTACCTGCGCTTCTTCAGCGGCATGCGCGAGCTTCCGCAAGAACTGCTCGAACGGATCACGCGACCCGAGAGCGGGCGCGCGGCGACGTTGCTCGCCGTGTGCCTCACGCGGGGGCGGGAAGTCGCGGTCGGAATGGCGCAGTTCGCCGCCACCGAAGAGCCGCGCCACTGCGAATTCGCGGTCGTGGTCTCCGATCGCGCGCAGGGGCACGGCGTGGGCACGCAACTCATCCGCCGCATCGCCTGCGCGGCCCGCGCGGCAGGCTTCGAGCGCATCGGCGGCGAGGTGCTGGCGCAGAACCGGCGCATGCTCGAGATCCTGCAGGCCATGGGATTTCGGCTCCGCGTGATGGCGGACTACGCGACCGTGCTGAGCGCCTCGATCCCGGCCGCGGAGATGCGCTGGGATTGCGCGGAGGCCGGCATCCGCTAGACTGGGGCGTCAACCCGCGACGCCCCGATGGAATCGATCGACAAAGCCCTGCGTATCTTCAATGCCGGGAACGCCCGGCCGTTCGCGGAGGAGCTCTTCCGCGAAAGCTTCAATGCCCCGTTCCCCGTGCCGCGGAACGACGCCGGCCTTTCCATTCCGACCCCGCCGGAGAACTGGCGGCAGTACGTCGCGGTGTATGCGTGGCCCGATGGCAACACCGAGACCGTCGGATTCTGCAACTGGATCAAGTACGGCGAGGTGTATCTCGAAGGCGGGATGTGCGTGCGCAAGAACTTCTATCGGCGCATGCCGAAGGAGCACTTCAGGCAGTGCCAGGAAAAAGGCGGCATCGCGCAGATGATGATGGCGAAGGCCGCGCAGGAGATCGACGACTGCAAGGCCTGGTTCGGATACTGCGGCGACGCGAAGGCGTTGGCGGTCGACCTGCGCGCGGGCTACCAGCCCACCGCCCACGAATTCCTGATCGTGAAGTGGTTCCAGCAGGTTGCCGAGGACGAGAAGCGGGCGTTGATCGCGAGGATCGCGGCGATCGGACCGTTCTAGATCAGCGGGCGAGCAGCGCTTCGAGCTCGCGCGGGCTCTTCCAGTCGTGCCCACACACCAGGCGCGGAATGTTCCAGACCGAATCGTTCGCCGCGACGGCCCGTCCGCCCACGCCGAACGCGGCGGCCATGCGATGCTCGGAGGCGCGATTCGGCAGGTAGTCGCCGACCAGGTACGCGTTGGTGTGGCCGAACGGAAAAGCGAACATCCGGCAGCGGCCGCCGACGCGCGCGTTGATGAATTCCGCCGCGCGGCGAATCTCGCTGTCGGCATCGCGATAATTGTCGACCAGCTCGAAGTTGTCGCGCGCCTGGGCGCCGATCGCCAGCGATTCGACCGCGTGGTGGACGTGGTCCCAGCTGTGGTTGCCGATCGCGAGCAGTCCCGACCCCGCCGCCTCGGACCACCATTGGTCGCCGAGCCAATTCTCGAGGTAGGTGTAGCCGCAGTCTTGCGCGCGCTCCATCGCGGCCCGCGCGTCGGGAGATGCGATCACGAAGCTGGTCGCGTGAAGCTGCGGCTGCGCTCCGGGATTCGCGCGCTGGAAATCCCGCAGGATGTTCAGGAACCCGCGCTGCGTTCCGAAGCGCGGGTGGACGAAATCGGCGAAATCGAAGACCGGCCCGTCGTCGAACGTGAGGCCGACAAGCGGGGCGCAATCTTCAGCCGCGCGTCCCGACCGCACCGCCTCGGCGATGCTCTCGAGCGGGACGACGCGCGCGCCGCACCGCGTGAGCGTCTCGAGGTCCGAGGCGAGCGCGCGGTGGTCGTTCGATGCGTATTGGTCGCCGGAGATGTTGTGCGAGTGATACGTGAGCACCACCATGCTCACGCGCGCACCTTTTTCCGGTTGATCCACGACGAGTACAGCTCGATGTTGGCGAGGTCCTGGATCGGATAGTGCTCGATTTGCGGCGTGTACTCGACCAGGCCATCGGTACGCAGCGCGATCCGCCACGGCCTGAAGTCGAGCGCACGCAGCTCCTGCTCGAAGCGCGCGACCGTGATCGGGTTCAGCTCGCAGAACCACTGCCAGTACTGCTCGTTGGAGGCGAACTCGCCCGAGCGGTCGATGTACTTGGGCGGCGTGTTGAGCACCATCTCGCGGATCTCCTCGCGCGTCTTCTTCAGGTGGAAGAACGGCTCCTTCGAGAACTCGTCGAGATGATGTCCGATGTTCGAATAGAAGAGCCCCGGAGCCGCCATGAAGAGACCGTCGTGGCGCAGCACCCGCTTCACCTCGCGCAGCGCCTGCAGGTAGCCGCCGGCGATGTGCTCCATCGAGCCCCACGACAGCACCACGTCGAAGCTGTCGTCGGGGAACGGCAGGAAGTTCGCATCCTCGGCCATGAAGCGCAGGTTGGGCGGCATGATGTCCGCCGGAATGTTGTTCTCCTTGAGGATTCCAGGCAGGCGCTCGTACTGCTTGAACGGCTCGACCCCGATCAATTCCCTGCAGCCGGTCCTCAAGGCGACGCCGAGATCGGTGATGCCATCGCCGCAGCCGACATCGAGGATGCGTCCGCGCAGCAGCGGAGAGTCTCCAAGGAGATAGCTGATGATGGTCTCGGCGGCGTGGTCGAAATGCCGGTAGAACCAGTCCGCGTGCCCTTTCTTCCAGCTGAGCGAATGGATGGAGGCAGCAGGAGGAATGGCTTCGACCATCCATTGCAGCGGCTCGCCTGCCCCGGCCGACTGCGCGCCCGCGATGAAATCGCCCTCGAGCTTCTCCGCCGACACGTCGCTCATCGCGTGCCGGTGCAGCGCCTCCAGAGCCACGTGGAAGCGGCCCGGCTCGAGCGCGCCGGGCAGCAGGATCTCGAGCCGATAGGTGCCGCGCGGAAGCCAGTTGAAATACGACGTCTCCACCGAGCTCGAGGCGAAGGCGTTTCCCGAGGCGTCGGTCACATGCGCCCGCAACTGCGGCACGAAGACGATGGGTGCCTCGATACGCAGCGTCGCGCGCAGCACCTGGCGCGAGCCGCGCGCCTCGACCGAGAAATCGCGCTCGAACCGCAGCGCGTTGGAGACCTCGCGTTTTCCCATGGCTTTCCTCTAGAGTCCCGGCTCGCATTCTCCCACCGACCGGGACTGCGTCGCGGGACGATCCCGTATGGCGACCACATCTACCGCTTGCGGGTTGGTCGTGAGCACGGTGAAGGTCCAGTCTACGACATCGCCACTCCCGGGCGGCGCCCTGAACAGCAGGGACCGGTCGTTCTGCGCCAGCGGCGATACCGGGCTTCCCCCGGCTTCGACCGACACGATGCGAAAATATTCGTAGGCCCCGAGCACGTTGGTCACCAACACCGCGCTTGCGCCGGGCACGCCGACCTTGAGTGTCGCTTGCGCCGGCTGCGGCGCGCTCGATTGCCGCGGCAGGTACGTGGAGCCGTCGGCGACCGCGAAGCCCTTCACCGGCAGCAACGGCGTTGCCTCGGCGGCGATGCCGAGCGAGCCGATCCAGCATTGGGGCGAAGCGCCGAGTGCGCGCCAGAAAGGCCGCGTCATGCCCGCGATGTGGCTGGCGCCTTCGCTCCCCGACAGCACCAGGCGCGCGCGATCGCCGCAGGCGAAGAGAGCGTCCAGGCCCAGGTCCTTGTCCACGATGTAGGCGAGATGCCCGTGCAGGCTCACCGGCGCGGGAGGGGCGCACAGCGCGCGGCCGAGCTCGCCGTGGCGCAGCGCCGGGAACCAGATATCGCGATGGATCACCTCCGCCGCCGGGCCCTTGATGTCCATCACGCGCGCGGGCAACTGTCCCTCGCCATCGCGCACGGCGAACGCGATCGCACGCATCGCGATGCAGTTGACGACGACGAGCGCCGCCACGATGAGGGCCACGACCGGCCGCAAGGGTGCGGCGCGCGCGAGGCTCCAGAGCCCGGCAGCCGCGAGCGCCGCAACCGGAGGCCCGAGCACGTAGGTGAACTGGAACGGCGTCGTCGGCCGCATGCATGCGACCCACGCGGTGAAGAGCAGCAGCGCGCCCGCGAGCACCGGGAGTCGGGAGCGGGACCGCGACCCCGAGGGGAAATCGATCGCCGCGGCGGCCGAGGTCAACGCCACGCCGCCGAGCGCCGCGCCCAGCAGCCACGCGCCGATCGCGTTCCAGCGCATCAGGTATTCCGCGATCACGGCCGAGCCGGTGAAGAGATAGTTGAAGAGGATCGACGGCACGTTGACGACATTGGCGAGCGAGACCTGCCGCGCCATGTAGGTGCTGGCGCTGCCCCAATCGGAAAATCCGCCGCGCACTTGGCTCACGAGATAGGGAAGGAACGGCAGCACGAATCCGGCGATCATGGCGACGACCGCGCCCGCCAGCTTCCCGACGCGACGGCGATGGATCCAGAGCAGCATCGGCCCCAGCAGCAGCACCGGCGCGGACGTGGGATGCACGTGAATGGCGAGCGCGAACGCAAGTCCCAGCGCGCCGAAGATGCCGGCGTGCATGGGGCCGTCCAGCGCGCGCAGCGCAATCGCGATCGGCAGCAGCATCGCCGCCCCGACCGCGTTGGGATTGAGGAAGAGCAACGGCTCGAGGCTGGTCCAGCCGGGAACGAACATCGCCGCGGCCCAGAGCACGCCGAAATCGCGATCGACCAGCCGGCGCCCGCACAGGTACGCGAGCGGAAACTTGAGGCTGCAGACAAACCCGATGAAGAGCGCGGCCGCGAGCCACGATTCCGAGATCCACAGCGGAAGTGCGACGAGGTAGAACCACACCGGGCCGAGGTGCAGGGCGCCGCCCAGAAACGGCCCTTCGACCGGGTAGGCGAGCGCATGGCGGATCTCGTAGGCGCGCAGCAGCTCGTCGGCGGTGTCGGTGTGCGGCGTGCTCCACGCGTAGCCGGCCGTATACGCGGCCACGAAAAACACGATCAGCAGGTAGCCGGCAGCCCGCGGAAAAAACGCGCGTCGCGAGATCTGCATGAAGCGCGTCAGTGGCCCAGGCCGCGCGACATGATCACCGCGAAGAGCGGGATCAGCGCGGCGATATGGACCTCGATCATCAGCAGGCGCTTCATCCTGACGCGCTCATCCTGCGGTGCGCAGGAGCCGGGCGATGCGCGCGACCGCCTCCTCGAGGCGCGCAACCGGCTGGGTGTAGGCGATGCGCAGATGGCGCTCCGGATGGTTGGCGCCGAAATCCTTCCCCGGCGTCACCGCGACGTGCGCCTCGGTGAGGATGCGGCGCGCGAGCGCGAAGCTGTCGTCGGCGACGGCGGAGCAGTCGGTGTAGATGTAGAAAGCGCCCTGCGGCACCACCGGCACCTCGAGGCCAAGGCCTTCGAGCGCGGGGATCAGGTAGCGGCGGCGCGCGTCGAGCTCGGCGCGGCGCTCCTCGAGAATCTCGAGCGTCTCCGCGGCAAAGCACGCGAGCGCCGCATGCTGGGCGAGCGTGGAGGGCGAGATGAACAGGTTCTGCGCGAGCGTCTCGATCTTGCGCACCAGGTGCGGGGGCGCCACGAGCCAGCCCAGGCGCCATCCGGTCATCTGGAAATATTTCGAGAAACTGTTCACCACCAGCACGTCCTCGCCCTCCTCGGCGGCGGTGCGCGCGTCGATGCCGTAGGTGAGGCCGTGGTAGATCTCGTCCATCACCAGCGCGCCGCCTTTCTCGCGCGCGAGGGCGGCGAGCCCATGGACCTCCTCGGGCGTCACCAGCGTCCCGGTCGGATTCGCGGGGCTCGCCACCATCGCGATGCGCGTCTTCGCGCCCCAGTGCCGGCGCGCGAGATCGGGTGTCAGCTGGTAGCGACTCTCGGCGCCCACCGCGATCGGACGAGGAATGCCGCCCAGCGTCCGGATGAAATGGCGATTGCAGGGATAGCCCGGATCGGCGAGCAACACCTCGTCGTCGGGGTCGAGGAGCACGCCGAAGGCGAGCAACAGCGCGCCGCTCGAGCCCGCGGTCACGATGATGCGGCTGGCGGGCACCTCGACCCGGTAGCGCGTACGATAGAAATTCGAGATCGCCTCGCGCAAGGGGGGCAATCCGAGCGCCGAGGTATAGAACATGGGCTGGGCATCGAGCGCACGCTTGGCCGCGGCGACCACCGGACCGGGTGTGCGAAAATCAGGCTCGCCGATCTCCAGGTGGATGACATCGCGCCCCTGCGCCTCGAGCTGCCGGGCGAGGGTCTGGATCTCCATCACCTCGAACGGCTCGATGTGCGCCATGCGCGCGGCGACGTGAAGGCGGGAAGCGATGTCGTTCATGCACCGATTTTAACCGTTGTCCGGGATCGTCCGGGCGGCGCCACCAAGGAGAATCACCCATGGCCAGATCCAAGAGCGTCTCATCATCGCGCGACAAGCTGCTGGAAGATTTCAACCAGCTGGTGGGCGATACCGAGCAGCTTCTCTCGTCGCTCGCGACCGTCGGCGGCGAGAAGACCGATGCGCTGCGCGCGAGCGTGCAGGCGAACCTGGAGGCCACGCGCGAGCGCCTGCGCGAGCTCCAGCAGGCCGCGGTCGAAAGGACCACCGCCGCGGCGCGCGCGACCGACGACTATGTGCACGAGAATCCGTGGCAGGCGATCGGGGTTGCCGCCGCGGTCGGCGTGCTCGTCGGCCTGCTGATCAGCCGCCGCTAGCGCGATGGAAACGCCCGGCGCCCGCACCCCCACGGGATCGATCCGCAGCCTGGGCGCGACGTTCCTCGCGCTCGTGCGTACGCGCATCGCGCTCGTGGGCGTGGAGCTGCGCGAGGAGACGCGGCGCGCGCTCGGCCTGTTGGTCATCGTCGGCGTCGCCCTGTTGTTCCTCGGCGCCACGCTGGTCGCCATCGCGCTGTTCGTGGCCGCGGTATTCTGGGATACGCATCCCCTGCTCGCGTTGGGCGGCCTCGCGCTGGTCTATGCCGCGATCGGGATCGGGCTGCTGCTGCGCGCGCAGGCCCGGCTTCGCGACGGCCCCATCCCGTTCGAGGCGACCGTGATGGAATTCGACAAGGACCTCTCGACGCTGCGCCCCTCGCCGTCGCGAAGGGGCCTGGGAGACGGTGAATGAAAGAGCCCCGTGACGACCTCGCGTTGCGCAAGGAGCTGCTGCTGGCGCAATCGACCCTCTACCGCGCGAAGCTGCGTTACGAGCTCGGGGCGATGCGCTCCACCACGCTCTCGAAAGGCGCGCTCTTCGGATGGCTGCTGCTCGCCGGGCGCTCGCGCGCGACGCGCTGGGTCGCCCTGGCGGGCCGCGTGCTTGTGTTCGTGCGCCTCGCGCGCAGCGTACTCGGACTGCTGCGCGGCAGATAGATCCGGGGAGAGGGTGCGCGCCGAGAGGAACGGGCGGGATGGGAAGATCGGGGAGAGCGCCGGCGCTCGCTGCGCCGGTGACCCTCGCTTCCCGCAAATGACGCACGACCGCAAAAAGGTGCTCGCCTGAATTTCGTGTTGCAAGGAGAAGAGGCACTGGGGCAGGACTCGCTTTTTGCGGTCGAACCCCAGCGTCAGTTGCGGGTCAGCTCGGCGCCCTCCACGATCTCCCCATCCCGCCCGTTCCTCGCTTCGCGTCCGCATCCCTCCATCGCAGGCAGCTTCGACAGTGCGCGCACTTGAGTGATGGGCTAGCGATTGGCCGAGGAAGGTCGTCCCGGGCGCGTGGGAACCGGAGCGCGAGCGACGGCGTTCGAACCGGCCCTCGCGACGCGGACGACCTTCCTCGGACCTTCACCGCAGGTGCTCTTCCCAGAACTTCTGCAATCGCTTCGCGGAAACCGGCACCGGCGTGCGCAGCTCCTGCGCGAAGAGCGAGACCCGCAGCTCCTCGATCAGCCAGCGGAATTCCTCGAGCCGCGCATCGTGGCGCCCGGCGTCGCGATCGGCCTTCTGCCGGTTCTCGTAGTTGTTCCAGAGCGTGTTGACCGTGGCCGTGTGCTTCAGGTCGCGCTCGGCGTTGGCGCGGTACTTCTCGAGGCGCAGCGCGTAGCCCTTGAGGTAGCGTGGCAGGTGCTCGAGGCGCTCCCACGGCGTGCGCGCGAGGAAGCCGGGGTAGACGAGGCGCTCGCGATTCGCCTTCACTTCCTGCGCGACCCGGCCAAGCGACGCATTCTGCGAGAGCGCCTGCAGGAATTGCTGCGTCGCCTCCCCGATCGCGTTCGCGTAGCGCGCCGCGCCCTCCGTCACAGCGGGCAGGCGTGTCTTCGCGCGCTTCTTCTGCTCGTCGAATGCCTTGGGCGTGCGCGGCGCCGCGTCCTCGCCGATGAACGCGCGGTCGACGATCGCCTCGATGAGATCGGCCTTGAGCTTGTCGGCGGGAATCGTGGTGCCGAACCGGAGTGCCAGCGCGGTGAAGCCCGGCAGGCCGCGCTCGAGGGATCTTAGCGGCTCCTTCAGCTCGAGCGAGAGCAGGCGCTTGACGCCTTCCCGATGCGCTTCGTCGGCCTTCTCGCGGGTGTCGAGCAGGCGAATGGCGACCGAGTTGCCCTCTTCCTGCGCGAGCGCGGGATAGCCGGTGAGCGTCTGGTTGCCGCGGCGGAACGTCACCTGCTCGGGAAGCTCGCCGAAATCCCACGACGTGATGCCCTCGCGCTCCATGCCGGGCTGCGCCCTGGCGAGCGTGAGGCTCGCCGCTTCGCCAAGGCGCTTGCGCAGCCCGGGCAGGTCGCGGCCCATCGCGAGCTCGCGCTTCGCCTCGTCGACCACCCGCACGTTCATCGTGAGGTGCGCGGGTGAATCCTCCTTCGACCAGATGCCGTCGTCGAGGCGCTCGCCCGCGACGCGCGCGGCATAGGCGAGCACCTCCTCCTTCACCAGCCGCTCCGCGGGCTTCACCTGCTCGAGGAAACGCGTGACGTGTTCGGGCACCGGCACGAGCTGCGTGCGGATGCGCTTGGGCAGCGACTTCATGATCCAGCCCACCTTCTCGCGGATCATCCCGGGCACGAGCCAGTCGACGGTGGCGTCGTCGACCTGGTTCAACAAAGCGAGCGGCACGTTCATCGTGACGCCGTCCATCGGGTGCCCGGGCTCGAAGCGGTAGGCGAGCGCAAACGTCGCCTCGCCGATCTTCACCTGCCGCGGGAAGAGCTCCTCGGTCACCGATTCCGCGCCGTGGCGCATGAGATCGGTGCGCGCGAGGAAGAGCAGCTTCGGATCCTGCCCGCTCGCTCCGCGATACCACGTGTCGAACGTGCGGGCGTCCTTTACGTCCTTCGCGAGGCGCGCATCGTAGAACGCGAAGATCGCCTGGTCGTCCACCAGCACATCGGGCCGGCGCGCGCGATGCTCGAGATCGGTGATCTCCTGGACCAGCTTGCGGTTGTGCGCCCAGAACGGATGCGCCGATTCGAACTCGCCGGCCACGAGCGCCCCCTCGATGAAGATCGCGCGAGCGCGCTGCGGATCGATCCGGCCGAAGCTCACTTTGCGCCGCGCGACCAGCGTGAGGCCGTAGAGCGAGACATTCTCGTAGGCGACCACCTCGCCGCGCGCCTTGTCCCAGTGGGGCTCCACGAAGGCGCGCTCGACCAGGTGGGCGGCCGCCTTCTCGATCCACTCGGGCTCGACGCGCGCGACGTTGCGCGCATAGACGCGCGTCGTCTCCTGCAGCTCGCCCGCCATCACCCAGCGCGGCCGATTCTTCTTCAGCCCCGATCCCGGCCAGATGTTGAACTGCAGCCCGCGCGGGCCGTGGTAGTGGTCGCCGTCGAGCGCCTTCATGCCGACGTTGCCGATGAGCCCGGTCAGGAGGGCACGGTGCATCTGCTCGTACGTGGCGGGCGTCTTGTTCTCGCGGATCTTCATCTCGGCGGCCATCTCGCGCAGCTGCCCGGCCAGGTCGCGCCATTCGCGCATCCGGATGTACGAGAGGAAATGCTCGCGGCAGGTCTCGAAGAGCTTGCGGTTCGATTTCTTGTGCGCGAACTCGGCGTCGAAGAACTTCCACAGGTTGACGAGCTGGTTGAAATCCGACGCGTCGTCGCGGAATTCCTCGTGCGCGCGGTCGGATGCTTCGCGCAGCGCCTGCGGGCGATCGCGCGGATCCGGGATCGAGAGCGCCGCGGCGATGATCACCATCTCGGCGAGGCAATCGAATTCGCGCGAGGCGAGCAGCAGCCGGCCGATGCGCGGATCGACCGGCAGGCGGGCGAGCTCGTGCCCGAGCGGGGTGAGGTCGCGCTGCTCGTCGATCGCGCCCAGCTCGAACAGCAGCCGGTAGCCGTCCTCGATCTGGCGCGCGGTCGGCGGCTCGATAAACGGGAATTCCGCGATGGGTCCGAGCTCGAGTGCGGCCATGCGCAGGATCACCGAGGCGAGCGAGGTGCGCAGGATCTCCGGCGTGGTGTACTCGGGCCGCGCGAGGAATTCCTCCTCGGCGAAGAGGCGGATCGCGATGCCGCTCGCAACCCGCCCGCAGCGCCCGGCGCGCTGGCGCGCGGCCGCCTGCGAGATCGGCTCGATGCGCAGCTGGTCGATCTTCTGCCGCGGCGAGTAGCGCTTCACGCGCGCGAGCCCGGTGTCGATCACGTAGTGGATGCCCGGCACCGTGAGCGAGGTTTCCGCCACGTTGGTCGCGAGCACGATGCGGCGCTGCCCCGAAGGCTCGAAGACGCGGTCCTGCTCCTCGGCCGAGAGCCGCGAGAAGAGCGGCAGGATCTCGGTGCCCCTGGGATGATGCTTGCGCAACACCTCGGCCGCCTCGCGGATCTCGCGCTCGCCGGGAAGGAACACGAGGATGTCGCCGCCGCGCCCGGCGCGCGCGAGCTCGTCCACCGCCTTCGCGATCGCCTCGTTCATGTCGACCGGCTCGTCGTCCTCGTCGGCCACCTCGAAGAACTCGGGCCGGTAGCGCACCTCCACGGGATAGGTGCGGCCCGACACCTCGATCACCGGGGCGCCATCGAAGAATTGCGAGAAGCGCTCGGTGTCGATGGTGGCCGAGGTCACCACGACCTTGAGCTCGGGGCGCAGCTTCACCAGGCGCTTCCCGTAGCCGAGGAGGAAATCGACGTTCAAGCTGCGCTCGTGCGCCTCGTCGATGATGATCGTGTCGTAGGCGCGCAGCTCGCGATCCGAATGCGTCTCGGCGAGCAGCACGCCATCGGTCATCACCTTGACGATGGTCTCGGGTCGCGTCATGTCCTGGAAGCGGATCTTGTGGCCGACGAACCCCTTGGGCGCCCCGGGCAGCTCGTGCGCGAGGCGATGCGAGAGGCTGCGCGCCGCGATGCGCCGCGGCTGCGTGCAGCCGATGAGACCTGCGGCGCCGCGCCCGAGCGTGAGGCAGATCTTCGGGATCTGCGTGGTCTTGCCCGAGCCGGTCTCGCCGCACACGATCGTCACCGGATTGCTGGCGATCAGTTCCGCGATCTTCTGGCGGTGCTGTGCGATCGGCAGGTCCTCGGGAAATTGCGGCCGCGGCAGGCGCGCGAGGCGATGCGCATGGCGCTCGCGCGAGCGCTCGAGCAGGTCGGCGAGCAACGCGCGCTCGCGCTCCGACGGCCGTCCCTGGCCGGAGCGGTTGTCGATGGTGGCGGCAAGCGCGGCGAGCTTCGGGTGATCCGAAGCCAGCGTGCCGGCGAGGATTTCGGAGGGAAGCGGGGTCATGAGGCGCGGGGGAGCCCGCAGCCGTCATTCTAAAGCGATATTCTCCCTCCGCCTCGGGAGAGGGTTTGATTCGATTGGCCCGAGGAAGGTCGTCCCGCTCGCGAGGGCCGGTTCGAACGCCGTCGCTGGCACTCCGGTTCCCTCGCTACCCGCGAATCAACGGGGTTCGCAAAAAGGTGCTCGCCCGAAATTGGTGAGATGACAATTGCGAGCGCCGTGGCAGGACTCGCTTTTTGCGAACCAGGCTCCGTTGACTCGCAGG
>JANPHA010000296.1:0-1760 GCA_031424255.1 Burkholderiales bacterium | reverse complement strand
TCAGGCATTGCCCCGAACGGCCTGCCGATGGTGATGCCCTCTTACATTTCAGATGTGCGAATCGCCAACGGGAAAATCACGCTCTACAAGAGTGTAAAGTGAGCCGAAGGATTCTCGTCATCGACGATGAGCAGGGAATTCGCGCCGCGCTGGGGCAGCTTCTCGAGTACGAGGGCTACGAGGTTCATACGGTCCCGAATGCGACGGACGGAATAACCGAGTATCAGAAGTGGCGACCGCATCTCGTCTTTCTGGACGTGAAGATGGCCGGCATGGACGGCATGGAGGCGCTCAAGAAGATCAGAGAGCTCGATCCCACCGCCACGGTGGTGATGATCAGCGGTCACGCGACTATTCGCACGGCCGTCGAGGCGACGCAGCTGGGCGCGTACGAGATCCTGGAAAAGCCGCTCGACACCGACCGCATCCTGGTGATGCTGCGCAATGCTCTATCTCATCTCGACCTCAAGGAAGAGAACGCAAGGCTCAAGCAGTCGATCGACTCTCCCTTCGAGATGGTTGGGACGACGCCGGTGATGCGGATGCTGATGGAGAAGATCGAGAAGGTCGCGGCAACACCCGCACGTGTTCTGATCACGGGTGAGAACGGAACCGGAAAAGAGCTCGTTGCCCGCGCGCTCCACAGGATGTCCCCGCGAGCCGAGAAGCCTTTCGTCGAGGTAAATTGCGCGGCGATCCCGGGAGAGCTGATCGAGAGCGAGCTGTTTGGGCACATGAAGGGCTCGTTCACGGGGGCGATCTCGGATCGCGCGGGAAAGTTCGAGCAGGCCAACAAGGGGACGCTCTTCCTCGATGAGATCGGCGACATGAGCCTTGCGGCGCAGGCAAAGGTGCTGCGCGTTCTCCAGGACAACGTGATCATGCGCATCGGCGGGGCGAAGCCGATCTCCGTGGACGTGCGGGTAATTGCGGCGACCAACAAGACTCTCGAGAACGAGATCGCGGGAGGGAAATTCCGCGAAGACCTTTATTACCGCTTGAACGTCGTGCCGATACACGTGCCGCCCATCCGCGAGCGGCGCGAGGACATACCGATGCTGGCGCAGTACTTTGCCGCGACGCTGTCGGCGCGGGAGGGGATACCGCCGCGCACATTTACACAGGATGCGCTCGAGCGCTTGACCGGACTCGACTGGCCCGGCAACGTGCGCGAGCTGCGGAACACCGTGGAGCGCCTCCTCATCCTGGCTCCTGACAGTCAGATCTCGGCGCGCGACATCGACCGCCTGGCGGGTCAACGCGCGCTCGACGACGCGGGCCTGGCGACGCTCACTCAATGCCGAACGTTCGAGGAGTTCAAGGACGCGGCCGAGCGGGCGTTCCTGCTCAACAAGCTGCGCGAGTTCGACTGGAATGTGTCGGAGACGGCGCGCGCAGTGGAGATGCCGAGGTCCAACCTCTACAAGAAGATCGAACGCTATTCCCTCTCTCGCGAGCATACCTAGAGGCGGGAAGCGGGAAGCGGAAGGCGTAAGCGGAAGGCGGAAGGCGGAAGGCGGAAGGCGGGAGGCGGGAGGCGATGCTCACCTACGGACTATCAACGGATCGAGATGAAAAAATTCAACAACTTCATTGCCGGCAAATGGGTCGCTCCCGAGTCGGGCGAGTATTTCGACAACCGCAACCCGGCTGATCGCGGCGACCTGATAGGAAAGTTCCCGCTCTCTGACAGGCGCGACGTGGACCGCGCGGTGGAAAGCGCGAAGCGCGGGTTCGAGCGCTGGAAGCGGACCCGCATG
>JANPHA010000295.1:0-3399 GCA_031424255.1 Burkholderiales bacterium | reverse complement strand
GGGTTGTCATCCCGGCGAAGGCCGGGATCCAAGTTCCGATCAAGAGATCCTCACCCACTTCACCGTCAGCCGGTTGTCGGCGCGGTGCACCACGGTGACGTTCGACTTCATCGCCCACGGAATCACCTGGTGGTGCAGCGGGATGTGGCCCACGTCCGTCAGGTGGATCTGCGTGATCTCACGCGCGATGGCGGCGCGCTTGGCGACATCGACCTCGGTCTTCAGCTTGTCCACCAGCGCGTCGATCTGCGGGTTGGAGTAGCGGCCCAGGTTGTAGTCGCCATCGGCGGTCTTGGGCACCAGGGTACGCAGGAGGCTCTGCAGCGCGTACTGCGAGTCGAACGTCGGCACGCCCCATCCCAGCATGTAGAAGCTCGAGTCGAAGTTCTGGATCTTCGGGAAGTAGGTCGCGCGCGGCATGGTGTTCACCTTCACCTTCACGTTCACCTGCGCCAGCATCGCCGCGATCGCCACGCACAGCTTCTCGTCGTTCACGTAGCGGTTGTTGGGGCAATCGAGCGTCACGTCGAAGCCGTTCGGATAGCCCGCTTCGGCCAGCAGCTTCTTCGCGCGCGCGCGATCCGGCGCCTTCACGCGGTCGAGCTCCTTCGGGTAGCCGTCCACCTGCGGCGCGTACATGACCGCGGTGGGCACCGAGAGCCCGCGCATCACCTGGGTCTTCAAGGCGTTCACGTCGATGGCGTTCTGGATCGCCTCGCGCACGCGCTTGTCCTTGAACGGGTTCTTGCCCTTCACGCCCGAGTACTGGAGCTCGTCGCGCCACTGGTCCATGCCGAGGAAGATGGTGCGGTTCTCCATGCCCTCCATCACCTTGATCTTGCCGTCCTGCTTCAGGCGCGGGATGTCCTGCGGCGAGGGGTCGAGGATGAAGTCGATCTCGCCGGAGAGGAGGGCCGCGAGCCGCGTCGAATCCTGCTTGATGGGCGTGTAGACGATCTCGTCCACGTTGCCCTCGATCTTGCCCCACCAGTTGGAGTTCTTCACCGCCACCGTCTTCACGTCGGCGTCGCGCGAGCGAAGGATGTAGGGGCCGGTGCCGTTGGCATTGCGCACCGCGTACGTCTCTTCCTTGTTCTTGTAGTCCTGCGGCTTCTGCACGTTGTGCTTGGCGCACCACAGGCGGCTCATCATGCGCACCTCGGTGAGCTGGCCGATCAGCACGGGAGCGGGCCCATCGGTGATCACGTCGACGGTGAGGTCGTCGACCTTCTTCGCCTCCTTCACGCCGGCGAGGTAGGGCTTGAAGTTGGACGTGTCCGACAGCACGCGCTGGAAGGTGAACACCACGTCGTCCGCGTTGAAGGGCGAGCCGTCGTGGAATTTCACGTTGGGGCGCAGCTTGAAGCGCATGACCGTGGGGCTCAGCTGCTGCCAGGAGACGGCGAGCGAGGGCACGACCTTCAGGTCCTTGCCGCGCGTGACGAGCGGCTCGTAGATGTGATCGTGGTACGCGTTGGTGAAGCCTTCGTTGTTCGCGTGCGGGTCCATCGTCGAGATGTCGCCGGCGGCGGCCCAGCGCAGGGTCGCGGCCTGGGCAGGCAGCGCGGCGAGGAGAATGGCGGCGGCGGCGACGAGGGTGGGCGCGATGCGGTGCGACATGCGATTCCTCCTGTTTTTCTGTCGCGTTATGGTAGTTGAAACTACCGCACCGCGTCGGGGATCACCGCGGTCGCCTCGATCTCGACCCTGGCGCGGTCCTCGATGAGCGCCGAGACCTCCACCGCCGTCATCGCGGGGAAATGCCGGCCGATGATCTCGCGGTAGGCGTCGCCGATCGCCGGGTATGCCGCGACGTATTCGCGCTTGTCGGTCACATACCACGTCATGCGCGCGATGTGCTCGGGTTTTCCCCCGGCTTCGGCGAGGATGGCGACGATGTTGGCGAGCGCCTGGCGCGCCTGCGCCGCGAAATCATCGCTCGTGAAGCGGCATTGCGCGTCCCAGCCGACCTGGCCGCTGATGAAGACCACGGTTCCGCGCGCGGCGATGCCGTTGGAGTAGCCGCGCGGACGCATCCACTCGGGAGGCTGGAGGACCTTCATGAGCGCTCCTTTCGCAGCTTGAAGCGCTGCAGCTTGCCGGTCTCGGTGCGCGGGAGCTCCGCCCGGAACTCGAGCGATCGCGGATATTTGTACGGCGCGATGGTGCTCTTCACGAAGTCCTGCAATTCCTTCGCAAGCTTGGCCGATCCCGTCCGGCCTTCGCGCAGGACGACGAACGCGCAGACGATCTCGCCACGCTCGGTGTCGGGAGTCCCGATCACGGCGCACTCCGCGACGTCGGGGTGCGCGAGAAGCGCCCCCTCGACCTCGGGCCCCGCGATGTTGTAGCCCGCCGAGATGATCATGTCGTCGGTGCGCGCCTGGTAGACGAAGTAGCCGTCGTCGTCCACGAGGTAGGCGTCGCCCGTGTAGTTCCAGCCGCCCTTCACGTAGTCGCGCTGGCGCTCGTCGGCGAGGTAGCGGCAGCCGGTCGGGCCCTTCACGGCAAGCTTGCCCACCTGGTTCGGCGGGAGCTCCTGGCCCTCGTCGTCCATCACGCGGGCCGAGTAGCCCGGGATGGGCTTCCCGGTCGCGCCCGGGCGCGAGTGCGCCTCGTCGGCGGAGATGAAGATGTGCAGCATCTCGGTGGCGCCGATGCCGTCGATGATCTCGATGCCGGTCGCATCCTTCCACAGCTTGCGCGTGGCCGCCGGGAGCGCTTCGCCCGCGGAGACGCATTTGCGCAGGCTCGCGATGTCGTGGTCCTTCACCTGCGCGGCCATGGCGCGGTACGACGAGGGCACGGTGAAGCACACGGTCGCGCGGAATTCAGCAATCGCCGCCAACAGGAGGTCGGGGGGCGCCTTCTCGATGAGGACGGTAGCGGCGCCGATTCGCATCGGAAAGAGGAGGATGCCGCCCAGACCGAAGGTGAAGGCGATGGGCGGGCTGCCGATGAAGACGTCATCGCGCATCGCCCGCAGCGTGGACTTGGGCCAGCAGTCGCACGCGGCGACAACGTCGCGGTGGAAGTGCATCGTCCCCTTGGGTTTTCCGGTCGTGCCCGAGGTGAAGGCGATGAGGCACGTGTCGTCGGCGGCGGTCTCGGCGTTGCGGAAATGCGAGGGCTTGCCCGCCATGGCCGCCTCGAGCCCCGCGGGCGAGGAATCGTGGAAATGCCGCACGGAGCGCAACGTCGGGCAATTCTCCTGCGCCGCGCCGAGCTCCCCGGCGAGCCGCAGGTCGCACAGCGCGTGCGAGACTTCGGCCTTGTTGACGATGTCGGTGAGCTCCTTGGCGCGCAAGAGCGGCATAGTCGCCACCGCGATGGCGCCCGCCTTCACCACCGCGAACCAGCACGCCGCCATCATCGGGTTGTTCGCGCCGCGCAGGAGCA
>JANPHA010000294.1:0-2400 GCA_031424255.1 Burkholderiales bacterium | reverse complement strand
TTCGCGGATCAGCTCGATGAAGCGGCCGGTTTCGCTCTTGCTCATTCCGGCGGTCGGCTCGTCGAGCAGCACCACGTCGGCGCCGCCGGCGATGGTCAGGCCGATCTCGAGCGCGCGCTGCTCGGCGTAGGTGAGGTTCATCGCCAGCACGTCGCGCTTGCGTTCCAGGTGCAGCATGTCGAGCAATCGCTCGGCGCGCTCGTTGGCGTCGTCGAGGCGGCTCAGGAACTTCCAGAACGCATAGCGGTAGCCGAGCGACCAGAGCACGCCGCAGCGCAGGTTCTCGAACACCGACAGGCGCGTGAACAGGTTGCTGACCTGGAAGCTGCGCGCCAGCCCCAGGCGGTTGATCTCGTAGGGCGCCAGGCCGTCGATGCGCTGTCCGTTGAGCAGGATCTCGCCCGACGTGGCGCCGAAGCGGCCGCTGATCAGGTTGAACAGGGTGCTCTTGCCGGCGCCGTTGGGGCCGATGATCGCGACGCGCTCGCCGACGTTCACCGCCAGGCTGGTGCCACGGATGATCTCGGTCTTGCCAAAGCTCTTGCAGACGTCGCGCAACTCGAGGGCCGGCACGGTCATAGAGCCTCCCTTCGCTTGATCTCTTTCTCGATCTCCTCCTGGATCGTGCCCCACTGGCGCACGAACTCGCGCCGTGTCAGCTCGAACAGGCCCAGGCCGGTGACGAGCACCAACCCGGCACCCAGCCAGGTGTCGGCGGCCTTGGCGTTCAGGGTCGCGCCCATGAAGCGCATCTCCGAACCGAGCGCGCCGTTGAGCTGGAGGTGGTAGACCATCTCAATCATCGCGCCGGCGCCGACCAGCACGACGAAGGCCGTGCCGGCCAGGGCTAGGTAGGCTGTCCACAGCAATCGCAGCTTGCCGAAGGCGGCCAGGCGCAGGTTCATCATGATCAGGCTCGAGATGCCGCCGGGCGCGTACATGACCATGAAGACGAAGACCAGGCCGAGGTAGAGCAGCCAGGCCTGGGTCAGCTCCGACAGCAGCACCAGGGACAGCACCATCAGCACCGCGCCGATGATCGGGCCGAAGAAGAAGACCGCGCCGCCGAGGAAGGTGAACAGCAGGTAGGCCCCCGAGCGCCCGGCACCGACGACCTCGGCGGTCACGATCTCGAAGTTCAGCGCGCCCAGGCCGCCGGCGATGCCGGCGAAGAAGCCCGAGATCATGAACACCAGGAAGCGCACGCGCTGGGTGCTGTAGCCGATGAACTCGACGCGCTCGGGGTTGTCGCGCACGGCATTCAGCATGCGCCCGAGCGGGGTGCGCGTGAGGGCGAACATCGCGGCGGTCGAGACGAAGCAATAGACCGCGATCAGGTAGTAGACCTGCAGCTGCGGCCCGAAGCTGATGCCCAGCCGCGCCGGGCCGACGACACGGTTTCCGCTGATGCCGCCCTCGCCGCCGAAGAACTCGGGCAGCATCAGCGACATCGACCAGACCAGTTCGCCGATACCCAGCGTGATCATCGCGAAGGTCGTGCCCGACTTCTTGGTGCTGACGTAGCCCAGCGCCGCCGCAAAACCGAGGCCGGCCAGGCCACCGACCAGGGGCACCAGGCTGACCGGCAGCGGCAAGCGGCCGGCACTGACCAGGTTCAGCGTGTGCATCGCCAGGAAGGCGCCCAGGCCGCTGTACACCGCATGGCCGAAGCTGAGCATGCCACCCTGCCCGAACAGAATGTTGTAGGCCAGGCAGGCGATGATCGCGATGCCCATCTGCGACAGCATGGTGTGGGCGAAACCCGTGGTCCACACCAGCGGCGCCACCACCAGCACCAGCGCATACAGCGACCACAGCAGCACGCGGCCGATGTTGTACGGCTTGAAGTGATAGTGCTGACGACCTTCGTGGATGCGAGGCATCAGTCTTCTCGCGTACCGAGCAGCCCCTTGGGCCGCAGGATCAGGATCAGCACCAGGAGCAGGTAAGGCAGGATCGGCGCCGCCTGGGCCAGGGTGACCTTGGCCAGCGGGTACGCCAGATCGCCCGGCGCGATGCGCCAGCCGATCGCGGCGGCGGCGTGCACGAAGGACTTGTCGATCGTCAGCGGCAGGGTCTGCAGCAGGCCGATGACCAGGGAGCCGACGAAGGCGCCGGCCAGCGAGCCCATGCCACCGACCACGACGACGACGAAGATGATCGAGCCGACGATGGCGGCCATCGACGGTTCGGTGACAAAGGTCATGCCGCCGACCACGCCGGCCAGCGCGGCCAGCGCGCAGCCGCCGCCGAAGACGAGCATGAACACGCGCGGCACGTTGTGGCCGAGAGACTCGGCCATCTCGGGATGCGTCAACGCGGCCTGGATCACCAGGCCGATGCGCGTGCGCGTGAGCAGAAGCCACAGCGCCAGCAGCATCACCAGGGCCACGCCCATCA
>JANPHA010000293.1:0-8709 GCA_031424255.1 Burkholderiales bacterium | reverse complement strand
GCGGTCACGCGGTTGGCCGGGATCTCGAGGCTCACGCGCTTGAGCGCATGGAACGCGCCGTAGTGGAAGTCGAGGTTGCGCACGTCGAGCTTGGGCGCGGCCTTCGGCTCGGGGACTTTTTCGAGGACGGCGTTCATTCAGCCTTTCCTGAAAAGCGCGCGGGCGGAGATGTTGATGCCGAGCACGAGGAGCGTGATCAACGCCGCGCCGCCCCATGCGAGGCGGTGCCAGTCGTCGTACGGGCTCATCGCGAACTGGAAGATCACGACCGGCAGGTTGGCCATCGGCCGGTTCATGTCGGTGGACCAGAACTGGTTGTTGAGCGCGGTGAAGAGCAGCGGGGCGGTCTCGCCGGTGATGCGCGCGATCGCGAGCAGCACGCCGGTCACGATGCCGGCGCGGGCCGCGCGGTACGACACCAGCGTCACGATCTTCCAGGTCGGGGCGCCGAGCGCGGCCGCGGCTTCGCGCAGGCTGTTGGGCACGAGCTTCAGCATGTCGTCGGTGGTGCGCACCACGACGGGGACCACGAGGATCGCGAGCGCCAGGCTCCCCGCCCAGCCGGAGAAATGCTTCGCCTGCGCGACGTACACGGCATACACGAAGAGGCCGATCACGATCGACGGCGCGGAGAGCAGCACGTCGTTGATGAAGCGCGTCGCGGGTGCCAGCCAGCCGCGCTGGCCATACTCGGCGAGATAAGTCCCGGCGAGGATGCCCACGGGCGTGCCGATCAGCGTGCCCGCGCCCGCCATGAGGATGCTGCCCAGGATCGCGTTGGCGAGCCCGCCGTCGGCGCCGGGCGGCGGCGTCATCTGCGTGAAGAGCGACGGCCGCAGCGCGCCGGCACCCTCCCACAGCAGCACCCCGACGATCCACAGCAGCCAGAAGAGGCCGAAGACCAGCGCGAGGGTCGACACGGCCATCATGATCGTGTTCATGCGCCGGCGCCGGCGAAACGTCGGGTTGTGCGCGGAAACCGGATTCGTCCCGGTCATGTCCGCGTCCCCTCGCGCTTGGCAAGCTGCATCAGCAGCAGCTTCGAGAGGGCGAGCACGATCGTCGTGATCAGGAAGAGGATCAGGCCGAGCTCGATCAATGCCGAGGTGTAGACGTCGCCCACCGCCTCGGTGAACTCGTTGGCGAGCGCGGAGGCGATCGAGTTGCCGGGCGCGAAGAGCGATGGGCTCAAGCGGTGCGCGTTGCCGATCACGAAGGTGACCGCCATCGTCTCGCCGAGCGCGCGGCCGAGGCCGAGCATGATCCCGCCGATGACGCCGACCTTGGTGAACGGAAGCACGACGCGCCAGACCACTTCCCACGTGGTCGAGCCCAGGCCGTAGGCCGATTCCTTGAGCATCGGCGGCACCAGCTCGAAGACATCGCGCATCACCGCGGTGATGAACGGGATCACCATGACCGCGAGGATGATGCCGGCGGCGAGCATGCCGATGCCCATCGGCGCACCCGAGAAGAGCATGCCCAGGCCCGGCACGTTGCCCAGCGTGTGCTGGAGCGCGGGCTGCACGTACTGCTGGAAGACCGGAGCGAATACGAAGAACCCCCACATGCCGTAGATGATGCTGGGAATCGCGGCGAGCATCTCGATCGCCGTGCCGAGCGGGCGGCGCAGCCATACGGGCGAGAGCTCGGTGAGGAATAGGGAGATGCCGAAGCTCACCGGGATCGCGATCGCCAACGCGATGGCCGAGGTGACCAGCGTGCCGAAGATCGGGACCAGCGCGCCGAAATTCTCCTTCACCGGGTCCCACTCGGCATTCCACAGGAACTCGAAGCCGAATTTCCGGATCGAGGGCATGCTGCCGATCAGCAGCGAGACGAGGATCGCGGCGAGCAGGCTGAAGACGAGGAACGCGAAGAACCGGGTGAGGTTCCGGAATGCCGCGTCCATCAGCGCGTTGTTCCTGAGCATCGGGGGCCTGGGCGAATGCGTAGCCGCCAACGCAGGGCTCTGCGCGGTCGACAGGCCCACATTATCCAACGTGACGCTCATGCGCGACCGCCCGGGGACAAGGACACCGCCCGATGATCAGTAAATCGGCTTTCCCGAACCATCCTTGATCGTCTTCCAGGACGCCTGGATCTGCTTCACGACAACCTCGGGCAGCGCAACGTAATCGAGGCTTGCCGCGAGCTTGTCGCCTTCCGGACCATAGGCCCACTCGAAGAACTTGAGCACGTCCTTGGCGACGTCGGGTTTCGCCTGCGCCTTGTGCATCAGGATGAAAGTCGCGCCGCTGATCGGCCACGCGGCCTTGCCGGACTGATCGGTCAGGATCAGGTAGAACCCCGGGGCCTTGCTCCAGTCCGCGCCGGCCGCCGCGGCCTTGAAGCTTTCGGCGTTGGCCTGGACGTATTCGCCTTCGCGATTCTGGACCCTCGCGGTGTTCATCTTGTTCTGGAGGGCGTACGCATACTCCACGTATCCGATCGCGCCGGCGATGCGTTGCACGTAGGATGCCACTCCCTCGTTGCCCTTGCCGCCTACGCCAGCCGGCCAGTTGACCGAAGTGCCTTCGCCCACCTTCGCCTTCCATTCGGGGCTCACCTTCGAGAGGTAGTTCACCCAGATGAAGGTCGTGCCCGAACCATCCGAGCGATGCACGACGGTGATGTTCTGGTCGGGAAGTGCCACGCCCTTGTTCAGTGCCGCGATCGCCGGGTCATTCCATTTGGTGACCTTGCCGAGGTAAATGTCCGCAAGCACCGGTCCGGTGAGCCTGAGCTCGCCGGATTTCACGCCGGGAAGATTCACGACCGGCACGTCGCCGCCGATGACGGTCGGAAATTGCGTGAGGCCTTCCTTGTCGAGCTCATCGGGCTTGAGCGGCATGTCGGATGCGCCGAAGTCGACGGTCTTCGCGGTGATCTGCTTGATGCCGCCGCCGGAGCCGATCGATTGGTAGTTCATGCCCGTGCCGGTGCTCTTCTTGTATGCATCGGCCCACTTGGCGTAGATCGGGTACGGGAATGTGGCGCCGGCACCGGTGATGTCACCTGCGAACGCAGGGCCGAGGAAGAGCGTCGCCGCGAGGGCAATGGGTGCGAAATGGCGCGTCAGGCGCATGGTGGTTTTCCTTGTCATTCAATGAACTCACAGGAATATACGCAGCCTCCGTGACAGTTCCGTGACGAAAGCCCGCGACCTCGAAGGGGGGGTGTTGACACGCGGGAATCATTTCTACTATTCTGGAAACATGAAAACACCGAATGCCGTCCGCCAGCTGGGCGCGCTCGCGCAGGAGACGCGCCTCTCGATCTTTCGCGCCCTGGTGCAGGCGGGGGCGACGGGGCTGCCCGCCGGCTCGATCGCGCAGCTCGTAGGCGCCCCCGCATCGACGCTGTCGTTTCATCTCAAGGAGCTCGCATCCTCGGGCCTGGTGCGCGCGCGCCAGGAAGGGCGGTTCATCTATTACACGGCCGACTATGCGGTGATGTCTGAGCTGATTTCCTTCCTGACCGAAAAGTGTTGCCAGGGAATGCCCGCTCCCCAGGTCGCGCGGATCGGCAAGGCCGTTGCCGCATGTTGCGCACCCCAACCCGCATCCCCTGCCACCCGCAAGACCAGGAGCGTCGCATGAGAAACGATCTTCCCGTCGCAGTCATCGGTGCCGGTCCGATCGGACTCGCCGCGGCCGCGCATCTCTTCGAGCGCGATTTCCCGGTCCTGGTTTTCGAAGCGGGCCCCTCCGTGGCGTCCCACCTGGAGGGATACCGTCACGTCCAATTGTTTTCTCCGTGGCGCTACAACATCGATCCGGCCGCGCGCCGCGCGCTGGAAGCGGCGGGATGGAATTCGCCTCCCCTCGATGAACTGCCGACCGCGGGGGCGATGGTCGATCGTTATCTCGCGCCCCTCGCGGCGTTGCCGGCCTTTTCCGGCGCACTACGGCCCTCGCATCGCGTGCAGAGCATTTCCAGGGATGGATTCGACAAATCGAAATCCGCGGGTCGCGACGACGCGCCCTTCGTGGTTCGCGCGAAGACTCCGCAGGGCCTGAAGGAATTCAGGGCGCAGGCCGTGATCGATGCGTCGGGCTCCTGGGGGAAGCCCAATCCGCTGGGCGCAAACGGCCTCCCGGCGATCGGCGAGGAGGAAGCGGCAGCCCATATCGTCTATGGGATGCCCGACGTTCTTGGAGCTCACAGGAAGCGCTATGGCGGCAAGCGAGTCCTGGTCGCCGGCGCGGGCCACTCCGCCGCGGGCAGCTTGCTCGCGCTCGCGAAGCTTGCGGATGAGGTTCCCGGAACCAGCATTGTCTGGACGGTTCGTGGCCGCAATTTCGCGCGCATTTTCGGCGGCGGCGAAAATGACGGACTCGTCGCGCGCGGCGCCCTGGGACAGCGGCTCAAGGTTCTCGCGGAGAGCGGGCGGCTCGAGGTGCAGGCGGATTTTCGCACCGAGGCGGTGCACGTGACGCCGCGCGGCCTCGATGTCGTGGGAAGAGATCCCGACGGATCGTCCCGCAAGATCGAGGGTGTCGTCGAGATCATCGTCGCGGCGGGCGGCCGACCGGACTTGTCGCTCACCTCGGAGCTGCGACTGAAGCTCGACTACTGGATCGAGAGCACCGAGCTGCTGGCGCCACTCATCGATCCCAATGTCCACAGTTGCGGGACCGTGCGTCCCCACGGCCATCGCGAGCTGCAGCATCCTGAATCGCGTTTCTACGCGGTGGGAGCCAAGAGCTATGGGCGCGCGCCCAATTTCCTCCTGGCCACCGGGCACGAGCAAGTCCGATCGGTGGTTGCCGCCCTGGCGGGCGACCTGGCCGCGGCCGATGGCGTGCAGCTCGACCTTCCGCAGACGGGCGTGTGCTCCACGCAATTCGACGAGGCCTCGTCGGGATGTTGCACCCCCGGTGAAGCGGATCTGGCGAAGTCGTGCTGCGGCGGTGCCGCCGCCGTGCGAGAAGACGCGTGTTGCGCACTGGACGAACACGCCAAGCAGGCAGGCAAGAGCGGCTGCGGATGTGGTGCCGCTGCGTGAAAAAGCGTCCTCGCCCGAGCGCCAGGCCGTCGTGGCCGAACCATCCGAGCGATGCACGACGGTGATGTTCTGGTCCGGAAGTTCGATGCCTTTGTTCAGCGCCGCGATCGCCGGGTCAGCAGTTCGTGATCTTGCCCGAGAGAGATGTCGGCCAGCAGCGGTCCGGTGAGCTTGAGTTTGCAGGACTTCACGCCAGGAAGGCTGACGACCGGCCGAACACGCCTGTGATAGTTCCGTGACGAAACCGTCAAATAGGGTTCCTACCGGTCAGAGCTCCAATGCGGCGCGCTGCCGACACGCGGGACATAGCTTGAGTCGTTCCACGCCGCCGGCGCCAATGAGGCCCGGAAAATCCCTTATTCGTGCAAGGCTCGACGCGAGTAGCGTACGGCCGATGAACGGGGTGCCGCAGGATGTGCAAAGCGCGAGTTCGTCCTCATGGAGCAGGTGGGCTGCATTGCGCTCCACGGGATCGGTGATGATGCGGGGCCGCAGCGTGATCGCCCGCTCCGGACAACCCACTTCGCACAGCCCACATTGCACGCAATTCGCCTCGATGAACAGCAGCTTCGGCACCGGTGACGTTTCCGCGACAAGCGCGGACGTCGGGCACAGATTCACGCAAGCGTGGCAGAGGGTGCAGGCATTGCGATCAACAACGACTGCGCCGAAAGGTGTCCCGGCCGGCAGCGGAGCTGGCGCGTGAACGCCGCCTTGGGCGAGCGCATCGAGTCCCGCAAAAAGCAGCGTCCGCTTGTCGGAGCGAGGATTAGCCGTCATCTCGCGCGTCGCGCTGTTGGCTGGCGCGGCAGCGGCGGCAGCCGCAACCGCAACCGCAACCGCTCCCTGCACAGCGTCTAACGCGACCGCCGCGACGTGTCCTCCGCGAGCGCCCACGGCGTCGATCAGGCTGTGAACGACTGCCAGGCGCTCCTCGAGCAGGGTGCGCGCTGCACTCGGCAACGTGGCATCGGTGACGAGCAACACGCCGGCAGCCCCTTGCGCTAGAGCAGTGAGCCACAGTTCCTCGCCAAACGCCGGCAGCGAAGTCACCTCGATCGCACGAGCCTCTGCCGGCAAGCCGATGCTACGCACCTTGTCGGCAAGCCCTCGCTCGTGCACGACCAGAACCGGGGCCGCAACGCCATCGGCGCGTGCCTCCTCCAGCACCGAAGCGGTGTGGGCCACGAGATCGCCACGCGCGGCGTTGCGAAACGACAGAGCACCGGTTGGGCACGCGAGCGCGCAAGTCGCGCAGCCCTGGCAAAGATACGGATCGACAGCGACAACGTCACCCGCCGAACGGATCGCCGCGGCCGAGCAGACCCCGAGACAGCGGGTGCAGCCGGTCTTGCCTTTCGCTCCATGCGCGCACAACGCTGGCGCGAATTCGAAATAGCGCCGCTTTGCAAAACGTCCGACGAGCGCCGGCATCGCGGCAATCGCCTGCGCGAGCGCGACGGGATCTGCTCCGGGGGCGAAATACCCGAGGGGCGGAACGGACTGCGGAAAATGCGGCTCGCGGGATAAATCGAGCACGAGGTCGAACGCATGATCCGCATTCGGACTGAAGCCGCCAAGGTCTGAGCTTGTGCCGGGCCCTGTCACGGCGTGCGCCGTGAAGGCACCTAGATGCCCGGTGATCGCGGCGATGCGCCCGCCGATTGCTACCACGCCGCGTGGCAATCCGGCCACCTCCTGCACGCCGGGCGCGCAGACGACGACTTTGAGCGCGCGGGCGAGGGCAGCAGCATTTGGCGCGGCGCTCGCATCGTCGCCAACCACGAGCGCCACGCCGTGCGATTCGAACACGACGGCGTCAATTGCGGCGACCGAGGCTCCAGGAGCCAAGGGCATCAGCATCGCGGCGCAGGCCTCCAAGCGTGACTCGGTGCCGCCGGTGGACTCAGTCGACATTCACCGCGGCGCCGTGAACCGCGAGTTCTTCGACGTCGTCGCGGTCAATCAGGCATGCGCGGGCGATCAGCGTGAACATTGCTCGATGATAAGGCGCTTCGGCGAGTGCCAGGAGGCGCTCGCAATGCTGGGGCACCCATTGCAATACGTGATCGTCGAGGAAGGCACGCTCGCGCTCGACCCATGCGGCAGCGGCCGCGCGCTCACCCACCTGCCATGCTTCGAACTCGCGGTGACAGAGCAAGGCGAGGAAACGCAGCTCGGCTCCAAGATGATCGGCGGGACCGGCCTCCGGAACCGGTGGCTTGAACCCGGCTTCGGAGTACGCGGCCGATACGGCGATCGTCGCCTCCCCTGGCAGCTTGTCCTCGAGGAATACCGACTCGTAGGGCGGAGGCGCGCCGTGAGCCCTGGTGAGCCCTGCGAGAAGCCGCGTGCGCTCCACGTCGATCGCCAGGGGCGCGCCTGGATCGGCACGGGCCTCGTTAACGGCCGTCGATAGCGCCATCGTCTCATGCTCGAGGGGCACTCCCGCGTTACGCGGGGCGGCATCCAACGCGCCGCCAAGCTCGGCCAGGAACGCAGCATTCGGTGCCTCGAGAACGAGCCTCGACAGGAGCCAGTACGAGCGGCTGCGGCGTTGCGCCGTATCGGCGAGTGCCGCCGTCTCCATCAGGGTGTCGCGCCGTACCACGCCGGCTTGGCAGGCGCTTGATGACAGCCGAGGCAGATCGCGCGATCAACCGGTCCCGGCCAGCCTGCGGACACTTCACTTCCGCGAAGGAACAGCGCGTCCTTCAACTCGGTCGCGTGGCACATTTCGCACGGCGCTTTGAGCTTCTGAACGTGCATCTGGTGAAACTTCCCCTTGAACGGATCGAGCGATAATCTCGCGGATGCGACGGGCTTGGGCCGATTCTTCGCCGCGACTTCGGCGGCAAGCGCAGGTGGAACGGCAAATACCGTGCCGAGCGCGATGGCGATAAAGAGGCGGTTCATGACTTCGCTCCCGCTTCCAGCACATAGTAGACCCGAGGCCCGATTCCAAACTCCTTCTTCAGTTGCACGGCCTTCGTCGCGGCGATGCGTTTCGACAGTTCGGAGCCTGGGTCATCAAGATCGCCGAATGTGCGAGCCTGCGTCGGGCAGACGAGATCGCAGGCCGGCGTGTACTCCTGATCCTTGCCGATGCGATCCTGCTTGCCGTCTGCAATCGCCTTTTCGAGTTTATGCCAGCAGAATGTGCACTTCTCGACGGTCTTCGCCTTCTTGCGATGCGTGGGATGTCGATCGGCATACGGAATGTTTTCCGACCCGATCTTTTCCTTGCCGGGCGATAGCGGTTTCAACTCGGTGTTGAGTTGCGGCACTCCATACGGGCGCACCGCCGCGCAATAGCCGCAACCGATGCATTTATCGTAATCGACAAGGACGACTCCATACTCATTCTTGCTGATGGCGAAGGCGCCCACCGAGTCGCAGGCGGCCTTGCATGACGGCTGCGCGCAGTGCATGCAGTTCATCGTGTTGTAGATCCGCTTCACGGCCGGGTACGTCCCCACCTCGTACTCGACCATCACGTTCCACGGCGCTTCGGGTGTGAAGTGGTTTTCCGTGGCGCACGCCGCCACGCAGGCGCGGCAGCCCATGCATCGCGTCTGGTCGATGAGTCTTGCGAATGTGGTCATCGTCGCCGTCTCCCGTCAGGCCTTGTAGACCTTGCATTTCGTGTCGTTGAACGAGTTGTGGCCGGAGATCAGGTCCGGGTGATGCTCCAGGAC
>JANPHA010000292.1:0-3437 GCA_031424255.1 Burkholderiales bacterium | reverse complement strand
GATCTCGTTCGACTCGACGATGAAGTCGAACATCTCCGTGGGCCTGCCGATCGACCTGCTCTGGTATCCGCGCGACAGCCTGCGCATCGGCATGCAGCACCGCATCCGCGAGGGCGACCCCTACTTCACGATGCTGCGCTCGCGCTGGGGCGGAGGCTTGCGGCGCGTCTTCTCCGAGCTGCCCGATCCCGACTGGCTCGAGTAAAGAAGCTTTCATGACGATCAAAGTCGCGCTGCACCACAAGACCCGCTACCTGTTCGACCGGCCCGTCGGGCTTTCGCCGCACGAGGTGCGGCTGCGCCCGGCGGCGCACACGCGCACGCCGATCGAGAGCTACTCGCTCAAGGTGAAGCCCGCCAAGCACTTCCTCAACTGGCAGCAGGACCCGTACGGCAACTGGGTCGCGCGGCTGGTGTTCCCCGAGAAGACGCGCGAGCTCGAGATCACCGTCGATCTCGTCGCCGACATGACGGTCATCAACCCGTTCGATTTCTTCGTCGACGCGAGCGCGGAGAAGTTTCCGTTCGTGTACTCGTCGGAGAACGCGCGCGAGCTGGCGCCGTATCTCGAGCTGGTGCCGGAAACGCCACTGCTCTCCGCATGGATCTACAAGGCGCGCGAGCGTTTCCTTTCCGGCCCGATCACGACCATCGATTTCCTGATCGCGCTCAACCACATGGTGCGGCAGGACGTGAACTATCTCGTGCGCATGGAACAGGGCATCCAGACGCCGGAGCAGACGCTATTGGACAAGCAGGGCTCGTGCCGCGATTCGGCGTGGCTGCTGGTGCAGATCCTGCGCTACATGGGAGTGGCGGCGCGCTTCATTTCCGGTTATCTCATTCAGCTCGCGGCCGACCAGAAGTCGCTCGATGGCCCCTCGGGCCCGGAGAAGGATTTCACCGACCTGCACGCCTGGGCCGAAGCCTATATTCCCGGCGCCGGCTGGATCGGGCTCGACGCGACCTCGGGACTGATGGCGGGCGAGGGCCACATCCCGCTCGCGAGCGCCGCGCTGCCGTTGAGCGCGGCACCCGTCGTCGGCATGACCGACGTCTGCACCAGCACGCTCGAGTTCCAGATGTCGGTCACGCGCATCCACGAGGATCCGCGCGTCACCAGGCCGTTCACCGAGGGGCAATGGGGCGCGATCGACGCGCTCGGCCGCCAGGTCGATCGCGAGCTCGCCGACGGCGACACGCGCCTCACGGTCGGCGGCGAGCCCACGTTCATCTCGATCGACGACATGGAGGGCCCGGAGTGGAACTACACGGCGATGTCGGAGAAGAAGCTCGATCTCGCCACCCGGCTGCTCTACAAGCTGCGCGCGAAGTTCGCTCCCGGCGGCGTGCTGCATTTCGGCCAGGGCAAGTGGTATCCGGGCGAGCCGCTGCCGCGCTGGGCGCTGTCGTGCTTCTGGCGCAAGGACGGCGTGCCGCTGTGGGAAGACGAGAAGGATGATTCCGCGGCGCTCAAGGCCGGCCCCAAGCTCACCGAGGAAGACGGGCGCCACTTCATGCAGGAGCTTTGCCAGGCGCTGGGGCTCTCGCCGGATGACGCGGTCGCCGCGTACGAAGACCCGTGGCGCATCATCCACGACGAAGCGAGCCTGCCGGTCAACGTGGATTTCTCGAAGGAAGACACCGCGAGCGAGGGCGCGCGCCGCAGGCTCGGAGACCGCATCGCCGGCGGCCTCGGCAAGCCCGCGGGCTACGTGCTGCCGATCAAGGCGGTGCCGCGCGGCAAGGCGAGCGCCGCATCGCAGTGGCAATGCTCGCCTTGGCCGCTGCGGCGCGAGAAGGTGTTCCTGATCGAGGGCGATTCGGCGATGGGCTACCGGTTGCCGCTCGCCTCACTCCCCGACGTGCTGCCGGAAGAGGAAGACCCCGACATCGCGACCGATCCGTTCGAGCGACGCGACGCGCTCGGCAAGCGCAAGCCGTCGAAGGCGGCGACCGCTGCGAAGCACGGGATGCCGAAAAAGGTCGCGAGCGGCGCCTCGAAGGAAGTCATCAAGACCGCGCTTTGCGTCGAGGTGCGCAAGGGCCGGCTGCACGTCTTCCTGCCGCCGACCACGCAGCTCGAGGATTTCATCTCGCTCATCTCGATCGTCGAATCCACGGCGCAGGCGCTCGGCATCCCGGTGCGCCTCGAAGGCTATGGCCCGCCCGACGATCCACGCATCGGCCGCTTCGCGGTCACTCCCGACCCCGGCGTGATCGAGGTCAACATCCACCCGGCCGACGACTGGGACGAGTTGAAGCACCACGTCGAAACACTCTACGAGGAGGCGCGCCAGGCGCGCCTCGGCACCGAGAAGTTCATGCTCGACGGCCGCCACACCGGCACCGGCGGCGGAAACCACGTCACACTGGGCGGCCCCACCGCGGCCGACAGCCCGATGCTGCGCCGGCCCGACGTGCTGAAGAGCCTGATCACCTACTGGCAGAACCACCCGGCGCTGTCGTATCTCTTCTCGGGCATGTTCATCGGCCCGACGAGCCAGAGCCCGCGCGTCGACGAGGCGCGATCCGATACGCTCTACGAGCTCGAGATCGCGTTCGAGCAGCTCGACGCCCAGTTCAGGAAGGGCGAGCTGAACGAGAAGCCGTGGCTGGTCGACCGGATCCTGCGCAACTTCCTCGTCGATCTCACCGGCAACACGCACCGCGCGGAATTCTCGATCGACAAGCTCTACGCCCCGGGCAGCGCCACCGGCCGCCTCGGTCTCCTCGAGTTCCGCGCGTTCGAGATGCCGCCGCATGCGCGCATGAGCCTGCTGCAGATCCTGCTGCTGCGCGCCCTCGTGGCGCGCTTCTGGACGCATCCCTACAACGAGCGGCTGGTGCACTGGGATACGCGCCTGCACGACGAGTTCATGCTGCCGCACTTCGTCGCGCAGGACATGCGCGACGTGGTCGAGGATCTCAACGGCGCGGGTTACGCGTTCAAGCTCGAGTGGTTCGCGCCGTTCCTCGAGTTCCGCTTCCCGCGCTACGGCACCGTGTCGTACGAGGGCATCGAGATCGAGCTGCGCCAGGCGATCGAGCCGTGGCACGTGCTCGGCGAACAGGTCGCGACGACCGGCATGTCGCGCTACGTCGACTCCTCGGTGGAGCGCCTGCAGGTCAAGGCCACGCGCCTGAACGAGTCGCGCCACGCGATCGTCTGCAACGGGCGCATGGTGCCGATGACGCCGACCGGGCACGCGGGCGAATTCGTCGCCGGCGTGCGCTACCGCGCATGGGCGCCGCCTTCCGCGCTGCACCCGACCATCGGCGTGCATGTGCCGCTGGTCTTCGATCTCGTCGATCTCTGGAATGGCCGCTCGCTCGGCGGCTGCAGCTACCACGTCACACACCCGGGCGGGCGCAGCTACTCGACCTTCCCGGTGAACGCGCTCGAGGCCGAGGCGCGCCGCGTCGCGCGCTTCCAG
>JANPHA010000291.1:0-2797 GCA_031424255.1 Burkholderiales bacterium | reverse complement strand
CCAGGGCCTCGTGGGCGGCGGCGACGTTGTGCAGCGCGATCTTGAGCGCGGCGAGCGATTGTCCGATGTCGTCGTGCAGTTCGAGTGCGACCGCGCGCCGCTCCTCTTCCTGCACGGTGAGGATGCGCCTGGACAGCAGGTGCAGTCGCTCGTTCGCGTCGAAGAGCGCCAGGTGCCCGAGCATGCGCGCCGTGATGTCCTCGACGGAAACGACGGCACCATGCTCGCTGTCCTCGAGCGCCTCGGCGCGGATCAGCTCCCAGCGGGTTCCGGAGCGCTGCGCGACCTGGTACTCGAGCGCGAAGTGCGGCGCCCGGCGCTCGATCACCGCCTCGATGCCCGCGTGGATCTCGTGCACCGGAGCGCCGCCTCCGGGTTCGCCTTCCAGCACGTGCGCGAGGAAGTTTGCGCCGGCCACGGCCCGCGTCATGCCCGCGGCGCGCTCCTGGTGGAATCGGCTCCACGCGCGGTTCACCATCACGATCGAGCCCTCGCGGTCGAGCACCGCGATGCGCATCGAGAGCGAGGTGAGCAGGCTGCGCATCAGCAGGCCGCTTCGCTTGAGCGCCGCGGCAGAGAGCACCATGTCGCGGCGCGCCGCGGCGCGTTCGAGCGCGGTCTCGATCGCGGCCGGCAACCGTCCCAGGTGTCCCTTGAGCAGGTAGTCGTTGGCGCCGTTCTGCATCGCATCGACCGCGGCTTCCTCGCCGATGAGGCGCGAGACCACGATGAACGGGATGTCGAGGCCGCGCTCCTCGCGCACGATGCGAAGCGCCTCGCGCATGCTGAAGCGCGGCAGGTGATAGTCGCAGAGCACGACATCCGGCGGGGCCGCATCGAGGCGCGCATTGAATTCCTCCGCGGTCTCCACGCGATCGATCGAGAGCGCGAACGGCGTCCTGCGCAGCGCGAAGCCGATCAGCTCGGCGTCGTCGGGTGAATCTTCGACCAGCAGGATGCGCCTCGAAGGCCCGCTGGCCCGCTCGGCGGTCATGGGAATCTCCTCGCTCCCCGGGCACGGCAGCACGGCCGGACGAGCATGCTTCGATCCTACTCGCTCGCAACCGCGTTGGCTGTATCGGTGCAACATTCCCATGGACTTCGCGCCTTTCCTGGCTGAAGCACACAGGCTAGCGCGATCGCGTCCGCGCGACAGCCAGCCTTTCGGGACGATCGGGGTGCGAAATTCCTGAGGCGGCACGCTGTGCGCGCGCGTGCTGTGTGCGGTGCCGCACCGATCCGGGCGGCTGAAAGCGTTAGATTCCCGCTTCGCCGGAGCCATCGGCCCAAAGGTCGCAACCGTGGGTACCCAGCGCATCGCGCGCAATACGGCTTTCGAGAAGTTGCCGGTCGACGCCAACCAGCGCCTCGACGCCCTCATCGCGGTCAACCTGCAGCTCGCTTCGGAGCGCGATCCGCAAGTCCTGTTGAAGCGGGTCTTGCGCCATGCGCGCGACCTGATCGGCGCGACGTTCGCCGTGCTCTGCGTGGGCGGCGCAAACAAGGAAGAGCGCGTCTTCTGCGCCTCCAGCGGGATCGATGCGCCCGACAGGCTCGCCACTCCGCGAATGGATGCCGGCATCTTCGGGCGGGTGCTGGCCGGACGCAGCGCGCATCGTCTGGTCGACGCGGGCGGCGATCCGGAGACCCTGGGCCTGCCCGCGGGATATCCCGCGGTGCATTCGGCGCTCGCCGCCCCGATCGCTTCGCTCACCGTCGTATACGGCTGGATCTGCCTCGCGAACAAGCTCGGCGCCGGCGAATTCGACGAGGACGACGAGCGCATCCTCTCGAGCCTCGCGTCGCTCGTGGGGCGCATCTACGAGACCGGCAGCCTCAACGCGGAACTGCAGCGCCACACCGCGCAGCTCGATGTCGAGATCGCCGAGCGCAAGCGATCCGCGCTCCAGCTGCTCGAAAGCGAGCTGCGCTTCCGCCAGCTGGCCGAGAGCATCAGCGAGGTGTTCTTCCTCGTGGGGCCGGCGTTCACCCCGATCCTCTACGTGAGCCCGGCCTACGAGGAGATCTGGGACCGCACCTGCGCCAGCTTGTACATGGACCCGGGCAGCTGGATCGAAGCGGTGCATCCCGACGATCGCGAGCGCGTCGTCGAGACGATCGCCGCCGGGGGCACGTTCGAGATCGAGTACCGCATCGAGCGCACTTCGGGAGGGCAGCGCTGGATCCGGGCACGCGGCTTCCCGATTCGCGACCGCGACGGCCGCGTCTATCGCATCGCCGGCATCGCCGAGGACATCACCGAGCGCGTGAACCTGGAGCGCGTGCTGCGCGAGAGCGCCGCCGCGATGCGCCGCGGCGATGTCATCGCCAGGCTGGCGCACATCATCACCCGGCCCGATGGATCGTTCCAGAGCTGGTCCGAAACGCTGCCGCAGCTGATCGGCCGGGAGCCGGCGCGCGTGCCGGCGAGCGCGCGCGCCTGGCTGGAAATCGTCCACCCCGACGAACGCGAACGGGTTCGCGCGGTCTTCATCGAGGCCGCGGTCTCGGGCCAGCGCATGGAGAGCGAATATCGGCTCCTCCGCGCGGGCGGCGATTACATCCACGTGCGCCAGGTGTTCGATCCGATAGGCGATTCCGCCAACGCGGCGGGGCGGCAGCGCTGGTTCACGACGCTGCAGGACGTGACCGCGCAGAAGCGCGCCGGCGAAGAGCTGCGGGAGAGCGAGCGGCGTTTCAGCGACATGCTGGGCAATATCGAGCTGGTGTCGATCATGCTCGACCGGGAAACGAGGATCACCTGGTGCAACGACTATTTTCTCAGGCTGACGGGTTG
>JANPHA010000290.1:0-1614 GCA_031424255.1 Burkholderiales bacterium | reverse complement strand
TGCCCGTTGGGCATCGCCAGGTTGCCCCACCACAAAAGGGTTGCGCGGGACTGCGGCCCTCGCGCTCCCGACGTTGCAACGGCCCTATAGTGCGGGCGCGGTGGGCTGATCGAAATCTAACGCAATGCTAACACTCCTCTGATGCACTGGAGCGCGCAGTGTGACATCATGTAAGCTCAATCAGAATCGGCGCGCAGTCCGTACGACCAAGAGCGCCGATCGCGTTGGTAAACGTAACGCAGTTTATGCTATACTACCTGTAGCCACCTCGTTTTGGTGGCGTACCACCCAGAGGGGTAAGTGAACCATGAGATTGGAACGATTCACCGACAAGGCGCAAGAGGCATTCCAGGAAGCTCAAGAGATCATGCACGAGCAGCACCACACCCAGCTGGATGTGGAGCATATTTTCCTGGCAATGTTGCGCCAGAAGGATGGCCTGGCCAGCCGCGCGCTCGATCGGCTCGGCGTCGATCCCGACACGATCTCGCAGCGCGTCGAGCGTGAGCTGGAGAAGTCGCCCAAGGTGTACGGGCAGTATGGCTACGGCAACCAGGTGTATATCACGCCGCGCACCCAGCGGCTGGTCAAGCGCGCCGAGGAAGAGGCCACCCGCCTGACCGATCAGTATGTCGGGATCGAACACCTGCTGATCGCGATCAGCGGCGAGCGTGAGGGTGCCTCGTCGCGTATTCTGAACAGCTTCGGTATCGATCAGGAGCGTGTCTACCAGGCGCTGATGGATATCCGCGGCACCCAGCGCGCCGATAACCCCGGCGCCGAGGGCCGCTACGAGAGTCTGGGCACGTACAGCACCGACCTGACCGAGCTGGCCAAGCTCGGCAAGCACGACCCGGTGATCGGGCGCGACGCCGAGATCACCCGCGTCATTCGCATCCTGTGCCGGCGCACCAAGAATAACCCGGTGCTGGTGGGCGAGACTGGCGTGGGCAAGACGGCGATCGCCGAGGGCCTGGCCCAGCGCATCATCTCGGGCGATGTGCCCCTGCCGCTCAAGGGCCGCAAGCTGCTGGCGCTCGACCTGGCCGGTATGGTCGCCGGGTCGAAGTTTCGCGGCGAGTTCGAGGAGCGCCTGAAGGCCGTGATGGACGAGGTGCGCGCGGCCGCCGGCCAGGTGATCCTGTTCATCGATGAGCTGCACACCGTGGTTGGCGCGGGCGCGGCGGCCGGCTCGATCGACGCGTCGAATATGCTCAAGCCGGGCCTCTCGCGCGGCGAGATGCAGATGGTCGGCGCGACGACGATCGACGAGTACCGCAAGCACATCGAGAAGGATGCGGCGCTGGAGCGGCGCTTCAGCCCAGTCTTCGTCGAGGAGCCGGATGTCGAGACGACGATCGAGATGCTGTTCGGCCTGCGCAAGCGCTACGAGGAGCACCACGCGCTGACGATCTCCGACGAGGCCATCCAGGCGGCGGCGCGGCTCTCTAGCCGCTATATCACCGATCGGTTCCTGCCGGATAAGGCGATCGACCTGATCGACGAGGCCTCGGCCAAGCTGCGGATCGATATCTATTCAATGCCGCCGGCGCTGCGCGAGCAGGAGACCGAACTGGAGCGGCTGCGCCAAGAGGAAGAGGATTCCGGCGCGCG
>JANPHA010000289.1:0-1674 GCA_031424255.1 Burkholderiales bacterium | reverse complement strand
GCACCGTTGGCGAAGCGCTCCTTTCCGATCAAACTGCCGAACGTTCGCTACGAGCCGACGATGACCAAGCCGGAGAACGTTTCGCTGACCGTGCGCAGCGGGCCCGGGGGGACTTGCGAGGTCTATTGGGGACTTGGCAAGATCACGCAGAAGGACTTGCTCGATCGCGCGGTGAACAAGCTTCGAGACCAGATCAAGGCCGTGGGCGGCGTCGGGAACATCACCGAAGAAAATATGCCTGAGGCGCACATCCGCGGCGACATCAACACCCAGTACAAGTGCATCGGCGCCGCAATCATCACGATGCAGGAAGCTGGCTTCCAGCGTGTCGGCTTCATTTCCGAGCCGCCCCCGCTGACCGGCTATCGCGCCCAATAGGAGTTCTTTCGCATGTCAATGCAGACGACCAGCGACAATTCAACGGGCGAGCCGATGATGGACATGAACGTCACGCCGCTCATCGACGTGATGCTGGTCCTTCTCATCATGTTCATCATCACCATTCCTGTTCAAACCCATGCGGTGAAGCTGGACCTTCCGCAAAACACGAATACCCCGCCGCCCCCGGTGCTGCCGGAGAAGAACATCGTCGTCATCACCGCCCAGGACCAGATTCTGTGGAATGGCGCCCCGGTTAGCGAGCAGCAGCTGAGGCAGTATCTCGAGGTGACGCAGCAGATGAACCCGATTCCCGAGCTTCACCTGCAACCGGATTCGACCGCGAAGTACAAGCTGGTCGACGAGGTGCTTGGCATCACCAAGAAAGCCCACGTTCAGAAGATGGGCTTCGTCGGCAACGAATATTATATGAACGTCTTCTGACGCTTTCGTCAGTTCGTTGGTTCAAAGGGCGGTTCCGGCGGAGCCGCCCTTTTCATATGCGGCGCTGTCGTGTGAAGAATGGCGAGTCAGCTGGCGTTGACGAAGCTGTCGAGCACCTTCTTGCGGCCCGCATGCTCGAAGTCGATTTCTAGCTTGTTGCCCTCGATCGCCGCGATGGTGCCGTAACCGAATTTGCCGTGGAACACGCGCTGGCCGAGCGCGAGGTCGGTGCGGCCCTGGTTGCCCAGGGATACGGCTGACGCTTTTACTTCTACCGGCGCCCGGCTTCCCCACGGCCGCGTCCTACTGCCGCCGCTCCGCGATTGCTCTTCTTCGCTCGCGATTGTGGACGAGGGGTTTAGCCGCGCGGCTCTTTGCCAGCCGGGGCCACGCGACGGGCGCGCGACATGGGCGAATGGGTCGGAGCGCTCGGACCATTGTGCGCGCCACAGGCTTTCGCCGCCGGTCATGGTCGTCTCTTCCTCGATGTGCGCCTTGGGCAGTTCGGCCAGGAAGCGCGAGGGGATGGAGCTGGTCCATTGGCCATAGATCCGGCGGTTGGCGGCGTGAAGGATGGTGCAGTTGCGCCGCGCGCGCGTGATCGCGACGTAGGCGAGCCGCCGTTCCTCCTCGAGGGACGCGAGTCCGCCTTCGTCCAGCGACCGCTGAGAGGGAAACACGCCTTCTTCCCAGCCGGGAAGGTACACGCGTTCGAACTCGAGACCCTTGGCCGCGTGGATCGTCATGATTGTGACCCGGTCGCCCTGGCGGGATTCGTCATTGTCCATGACCAGTGACACATGTTCGAGGAAGGCCTGAAGGGTTTCATATTCCTCCATCGCGCGAGTCAGT
>JANPHA010000288.1:0-2822 GCA_031424255.1 Burkholderiales bacterium | reverse complement strand
GAGGAACCCGGCGCAGCGAGCGCCGGCGTCCCTCCCCGATCTTCCAATCCCAACCATCCCTCTCCTCACCGCAAAAACAAAAAAAGGGGGCAGATCGAAATCTGCCCCACAAGGCGCACTAGGGTAAAAGAATTCGCCTTGGGGAAAAAACGGGGCGGAATCTCCGCCCCACAAGGCGCACTCTTGAATACAGGAGGGTTGACTGACGCGGCGGAGGGATGGGCCGCCGCACCAGCGCTCCGAACCGGAGCCGTGCTGTTGAGGCACGCACGGGGATATGAGCAGGGACTATGCCAACAGATCGGCCTCATTGCGGATCAACGACTTAACGAGATCCTCCCTTCAACCAATGAAACCGGGTAGCCCCGATCGTCTCCCGCAGGCGACAGCGCTTTCGCGCGGTGCGCCCAGGTGCATGAGTCCTAAGGGAATTAGAGCGTCGTTGTAGAGCGACAGCTACACCCAGTCGCGGCACAGCCACGGGCTATTTCACATCCGCCTTGAAGACCGCCGCCTCGATGCCATGGCGTTGCAGCAGCTTGTAGAACTCGGTGCGGTTGCGGCGCGCGAGCTTCGCCGCCTGCGTGACGCTGCCCTTGGTGAGCTTCAAGATGCGCGTGAGGTAATCGCGCTCGAAGCGCTTGCGTGCGTCCTCGAACGAGGTCATCTCGTGCATCTCCACTTGTATCGCCTGCTCGACGAAGGTCTGCGGAATGATGTCGGTGGGGCAGAGCGCGATCGATTGCTCGACCACGTTGTAGAGCTGGCGCACGTTGCCGGGCCATTTCGCCTTCACCAGCAGCTCGAGCGCCTCGGGCGAGAACGCCGACTTCTCGCGGCTGTAGCGCGGGGCCAGCTTGGAGAGGAAGAAGTCGGCGAGCAGCGGGATGTCCTCGGGGCGCTCGTCGAGGGAAGGCAGCTTGAGCGACACCACGTTCAGCCGGTAGTAGAGGTCCTCGCGAAACGTGCCGGCTTCCTTCTCGTGGGCCAGGTCGCGGTGCGTGGCGGAGATGATGCGCACGTCGAACGGAATCGAGCGCGTCGCGCCGATCGGGCGCACCTCGCGGGTCTCGATCACGCGCAGCAGCTTCACCTGCAGCGGCAGCGGCATGTCGCCGATCTCGTCGAGGAAGAGCGTGCCCTTGTCGGCGGCAACGAACAGGCCGCGCTGGTCGGCGATGGCGCCGGTGAAGGAGCCCTTGGTGTGCCCGAAGAGCTCGCTTTCGAGCAGCGTCTCGGGGATCGCGCCGCAATTGATCGCGATGAACGGCTGGTTGGCGCGCGGGCTCGCGCGGTGGATCGCGCGCGCGAGCAGCTCCTTGCCACTGCCGCTCTCGCCCTGGATCAGCACGCTCGCGTCTCCCGCGGCCACGCGCTGGGCTTTCGCGAGCAGGTCTTCGACCAGCGAGGAGCGCGTGACGATGTCCTCGCGCCACACCTGCGCCACACCCGCCTGCATCGACGCCGAGCCGCCGTGCAGCGTGAGCGCGCGCTCGATCTGGCCGATCAGCTCGTCGGCGTCGTACGGCTTGGTGAGGTAGCCGAAGACCCCCTTCTTCACCGCGGCGATCGCGTCCGGGATCGTGCCGTGGGCGGTGAGGATGATGACCGGCAAGCCGGGGCTCGTCGCCTGGATCTCGTGGAAGAGCGCCATCCCGTCCATGCCCTCCATCCGCAGGTCGGTGAGGACCAGGTCGGGACGCGAGGCGGCGATCGAGGCGAGCGCGCGCTGGCCGCTCTCCACCGCGGTGACGGCGTATCCGTTCGCCTTCAGGCGTATCGCGATCAGCTTGAGCAGATCGGGATCGTCATCGACCAGTAACAGGGAGGCTTTGCCTAGTTTGGACATTCAGCGGCTCGGAGGAGGTCGGTCGGAGAGGCTTTTTTCGAGAGCGGTCAGGGCGTCGAGCTTCTGCTGCAACTGCGCGGCGCGCTCCTGCAGCGCGTCGGCCCGTTGCTTCTGCGCCTCGAGGGCGCGGCGTTCGTCGCGCAGACCGTTCCGTGCCGCCGTCGCACTCTCCTTCAAACGGCGGCGTTCGGAGGCAAGCGCTTGCAAGAAGCTTGCCACAGCACGCGCGTCCGGGTCGGCATTTTCCTTGCGGACCACCGGATCGACGAGCATCAGGATGTCGCTTTCCTCGGATTGCGGCGAAAGCGACAGGGCGAGGGCGGCCTTCAGGCGCGCCAGGTCGGTGGGATCGGTCGAGGCGAACTGGCGCTGGCGCGCCACCTCGGCGGCGAGGGCGCTCTCGTTGATCGTGCGCAGCCGGGCGAGATAGGCGACCAGCTCGTCGGCCGCGGTGCGCGCCGCGCCCGGCGCGGGCCGCGGCGCCTCGGTGGTGGGAGCGATGCGATCGACCATCTGGCAGGCCGTGGCGGCGGCGAGCAGGCCGCACGCCGCGATCCGCATGCAGCACCCTCTCATGCCGCCTCCTCCTCGGTGTCGGTCTTCTTGCGCGGGAAACGGATGCGGAAATGAGCGCCGGGACCTTCGAGAACCTCGATCGTTCCGCGATGCAGCGTCACGTACTCCTTGACGATCGACAGCCCCAGCCCGCTGCCCTTGATCGCCGACATCGGGATGTCGGTGCCGCGGTAGAACGCATCGAAGATCTTCTCGCGCTCGGGCTCGGGAATTCCGGGGCCCTCGTCGAGCACCTCGAACACCGCGTCGTTGCGCTCCTTGAAGAGCTTGATCGAGATGAGCCCGCGCTCGGGCGAGTACTTGACCGCATTCGACAGCAGGTTGTCGAGGACCACGCGGATCTTCTCCTCGTCGCAATAGGCGGTCACCGTCTCGCAGTTGAGCTCGATGCGGATGC
>JANPHA010000287.1:0-7801 GCA_031424255.1 Burkholderiales bacterium | reverse complement strand
GGTGCGATCTCGAGGCTCCCCGATGATCGCGCTCGCCGCGGCGCTGCCCGACCTGGTGCGCGACCTCGAGTCGGCCTTGATCCGCATCGGCCGCGGCAAGGTCGCGGACCAGCTGCGCGAGGTGGACCTCGAGCGCTGGACCTACGACGAGACCTGCGATGTCGCGGCCCTGCATGTTCGCCCGCGGGAGGCGAGCGTGGAGCCGCGCGTCGCCGCCGCGAGGCCGGGCGAAATCCTCGCCCTCTACGACGAGCTCGGAGCCAGCGTCGAGCTCGATCGCCACGGCCGCGTGACGGTGATCGAGATCGTGGAAGCCGGCCCCACGGTCGCCCGGCTGCGACAGGCGCGCCTCTGAATGGGGCCGCCGCTCCCCCGCTATGTGCGTTGTCGTACATACCGATTGCGTGCGCTGGCGGACACTGCAGCTTCCAACGAAGCGTTCAGGGTGCCCGATGCCGGCTTCCGGTCTGAAGCAGAATCAACTCCTCGCCAATCTCACCGCCCCCGAGCTCAAGCGCATGCGGCCCTACCTCGAGCTGACCAACATGCCGCTGGGCCACGTGGTCTACGAGTCCGGCCGCGTGCTCGAGCACGTCTATTTCCCCACGACGGCCATCGTGTCGCTGCTGCACGTGCTCGAAAACGGCTCCTCGGCGGAGATCGCCGTGGTCGGCAACGAGGGCGTCGTGGGCGTATCGCTCTTCATGGGCGGGGAGAGCACCCCGAGCCGCGCGCTGGTGCAAAGCGCCGGGCACGGCTACCGCCTGCCCAGCCAGCTGATGAAAAACGAGTTCAACCGCGGCGGGCAGATGCAGAACCTGCTGCTGCGCTACACCCAGGCGCTGATCACGCAGATGGCGCAGACCGCGGTGTGCAATCGCCACCACTCGGTCGACCAGCAGTTGTGCCGCTGGCTGCTGCTGAGCCTCGACCGCATGCCGAGCAACGAGCTGAAGATGACCCAGGAGCTGATCGCGAACATGCTCGGCGTGCGCCGCGAGGGCGTGACCGAAGCCGCGGGCAAGCTGCAGGCGGCGGGCGTGATCCACTATCGGCGCGGCCACATCGAGGTGCTCGACCGCCCGAAGCTTGAAACGCTCTCCTGCGAGTGCTACGCGGTGGTGCGCAAGGAAACCGATCGGCTGTTGCCCGCGGCGGGACGCAAGGCCGCGGCGCGCGCAGCGCTGCCCACGTCGGCCACCGGTCACTGAGGCCCCATCCCGCTCCCAGTTGACGCGGCGGCGTAAGCCGAGTGAAATCCGTCGGGAGAGGAGGTCCCCATGCGTGCATTGTTGCTCGTGTTGCTGCTCGCGACCCTGGATTGCGTCGCTTCCCCCGGAGGGCCGCGCATCGTCCATCTCGACCGGCCGGGCATGCTCGAGGCGATCCAGAGGGAGAATCCCGCGCATTACCGCAAGCTGGTCGAAGCGCTGCGCATCGCCGGGCACCACTCGTGCGAGATGGCGCTCCAGCTCTACAAGGTGCAGTCCGCGGTGCGCGACGCCAACTGCGACAGGATGCAGATCCTCACCAGCCTGCCGCCGAAGCGCCGGGTCGCGTTCACGCTCGACGATACGCGCTACCTCGCGGTGGTGACGCTGCGCGATCTCGAAGGCCGGATCGTTCCCGCGAAGTAATCTGAAGACGCGACTCCCGATCGCCGCATTGATCGCCGCCGCCGCGGCGATCGCCGGCGTGGCTTACCTGCTCGAGGGCCCGCGCGAGACCGCGGGCCCGGCGAAGGATGCGCCCGCGCCACCCGCGAGCGCATCCGGCGCACGCGAACGCGCGGCCTTCGCCTCCTCGTCATCGTCCCTGTCGGCCGTGCCCATGCCACCCCTCGCGCCCGCCAGGGCTCCGGGGAGGACGATCGCGCTGCCGCCGATCAACACGCCGCTCGCGGGAATGTTCGCGGAGCTCAAGGCGGCCGCGCTGAGCGGCGACCCGAACGCGGCGTGCCGCCTCGCATTCGAGTTGCAGCGCTGCCATGCACTGCCGCGCGAGCAGGCCCAGGTCGCGTCGCTGATCGACGGGGCCCGCAGGCCCGATGCGAGCCCGGAGCAGGTTCGCGCGCTCGCGATCCAGGCCGAGCGCCAGCAAGCGCGCTACAAGGCGGAGCAGAAATTGTGCGAGGGCGCGCCCCCGCAAGAGCTGGGCGACGGCTGGCGTTACCTGCTGCAGGCGGCGCGCGCCGGCCATGGGCCGTCGATGCTGCGATATGCGAGCGGCGAGACGCTGCAAGGCGAGGATCCGTTTCGCATCCTCGACGGGCTCGTCGCGTATCGCACCGAAGGACTCGGTTACCTGCAGCGCGCCGCGGAGATGGGCTACCCGGAAGCCTACGAGCAGTTGAGCCTCGCCCATTCGACCGGCATCGACCGCGGGCTCGGCATTCCCGTGGACGCGGTCCGCGGCCTCGCGTACACGATGGCGCTGGTGCGGGTCGCCTCGCCCGGCGAGGCCGGCCGGCTGCAAAAAGGCGTCACGGCGCGCATCGAGCAGGGCAAGATGTCGGCCGAGGATGTCGCGCGCGCCAAGGCGCTTTCCGAGCCCCTCGCGGAGCGGCTGCTGCGGCGCAACGCTCCCGGGTCCGTGAGCTTCACCGGGGGAACCTACGGAGCCGACAACGGCTCGCATTGCGAGCGCTGATTGATGGCCGATTCGCCGCTGCTGATCGAGCGCATCCTCGCGTCGGTCGAGCGCTCGCCCGATGCGCCGGCGATCATCGCGGCAGATGCGGCGATCACCTATCGTGCGTTGCTGGCGCTCGTCTCGAACACCGCGAAGAACCTGCACGCGCGCGGCATCCGGCCCGGCGAGGTGGTGGCGCTCACCATGGCCCAGGCGCCGATGCAGTTGATCCTGCTCGTCGCCCTCGCGCGTCTCGGTGCCGTCGTGGTCTCGGTTCCTCCGGTCTACCGCCTGCCCGAGCGCACCACGATCTACCGGCGCTTCGCGATCGGCACCGTGGTCTCGGAGTGGGGCGACGCGGGCATCGAGGGGACGAAGTCGATCGTGGTCCAGGGCGTGAGCGCGCGCGGCGACGAGACGCGGCTCGATTTCACCGACTTCGTGCCGCGGCGCGATACGCCGATGCGCATCGGGCTGACCTCCGGGACGACCGGCGTGCCGAAGGGATTCCTGCAGACCCACGGCAGCTTCGTCGAGCGGATGGATCGCATGGCGTGCGGCGACGGGCGCAGCGCGCGCGTGATCCCGCCCTACCTGCACATCACCGCGGCGGTGAATCTCGCGCTCTTCGCGCTGAGCGCGGGCGGCGCCGTCGTGTTCCCGCGCGATTATGGCAACGCGAGCTTCCTCGAGGCGGTGCGCAAGCATGGCGTCACGCACGTGGGGCTGCCGCCGGTGCACCTTGCGCTGATGCTGCAGGGTTTGGCCGACGACGGGCCCGCGTTCCCCTCGATCACGCACCTGCGATTGATGGGTGGAACGCCTTCGGCCTCGCTGCTCGCCCTGGCGCGCAAGCGTTTCTCGCCGAACCTCTACCTGCCTTACGCGATCAGCGAGATCGGGGTCGTCTCGATGGCGACGCCCGAGATCCTGGCGAGCGTGCCGGGCACCTCGGGGCGGATCGAGCCGGGAGTGCGGCTCGAGGTGCTCGACGGGTCCGGGCGCCCGCTGCCGGCGGGGGAGAGCGGCGAGATTCGCGTGGCGATCGAGGGGATGCCGGGCGCGTACCACGGACCCGATGCGCCCGATCGCACCCGCTTTCGCGGCGGCTGGTTCCATCCCGGCGATCGCGGCCGCGTCTCACCCGGGGGCCTCGTCTTCATCGAGGGGCGCAGCGACGACATCGTCAACGTCGGCGGCCGCAAGGTCGCGCCCGGCTTCGTCGAGAAGATCCTCGAGGAGCATCCGGCGGTGCGCGAGGCCGCCGTGTTCGCGGCGGGCGAGGGCATCGAGGGCACGCGGCTCACCGCGGCGCTGGTCGCAGGCGCTCCGATCGATCTCGATGGGCTGCGGGCTTTCGCGCAGTCGCGCCTCTCGGTGCTCGCGCCTTCCAGCTACCTCGAGGTCGCGAGCCTTCCGCGCAATGCGATGGGCAAGCTCGTCCGCGAGGGCCTCGCCGACTGGGTTGCCGCAAACCGGAAGGACTAAAGCTTCCCCCTCCCCCTTGGGGGAGGGCCGGGGAGGGGGATGCCTCGGAGTGATGCGGGCTGAAAATCCTTGGGACGCAGATGAACGCAGATGAAAGCACGCAGATGAACGCAGATGAGCGGGGCGAATTTCAGCTGATCAACAGCAATCAATTGGGGAGTCTGACCCCGTTATTGCCAATTCACGTTGCTCATCTGCGCTTCATCTGCGTTCATCTGCGTTTCCGGCAAAAGCTTAGGCGCAGAAGCGCGTGAAAGCGCCGTCGCGAACGAGCGGCGTCACGGCTTCGATGTCGAGCGCGAGATAGCGGTCGCCATCGAGGTGGGGCGCGACCGCGCGGATCACGGCATGGGCCTCCTCGAGCGGGCGCGAAGTCCTGCGCGGCCGGCGGAAGTCGATGCCCTGCGCGGCGGCGAGCAGCTCGATCGCGACGATCGCCGCGGTGTTGTCCGCCATGTCGGAGAGCCGGCGCGCGGCGAAGGTGGCCATCGACACGTGGTCCTCCTGGTTGGCGGAGGTCGGCAGCGAATCGACGCTTGCCGGATGGGCGAGCGACTTGTTCTCCGAGGCGAGCGCGGCGGCGGTCACGTGCGCGATCATGAATCCGGAGTTCACGCCGCTCGCGGAGGTCAGAAACGGCGGCAGGCCGCTGATCGAGGCGTCGATGAGCAGTGCGATGCGCCTCTCGGAGAGCGCACCGATCTCGGCGATCGCGAGCGCCAGCTGGTCGGCCGCGAACGCGACCGGCTCCGCATGGAAGTTGCCGCCCGAGAGCGACTCGCCAGTCTCGGCCAACACCAGCGGATTGTCGGTGACCCCGTTCGCCTCGGTGAGCAGCGTGAGCGCGGCGGCATCCATCACGTCGAGGCAGGCGCCCATCACCTGTGGCTGGCAGCGCAGGCTGTAGGGATCCTGCACCTTGTCGTCGCCGGTCAAGTGCGACGCGCGGATCTCGCTTCCCTGCAATAGCTTGCGATAGGTGCCGGCCGCTGCGATCTGGCCGCGATGCCCGCGCAACTCGTGGATGCGCGCATCGAACGGCGTGTCGCTGCCCATCGCCGCATCCACCGACATCGCGCCCGCCACGGTCGCCGCGGCGAAGACATTCTGCGCGGCGAAGAGTCCGTGCAGCGCCAACGCGGTCGAAACCTGCGTGCCGTTCAGGAGAGCCAGGCCTTCCTTCGGCGCGAGCGTGAGGGTTTCGAGTCCCGCGATGCGCAGGCCCTCGGCCGCGGGCAGCACATTGCCCCGGTGCCGCACGTTGCCCCAGCCCAGCAGCGTGGCGCTCATGTGCGCGAGCGGCGCGAGATCGCCCGAAGCACCCACCGAGCCCTTCGACGGGACGCATGGATACACCTGCGCGTTGAGCAGGGCCAGCAGCGCATCGACCAGCACCGGTCGCACGCCCGAATATCCGCGCGCGAGGCTCGCCACCTTGAGCAGCATCGTTAGGCGAACCACCTCGTCCGCGAGCGGCGCCCCGACGCCCACGCTATGCGAGAGCACGAGGTTGCGCTGCAGCAGCTCGAGCTGGTCCGCGGCGATGTGCGTCTGCGCGAGCTTGCCGAAGCCGGTATTGATGCCGTAGACCGGCTTGCCTTCGGCCACCATGCGCGCCACCGCCGCGGCACCCGCCGCCAGTCGCTCCCGGCTGCCGGCCTCGAGCTCGAGGCGCTCGTGGGAGCGCTCGAAGGCGCGGATCTGGTCGAGCGTCAGGCGCCCGGGAGCTAGGCGCACTACTTGAGCTGCGCTTCGACCAGGCGCGCGACCTGCGCGGTGTCGGTCTCGTTCTGGTTGCTGGCGCGCGAGAACGTGACCGAGCCGATCAGCTTGCCCTTGCGGAATACGAGCTGCTTGTTGGCCGGAAGCCAGAACGCGTTCTCGCCGACGGTCTTGAGCCACTTCGCCTTCGAGCGGTAGATCTTCTCGAGATTCTCGCGCTCGTACTGCAGCTCGTTCTCCGCCGCGTATTTGACCTCGCGCACCGACACCAGGACGACCGAAGCGTTGCGCGAATCGATGAACGAGCACTCGGACGGATTGCCCGCCTTGCGCACCTGGGTCTTCACCACGCCGCCGCCCGCGATCTGGTTGAGCTCTTCGATCTTGATCAGGCCACAGGCCTCGGGCGGGTCGGCCCAGACGGCCAGGGGCAGGGCGGCGAGGGCAAGAAGAACCCGGATTGCGACTCTTGACATGAAATCTCCTGGAAGCGGGGAAAAATGCGGGGTCATGGTACCTAGTAAACGGCGAGGCCGCCGAAGCGCTGCCGGCGCACGATGAACACGAGCTCGGCCGCGTTTCCCTCGATCTGGTGGATGGTGAAGCGCCGCGAAATGCGCGGCATCCACCAGTCGCGCCCCTGCTGGATCAGGTGGGCGTTGCGCCCATCGGGCAGGCTCTTCCTCGCCGGGCGGTTCGCGATCACGAAGAGCGCCGCCTGCCGGGTGAGGCGCTTCAGGTCATCGAGCACTTCCTCGATGCAATCGGGCTCGATGTGCTCGAGGACGTCGGTGCACACCACGATGTCGGCGGGCTGCGGCGCAGCATCGAGTCCCTCGATGCAGGGATCGTAGTTGCGGATCGCAAAGCCGAGGCTCTTCTCGAGAGTGCGTTGGCCGCAACCGTAGTCGAGGATGTCGCGGCTGCCGACGAGCTCGGAGAGCTGGCGAACGTGGTCGCCCCAGCGGGAGCCGGAGACCCCGTATTCGCCGCTCGCGTGCAGCTGCCGGTTGAGCGCGAGGTACTCGGGAGTGATCTTCACCCCGCAATTCTAATAGACCGCGCGTCCCCCGGAGAGATCGAACACCGCGCCAGTCGAGAACGAGCATTCCTCGGTGCACAGCCACGCCACGAGGGCCGCGATCTCCTCGACCTCGCCGAAGCGGCCCATCGGGATCTTGGAGAGCATGAAATCGATGTGCGCCTGGGTCATCTGGCTGAACATGCCGGTCTTCACGGCGGCGGGCGTCACGCAGTTCACGCGGATGCCGGTCTTCGCGAGCTCCTTGCCGAGCGACTTGGTGAGCGAGACCACGCCCGCCTTCGAGGCGCTGTAGGCAGACGCGTTCGGGTTGCCTTCCTTGCCCGCGATCGAGGCGATGTTCACGATGCGGCCGTAGTCGCCCTCGCGCATGTGCGCCACGAGGCGCTTGTTGCAGAGGAAGACGCCGGTGAGATTGATGTCGAGCACCTGCTTCCAGTCGGCGAGCGGGTAATCCCAGGTGGCGAGGTTGGGGCCGGTGATGCCGGCGCTGCAGACGAGGACCTCGGCCTTGCCGAGCGCCGCGATCGCTTCGCGCAGCGCTCGGTCCACGTCGGCCTCGCTGCTCACGTCGAGTGTGGCGGTGTGCGTGCCCGGGCCGATCGCCTTCGCGGCTTCGCCAAGCGCTCGCGCGTCGCGGTCCCACAGGCTCACGCGCGCGCCCGATTGCGCGAGGCGCTGCGCGATCGCGAAGCCGATGCCTGCCGCGCCTCCGGTCACGACCGCGCATTTACCCTTCATGTCCAGTTGGTTCATGCTTTCCCCGGGGTTGTACGGTTCAGGAGGCGTCGAGAAGGGAAGCGCTGGATTTCACCACAGAGGACACAGAGAACACAGAGGTGGCACAGAGGAAAACCAAGCGTCATGTCGATTCGTGGGATGGATGCAGATTCCCGAATGACATTTGGTTTAGCCTTC
>JANPHA010000286.1:0-6759 GCA_031424255.1 Burkholderiales bacterium | reverse complement strand
AGGGTTCAACGACGGGCGAGGCGGTGCTGCATCCCACGGTCAACACTCCGATGAACGCCGACATACGAACTGCCATTTAGACAACCTTTCCGTCCTTCAGCGGCAGCGAGCGCACGCGCTTGCCGGTAGCCGCGAAGACCGCATTCAGCACCGACGGCGCCACGTTGAGCGCACCCGGCTCGCCATGGCCGCCCCAGAAGCCGCCGGTGGGGACCAACACCGTTTCCACCTTCGGCATCTCGTTCATGTGCGGCAGCGGGAAATCGTGGAAATTCGACTCGGCGATGCGGCCATCCTTCACCGTATGCCCCTCGTAGAGCTGGCCGAGGCAATAGATCACGTTGCCCTCGGCCTGCGCGCGGCACGCATCGGGATTCACCACATACCCCGAGTCGATCGCGAACACCACGCGATGCACCTTGATCTGCCCGTCGTTGACCGAGACCTCGGCCACCATCGCCGTATAGCTGCCGAATCCGTCGGACTGCGCGATGCCGCGGAAAACTCCGGCAGGCAGCGTGGAGCCGTAGCTCGCGGCCTTCGCGACGGCTTCCAGCACGAGGCGGTTCTTGTCGCCGGGCTTCAACATCGCGAGGCGGAACTCGAGCGGATCCTTGCCCGCCGCATGCGCGACCTCGTCGATGAAGCATTCGCGATAGAACGAGTTCTGCAGCCCGGGCGCGCGCCAGAATCCCACCGGCACGTGCGGATTGCGCATCGCGTATTCGACCAGCTGGTTGGGCGTCGTGTAGGGCGCGTCGGAGAACGTGCGCACCGCGGTGGAATCGATGCCCTTGTCGATGCCCTCGGGGCGCAGCAGCGCGAGGATCGAGGGGCAGGCGACCGTCGTCTGCATCGCGACCATGTTGCCCTGCGCGTCGAGGCCCGCCTTCATGCGCACCATCGAGGCCGGGCGATAGAAGCCGTGCTGCATGTCCTCCTCGCGCGACCAGATGAGCTTCACCGGCTTGCCGGGAAACTGCTTCGCGATCGCCACACTCTGCTTCACATAATCCTGCGGCGCGCCGCGACGGCCGAACCCGCCGCCCAGCATCATCTTGTGGACCTCGCATTTCTCGAGCGCCAATCCGGCGGCTTCCGCGGCCGCGGCGATCGATGCCTCGCCGTTCTGCGTCGAGGTCCACACCTCGAGCGTGCCATCGTCGTTGAAGCGCGCGGTGGAAGTCATCGGCTCCATCGTCGCGTGGCTGAGATAGGGTGAGGAGTACTCGGCCTCGATCACCTTCGCGGCCGAGGCGAGTGCCGCGGGCGCATCCCCCATCTTGCGGGCCGTGGGGAGATCCCTGGCAGCGAGGCCTTCCCTGAACATCGCCGTGATGGTGTCGCTCGAGACGGCGCCGTTGGCGCCCTCGTCCCATTCGATCTTCAACGCCTTCGCGGCGTTGTTGGCGCGCCACCAGTTATCAGCCACCACCGCCACCCAGCCGTCGCCTTTCACGATGCCCTTCACGCCGCGCATCTTCTCCGCCTCGGCGCTATCGACCGACTTCACCTTGCCGAGGAAGACCGGCGACTGCACGATCGAGGCCATCATCATGCCGGGCAGCTGCACGTCGACGCCGAAGACCGGAAGCCCGCGCACCTTGTCGGGGATGTCGAGGCGATGCAGGCCCTTGCCCGCGATCTTCCAGTCCTTCGCGTCCTTGAGCTTCACTTCCTTGGGCGGCTCGAGCTTGCCCGCGGCGGCCGCGACCTTGCCGTAACTCACACGCCGCTTCGAGCTCGTGTGCGTGATGACCCCGTTGGCGACCGTGCATTCCGATGCGGGAACATTCCATTGATTCGCCGCGGCGCTCACCAGCATCTCGCGCGCCTGCGCGCCGGATTTGCGCAGGTATTCCTGCGAGGTGCGGATTCCGGCGCTGCCGCCGGTCGACATCGAGCCCCAGATACGCTTCCTCTTGATGTGCTCGTTGGGCGAGGCGAACTCGGTGGAGACCTTGTTCCAGTCGCACTCGAGCTCCTCGGCGACGAGCTGGGCGAGGCCGGTGAGGCTCCCCTGCCCCATCTCGGAACGCGCCACACGGATCACGACGCGATCGTCGGGGTAGATCACGAGCCAGTGGGTCACTTCGGCAGGTACGCCGCCCTTCGCCTGCGCGAAGGCGGAGCCGGCCACGGAAAATTCGAACACGAGGCCGCCACCGACCGCGGCGCCCGCCTTGAGGAATTCCCGGCGCGAAATCTCGATCTTCATGGTCGCTCCTCCTCAGACTTTCTGGCCGTTGGGCGCTTCGACCGCGGGCGATTCCGCGACCTGCGTGCCGGCGAGGGAATGGATGGCCTTGCGCACGCGCGCATACGTGCCGCAGCGGCAGAGGTTGGTCATTGCGGCGTCGATATCGCTGTCGCTCGGCTTCGGATTCTTCGCGAGCAACGCGGTGGCGGACATGATCATGCCCGCCTGGCAATAGCCGCATTGCGGAACCGAGTGCTCGATCCATGCCTTCTGCACCCGGTTCAAGCCCTTCTGGCCGAGGCCCTCGATCGTCACGATCTTCTTGCCGGCGACCGTGCCGACCGGCGTCACACACGAGCGCACCGGCTGGCCGTCGACATGCACGGTGCAGGCGCCACATTGGGCGATGCCGCAGCCGTATTTCGTGCCGGCGAGGTTGAGCGTGTCGCGCAGGGTCCACAACAGCGGCATCTCGGGTTCGACGTCCACGTTCTGCACGCGGCCGTTCACGTTGAGCTTGATCATGGAAACTCCTGGGAGGAAATGCCGGGACGGAAGGGTAATTTTACCCCCCCTCCGCGACCCAATGCTTGACGTCTTCCCATTCCGAGGCCGTCGTGAGCGCGGCGCCCGTCTCGCGCACCACGCCCTCGAGGCCCACCATGCGGTTGCCGTAGACGACTTGGTGGACCACGGTGCTGCCGTTGGCGAAGACCACGCCGCGCGGCGGGATCTCCACGCGCACCATCGGCGTGTCGTTGAGCGCTCCGGACTCGTAGAGCCGCGCGCACAGGACATTGAGATCGTCGGGCAGCGGACGCTCGAGGGGGAGCTTCGCGAAGGCGAGAACATCCTGCAATGTGGGACCCACGTTCCAGATGCGCGGCTGCGTATCGACGTTCAGGAAGAACTTGAGCCTCCGCAGCCGGTCCGCCGGTGCGAACGGTGCGCCCCCGCCGAAGAAATCGAGGTGCGGCGGCTCGTTCTCGGTCCGGGTGAAGCGGAACGTGCAGTTGTACCACTTGATGTTGCGAAACGCGGGAAGCGCCTCGCGCACGAGCAGCTTGAAGCCGAGCTCCAGGCGCAGCAGCTCGGAGTAGAGCTTGAGCAGCGACGCGTCATCCTTGATGAAAGCGCACAGCGGGTTCTGCGTGCGGTGGAACGCGCCGTCGCGGAACACGATCGGCGGCAGCGTGATGCCGTTCACCGTGCCGATCTTCTTCCAGTTCGGCGGGAACACGGTGGCCGCGATGAACGCCTCGTCGTACTCGATGCCGCAATCCTCGAGCAGGATCACGCCATTCCTCTCGTAGTGCTCCTGCGGCTCGGGAAACGCCCCGGCCAGCACCGCGACGCTCGGGTAGGTGAGGATCTTCGCCGGCTGGTATGCGCGCTCCATGCGCCCTCCGAAAACGTGACTTCGTATCCTACATGCCAATGCGATAATGGCGCCCATGACGAACGCCCCGCGCACGCTCGCCTGGACCGTCGCCGCGTTCGCCGTCGTGGGCTATTTCCTCTTCTCCGGCGCGCGTGATTTCCCGCACGAGATCCCGGTGGACCTGTACTACCCGTGGGGCCTGCCGATCGCGCAGAGGAACCACGTCTCCAACGCCAACCCGTACTCCGATCCGGCACCCTATGGCGAATTCCTGAGCCGCTACTCGAAGGAATCGGGCAGCCGCACGCTGCGCTACGTGGGCGACCTGTGGGAGGCGCGCAGCGCGGCGAAGATCGAGCCGATCGGCACGCCGCTGTTCTACGCCGCGTACGCGGCCTTTCCCGAGGATTTCGACCAGGCGCGCGGGCTCTTCAAGGTCCTGCAGTACGCGGCGCTGATGGCGGCGATCTACCTGCTCACGAGGCTGCGGGGGATGGGGCCGGCGAGCGCGCTCTGCCTCGGAGGTTTCGTGGGGCTCACGTTCAGCCCGTTCGTGCAGGACGTGCGCGTCGGCAACGTGAACACGCTGCAGCTCTTCGTCCTGTGCGCGATGACGTGGATCGCGGCGAAGCGGCTCTACGATCGATACCCGCTGCTGGATCACGCGTACCTCGCCGCGCTCGCCGCGTTCGTGATGCTCAAGCCCAACACGCTGGTGATCGCGCTCGGACTGGCGCTGCACTACGGGCTCGCGCGCGGCCATCGGCGCTTCGTGCGAGGCTCGATCATCGCGCTCGTGGTCGCCGCGCTCTGCCTCGCCTACACCGCGTGGCATTTCGGCGACCCGAACGTGTGGCTCGACTGGATCCGCTACATCCGCGGCGCCCACGGCGGCATGCTCGTATATCCGTCGAGCCAGGGCAACGTCTCTCTGCCGCTGATGTTCGCGGAGAAATTCACCGGGCCGGGCGTGGCGGGATTCACGCTGATCATCGCGGCGGCGCTGCTCGTGGCCGGCGTGATCGCGATGACGCGATGGGGGAAGCGCGGCGATCTGCTGGTGCCCACGGCGCGCGCGTTGCTCGACGATCCAGGCTTCGTGCTGAGCGCGGGCATTCTCGCCACCCTCGCGACCGCGCCACTCGTCTGGCAGCACTACCTGCTGTTCGCGATCGCGCCGATCATCTGGTTCTTCCGCTTCGATGGGCGCTGGGGATTGGCGACCTGGTGCTCGCTACTGGCCTATATCGGCTTCTTCAAGCCGATGCGTTACGTGCTCGACAACGAGACCTACGAGATGCTCTATCCCTTCCTCATCCTGTCGTGGGTTCCGCTGCTCGTAGCGATGCATGCGTACATCGTCGCGAAACGGCGGCTCGTGGCCAGCTCTGGATGATGGGATCATCCAGAGCTAACCGCCGCCCATCCGAAACGTGGGAGCCCCCGGAGGACGCGGCCCGCGCGTGACTGAAAGCTGCGACCAGTCGCCGGTTTCCACGGCGCCGCGCAGGATGGCCTGGTATTGCGCGAGCAGCTGCGAATCGTGCGGGGAGCTCCCGTAGTAGTAGAGGTAATCGGGCAGGCTCGCCGCGTCGCAGTGGGCCTGGTACGCGCAGGCATTCTGCAGCCGCGTATTGTCCTCGCCGCACGGATAGCCGAAATCGCAGGCGAGCACCTGCCAGGCATTGAACATCGCGCGCGGCTCGATCACCTGTCCCTCGGTGCCCACGCGCATCGTGATGTCGTTGTACGTGTTGGACAGCAGCCGACCGGCGGTGAGCATCGCCGCCGGATCGCGGGTGGCGACGATCTGCTTCAGGCTGTCGATCTGGTTGTCGGTGAGCGTGCCCGGGTCGCGCCAGCCGCGGCGGGCGGCCGCGATCTCCTGCTCGATCGAGAGCGCGCGCGCCTTGGGATCGCCCGCGTTCGCTGCATCGGCGAGCATCTTGTTGAGATCGGCCTGCGTCATGGTGACGCCCTCGAAGCCCTGGCACCGGTTGGCGGTCGCGCCCTCGAATGCCGCGATGCGCTTGTCGCGCAACGGATCGTTGGGCAGCAGCGCCGCGTAGAACTCTTCCTTGCGCTGGTCCGTGGTCCTGGCGGGCTGCGCGAAGCTGCGCGGGCGATCGGGAATCGTGGCGCAAAGCTTGGCGATCTCGTAGAGGACGTATTGGCCCTCGCCGGCCTGCCCCTCGGGCGATGCCTTGAGCCGCTCGTAGAGCGCCTTCAGCTGCTTCGAGCCGAGGTATTCGCGGTAGACCGACGGCTTCAACGCCACCGGCGGCCCATGGGACCGGGTGCGCGGATCGATCTTCAGGACCGACGCCGCGCTCAACGTGGCCGGAACGGCGGGTGCGGCGGCCGGGGTGGCGTTGGTGGCGGCGGGCGCGGGAGCGTCAGCGCCCGCCTGCAGCTCCTGCAGGCTCGGCGGCTTCAAGGCCATCCAGGCGCCGGCGATGAAGATCGCGGCCGCGAAGACGATGATCAACAAACGAGAGCTCATTCAGTGCCCGAGAGGAGGAAGTCCGCGCCGCGTTCAGCGATCATATAGGTGGGAGCGTTGGTATTGCCCGACGTGATGCGCGGCATGATCGATGCATCGATAACGCGCAGCCCGGCAATTCCGTGCACACGCAGGCGGTCGTCCACGACGGCGCCCGGGTCGCTGCCCATCCTGCAGGTGCCCACCGGGTGGAAAATCGTGCTGCCGAGGTCGCCCGCGGCCTGGACGAGCTGCGCATCCGACTCGGCCGCGGGCCCCGGCCGCCATTCCTGCGGCGCGTATCTCGCGAGCGCCGGCGCCGCCATGATCCGGCGCGTGATCCGCATCGAGCGCGCGGCCACGACGCGGTCTTCGTCGGTCGACAGATAGTTCAACCGGATCTCCGGCGGCGCGAACGGGTCCGGCGCCTTCATGCGCACATGCCCGCGCGAGGTGGGCCGCAGGTTGCACACCGAGGGCGTGATGGCCGGAAATGCATGCAGCGGATCGCCGAACTTGTCGAGCGAGAGCGGCTGCACGTGCCACTCGATATCGGGCGACGGCTGCGCGGGATCGCTCTTCGCGAACGCCCCGAGCTGCGAGGGCGGCATGGTGAGCGGGCCGGTCTTGAAGAGCAGGTACTCGAGCCCCATCGCCGCCTTTCCGAGCCAGCTCCCGGCGCGCTCGTTGAGCGTC
>JANPHA010000285.1:0-6574 GCA_031424255.1 Burkholderiales bacterium | reverse complement strand
AGAGGAGCGGCCAGAGTGCGAGCCAATTCTGGCGTGCATGCATGCTTGCGCTCCAGGGGAAGGAATCGAGCGGATAAGAGAGCAGCGTCGCCGCGGCGAGCCCCGCGATGAGGCCGAGGGCCATCGGCCGCATCAACGCTTCGCGGCCGGCCGCGGTCCACCGGGGCTCGGTGCGGATCAGCATGTAAAGGGCGGCACCCACGGGAATCCACACGATCGCGAATCCCCAGATCGCCATGCCGAGCGAAGGGGAAGGGGAGTTGCTGCCGAAGTGACGGATGTCGTCCCACAGTCCGAAGCGCACCGCGAACGCCCAGGCGGCACAGGCGAAGAGTGTCGACATCACGCGATGCATGCGGTTGGGCAGCACGAGCACGAGTGCGATCTGCAGCAGGAGCGCGATCACCGCCAAGCCGGCAATGCTTTCGTGACCCTTGAAAAAGACCTCGTGGATGCCGAAGATCGCCGCGAACTGTCCGGCGACCGAGAGCGCGAGCGCCAGTTGCGAGACGAAGGCGCCGTCGCGGTCGACCATGAACAGGCCCCATGCCGCGCCGAGAAGCACGAATCCGATCACCAGCGCGCTGTTGCCCGCCTCGGGCTTGAACAGCATGAAGACGAAAATCAGGATGAAGACGCCCGCGACCCATCCGGCCGTGCCGAGCAGCAGGCCGATGTACCAGGGACGGTCGGTGGTGGTCATGTGCGCCACGCTCGCACCCAATGCATCAACAGGAAGCCCGCGGCGGTCGAAGACGCGACGAGCCATGCCGCCACCACGAAGATCGCGCCCAGGCCGTTGAGGTTCATGTGCCCGATCAGGAGCGCGGTCGAGATCGCGATGAAGCTCGCGGCGATCAGTGCCAGTGGATACACGTCGATCCGCCTCTGCACCGTCGCGATGCCGATGAAGGCGCACAGGACGGCGAAGATCGCGATCGCGGGAAGCTCGGAATTGCCCGTCGCCGCCGCACGCGAGGTGAAGCGGCCGATGCGCGCGATCGCGGCGATGCAGGCGAAGTTGGCGAAGAGGAATCCGAAGGTCGCCAGCATGCGCACGAGCCAATGGGGCGCGTGCTCGGCGAATCGCGTGCGCGCCAGGTACAGGAATGCGGCGGCCCCCGCGAAATCGACGATGCCCGCGAAGAGGAGAAGCATCGCGCCGTCCACACCCCAGCGGTCGAGCAAGCGCCATAGGAGTTGGTCGGGACCCACCAGGCCGCAATACAAGGCAAGGCCCACGTTCAGCACGATCCACCACGTCGCCCACACCGCGCCCGATCGTCCCGCGAGCGCGAAGGGGAGTGACAACGCGGCCCAGATGAAGAAGAGCTCGTAGAGGTCGGCGCCAGTCTGGTACGACTGGCCGAAGAGCGCGAGGAGGGCGCCTGTGACGAGCGTTGCGAGGACGAGGGCCAATGGCCCGATCGCGCCTGGAGGTGGCCGCCAGAACGCGATGCCCACGCAGGCCACGAAGGCCGCCTGCAGGATCGCGAACCGGCCCATCAGGCCGTAGTCCTGCCAGTTGGCCGCGACGAAGAAGATGATGCCCGCGCCGAGGGCGCCGATGCCGGCGGCGTTCAGCAGGCGGATAGCGAACGCGCGCCATGCGGCTGCGTCGGGCCGCGCAGCGATGAGGTCGGTCATGGCGTGGATGATACTGCGCGGATATAATGGTTCCATTATGGTTCCACGGAGAAGCCGATGCCCACGCTCACTCTGAAGAACATTCCGGACGACCTTCATTCCTTGCTCAAGGAGAGCGCGGCGAAGAATCGCCGCAGCCTCAATAGCGAAATCCTCGTGCGCCTCGAGAGCGCGTTCGACGCACCAGTGCTGCGGGTACGCGAAGATGCTCGTTCACTGAAGGCATTCACGGACTCGATGCCGAGGATCGATCACCGGACGGTCGATGGCGACAAGCGGCGAGGCCGGCCTTGATCGTCGTCGATACCAATGTGATCGCGTATTGCTGGATCGACAGCGATCGTACCGCGCTCGCACAGCGCGTTCGCCTGCTGGATCCCGACTGGCATGTACCGATCCTATGGCTCTCGGAGTTGCGCAGTGTCGTCGTCCAGGACGTTCGCCGCGGAGCGCTGGCGCCAGGAGACGCTTTGGCTGTCATGGTCGCGACCGAGAGCGCGCTGGCTGGCCGCGAGCATTTCGTCCCGAGCAAGGCGGTGTTGGAGTTGGCGGCGCGAAGCGGCCTCTCCGCCTACGACTGCGAGTTCGTTGCGCTCGCGCAATCCCTTCGTGTCCCCCTCGTGACGGAGGACCGGGCGGTGCTCAAGGCCTTTCCGGATGTCGCGATCACGATGGAGGCGTACGTGTTGGAGGCTGCAGCGCCACCGGAGGCGCACTCGCCTCGCGCGCGCTACCGCGCTACGACAGCGCCATCATCGAAGAAAGCGAGCTCGAGGGTCCAAGCGCAGCAGAAAGAATGACCCTCTCCCCTGCCTCTCACACGGAGAGGCAGGAGAAAGAGATCTCTAGGCAATCATGCGAAGGTTTGCAGCCGCCGGCCCTTCCGGCCGAATCTCGACTTCATACTCCACGCACTGATTGACTTTGAGCTTCTTCACTCCGGGCGTGCGGATCGCGGCTTGGCTCACGAAGATCGGTGGGCCGCCGAGGTCGGGCGTGATGAGGCCGAAGCCCTTGACGTCGTTGTACGAGCGGACGACACCCGTGACCTTTTCCGCGACGTCAGCCATCAGAGGGGCCGGATCTTGCCGGCGGCGGGGCCCTTGGGGCCCTGGGTCGCTTCGTACTCGACCTTCTGGCCTTCCTTGAGGGACTTGAAGCCGCTTCCCTGGATTTCCGAGTGATGGGCGAAGAGATCCTTGCCGCCATCATCGGGGGTGATGAATCCGAAACCTTTTGCGTCGTTGAACCACTTGACGGTACCAGCAGCCATTTCAATTTCCTTTGTCATTTGTCCGGGCGAAACCCGACCCGGAGACGGGTCATGAAGATCAAGGAAGGGAATTGACTGGAGAGGTACTCAGACTTCACTACTTGATGATCCTGAACCTCTATTGTACTCCGCGTACGACGTATCCGCCTGATTTCTCATCCCTCTCCAGATCCAGCAGGCCCCGTGACCTGGCCTCCTCGAGGAGCTGGTTGAAGGACCGGTAGCCGTAGTAGCTCTCGTTGAAGCCGGGTTTGCGGCGCTTCAGGGCCTGCTTCACCATCGAGCCCCAGATGGTCTCGTCCTCGCCGCGCTCGTCGATCAGCGCCTCGAGGGTTTCGAGCACGAGGTCGATCGCCTCCTGTTGGCGGTCTTCGTCCTTCTTGGGGGCGCTCGGGGCAGGGGCGGCGGCACCAGAGGACTTCGCAGGAGCGCGTCGAGAGGCGGGCTTGCGCGCCTTCTGCTCGCGCACGAGATCGTCGTAGTAGATGAACTCGTCGCAGTTGGCCATCAGCAGGTCGGAAGTCGATTTCTTCACGCCCACGCCGATCACGGTCTTGGCGTTCTCGCGCAGCTTGCTCACGAGCGGGGAGAAGTCCGAATCGCCGCTCACGATCACGAACGTGTCGACGTGCGCCTTCGTGTAGCAGAGGTCGAGGGCATCGACGACCATCCGGATATCCGCGGAGTTCTTGCCCGATTGGCGCACGTGCGGGATCTCGATCAGCTCGAACGACGCCTGGTGCATCTGCGCCTTGAATTCCTTGTAGCGCTCCCAATCGCAGTACGCCTTTTTCACCACGATGCTGCCCTTCAGCAGCAGCCGCTCGAGCACCTTGGCGATGTCGAACTGCGCGTATTTCGCCTCGCGCACGCCGAGCGCGACGTTCTCGAAGTCGCAGAAGACGGCGATGTTCTTGGTGTCGGTAGGTGAGGGCATTTACATGCCATTATGAGGCATGATCTTCGCGGCGGCAGCGCTCTCCGTACTGCTGGTCTTTGCGATTCTGACGGCCCGGACGCGCACGCCTCCGTTTCGCCACCCGGATGGCCGCATCATCGAAGGCTCGATCGCCGAGGAGCGCCGCGTGCCGCTCGGCGGCTGGACGCAATACGTCCTCATTCGCGGGCTCGATACCACGGCGCCCATCCTCGTCTATGTTCACGGCGGCCCGGGGACTTCCGAGATGCCGCTGCTGCGCGTCTACAACGCGGCGCTCGAGGAGAACTTCATCTTCGTGAACTGGGACCAGCGCGGCACCGGCAAGAGTTACGCGCCGGGCCTCGACCCCGCCACGCTCACCGTCGATCGGATGACGCGCGATCTCGACGAGCTGGTCGACAGCCTGCTCGCCGAATTCTCGAAACGGCGAATCCTGCTCGTGTGCCATTCGTGGGGCACGCAGCTTGGTCTCGAATACGTGACGCGGCATCCGCAGAAAGTGGCCGCGTATGTCAGCGTGGGCCAGGTCACGAACACGCTCGAGAGCGAGGCGCACGGTGTGGCGTGGACGATCTCCGAAGCGAAGGCGCGCGGCGATACGGTGGCGCTCCGGGATCTGGCGCGGATCGGCCCGCCCCCCTATTCGCTCGAGGAGCTGAGGCTTCAACGCAGGTACATCTGGAAGTATGGCGGCGCCTTTCGCGAGCCGCGCACGGTGATCGACATGGTGCGTGTCGCGGTGCGGGCGCCGGAGACTTCGTGGAAGGATTACATCGCGTTCATCCGCGGCGAGCCCTTCTCGTCGATGGCGCTCTGGCCGCGAGTCCAGGCGTTCGATGCGAGCAAGGCGCATCCGCGTGTCGAGGTGCCGGCCTTCTTCCTGCTCGGCCGGCACGATCGGCAGGTCTCCCCGGAGCTCGCCGCCGAATACTTCGAGCGGCTGGAGGCTCCCTACAAGGAGCTCATCTGGTTCGAGGATTCCGCGCATTCGCCGCCGTTCGAGGAGCCGGAACTCTTCAACGCGGAGATCATCCGCATTGCGCGGCAGGTCGGCTTGCTGTCGGCGGCGGAGCCTGGTCCGCTGGGAACCGCTTCGTCGTGGTCGGTCCAAGCCGATTGAGGGTCAGCGAGATCCGCAAACGCCCGTTGATAGGGATGACTCCAAATCTGGCGTTTTGAGAAAAGTGATCCATTGGATCAGCAAAGTGATCCATTGGATCAGTTTTCCCTAAAACGTATTTTGAGTATCCCGCACATGATGGAAAACGCGAATCGCCCGCTTCCATTGGCCGAGGCTCTGGCTCACATCGAGAGCAGGGCCAATGGGACCCTTGCCAACGCGCCGAAGGACGTCGACGTGAAGAGGATTCGCCGCCGTCTCCACATGACGCAGCGGCGATTCGCGGCCCGCTTCGGGTTTTCCGTCGCAACGCTGCGGCACTGGGAGCGCGGCAACCGCAAGCCGCGTGGCGCCGCCCTTGTCCTGCTGAACGTGATCGCGCGCTATCCCCGGGCTGTGCTGAGGGCTATTTCGTGACGACTTTGTAGGCGCATTCCGGCCCCTGATGGAGCACCTCCATCGCTCGGCAAGAAGTCGAAGTCGAATCCGTTGTCGCCTTCGCCGGGCTGACCACTCTTCTCGTCCCTGGTTTGCTTTATACGGGCCGGAGAAGCGCTAGACTACTGCCCCAGCCCTCGGAGCGCTCCATGAACATCCCTTCGACCCACCGCGTGGTCGAGATCACCGCCCCCGGCAAGCCGGAAGTCCTCCAGCCCCGCTCGCGGGATGTGCCTTCGCCGAAGCGCGGCGAGGTGCTGGTCCAGGTCGCCGCGGCCGGCGTGAATCGCCCCGACGTACTGCAGCGGCTGGGAAAATATCCGGTGCCCCCGGGCGCGTCCGACCTTCCCGGCCTCGAAGTCGCGGGCACCGTCGCGCGGCTTGGCGAGGGCGTGACGGAATGGAAAATCGGCGATCGCGTCTGCGCGCTCACGGCGGGCGGGGGATATGCCGAATACTGCGTGGCGCCCGCATCGAATTGCCTGCCGATTCCGAAGGGGCTGGATTTCGTGCAGGCCGCGTCGCTGCCCGAGACCTACTTCACCGTATGGAGCAACGTCTTCGACCGCGCCGGGCTCAAGGGCCGGGAAACTTTTCTCGTCCAGGGCGGCTCGAGCGGCATCGGGGTCGCGGCGATCCAGATCGTGCACGCGATGGGTCACCGCGTGTTCGCGACCGCGGGCACAGCGGAGAAATGCGCGGCGTGCGAGAAGCTCGGCGCCGAGCGCGCGATCAACTACAAGACCGAGGATTTCGTCGACGCCATCAAGGCCCTCACCGACGGCAAGGGCGTGAACGTGATCCTCGACATGGTCGCGGGCGACTACGTGCCGCGCGAGATGAAGGCGCTGGCCGACGACGGGCGCATCGTGCTGATCGCGACCCTCGGCGGATCGAAGGCCACGCTGGACCTGATGGAGGTGCTGCGCCGGCGCCTCACGCTCACCGGCAGCACGCTGCGCCCGCGCACCGTCGAGTTCAAGGCCGCGATCGCGCGCTCGCTGCGCGAGAAGGTGTGGCCCTTGATCGAGGGCGGCAGGATCAGGCCGGTGATCCATGCCGCCTTCCCGCTGGAAGAGGCCGCGAAAGCGCACGAGATGATGGAGGCCGGCCAGCACATCGGCAAGATCGTGCTGACCGTCTAGCGGCCCTGGAT
>JANPHA010000284.1:0-2135 GCA_031424255.1 Burkholderiales bacterium | reverse complement strand
ACCGCGCCGCCCGGAAGCGCGCGTCACGTAATGCGCCGCCGCCTTCACGCTTTCGGCCGCGTTGGCCACGGCGACCGCGAAGCCGCAGCGCGCCATCACCGCGAGGTCGGGCAGGTCGTCGCCGACGAACGCGCACGACTGCGCGTCGAGGCCGAGGCCGGCGCGCAAGCGCTCGAACTCCGCGACCTTGTCGAGCGCGCCCTGCACCACGTGGACGATGGCGAGCTCCTTCGCGCGCCATGCCACCGCTTCCGAATCGCGGCCGGAGATGATCGCCGTCGCCACGCCGGCCGACTGCAGCATCTTCACGCCGTGGCCGTCGAGGATGTTGAACGCCTTGAACGCCTCGCCCTGCGCGCCGATGTAGATCGTGCCGTCGGTCATCACGCCGTCCACGTCGAAGATCGCGAGCCGCACGCCGCGGGCACGCTCGAGGGCGTCCATCGGCTAGACCACGCCCGCGGCGAGGAGGTCGTGGAAGGTGAGCGCGCCCACGAGGCGCCCTTCGGGGGAGACCACCACCAGGCGCCCGCCGAGCTTGTGCTCCTGCAGCACCTGGGCGGCCTCGGCCGCGAGCTTGCCCGGGGCGATGGTGCGCGGATTGCGCGTCATCACGTCGCCCACGCGAACGTTGCGGATGTTGTCGTGCTTCTCGAGCGTGCGGCGCAGGTCGCCGTCGGTGTAGATCCCGAGGAGCCGGTCGTCGGCGTCGACGATCGCGCTCATGCCGATGCCCTTGGCCGACATCTCGAGGATCACCTCGGGCATCAGCGCGTCGGGCGAATTGCGCGGCAGCTGCCCGCCGGTGCGCATGATGTCGGCCACGTGCACCAGCAGGCGGCGGCCGAGCGCGCCGCCGGGATGATGCATCGCGAAGTCCTCGCTGCCGAAGCCGCGCGCGTCGAGGAGCGCCAATGCGAGCGCGTCGCCGAGCGCCAGCGTGGCGGTGGTGCTCGCGGTGGGCGCGAGATTGAGCGGGCACGCTTCCTTCTCCACGCCCGCGTCGAGGTGCACGTCGGCTTCCGTCGCGAGGGTCGACTTCGGCCGCCCGGTGATCGCGATCACCCTGGCGCCGCGGCGCTTGATGAGCGGCAGCACCTTCAGGATCTCGTCGGACTCGCCCGAGTAGGAGATCGCGACCACGATGTCGTCGGAAGTGATCATGCCGAGATCGCCGTGGCTCGCTTCTCCCGGGTGCATGAAGAACGAGGGCGTGCCGGTGGAAGCGAGGGTCGATGCGATCTTGCGCGCGATGTGCCCCGACTTGCCCATTCCGGTGACGACGACCCGGCCGCGCGTCGCGAGGATCAGCGCGTGGGCCTCGAGGAACGCCGCGCCGAGGCGGCCCTTGAGGGCGCGCACCGCCTGCGCCTCGATCTCGAGCACGTCGCGCGCGAGGTCGAGGAAGTGCTCCGCATCGGAGAGCGCATGGGGTTGTAGTAGATTCGTCATTCGGGAAAGTATAAATCCAATGACCTCACGACGCCGCGACGCCTGATGCACGACGCCCTTCCCGTCGCCCTCATCCTGCTCGCCTCCGCGGTGGCGGTGGTCGTGTTGTTCCGCCAGCTGTCGATGCCGGCGATCCTGGGGTATCTCATCGTCGGCACGCTGATCGGGCCGCACGCCCTCGGCTTCGTGCCGGCGACCGAAAGCCAGAGCTACCTCGCCGAGTTCGGGGTCGTGTTCCTGATGTTCTCGGTCGGGCTCGAATTCAGCCTGCCGCAGCTGACCGCGATGCGCCGCACGGTGTTCGGATTCGGCGGCGCGCAGGTGGTCGCGATCGTCGCGCTCGGCGTCGCGGGCGCGGCGCTCGCGGGCTTGTCGTGGCGCGAGGGCATCATCGTGGGTGGCGTGCTCGCGATGTCGTCGACCGCGATCATCTCGAAGACGCTCTCGGAGCGCGGGCAGCTGCACAGCGACTACGGCCGGCAGGTGATGGGAGTGCTGCTGTTCCAGGATCTCGCCGTGATCCCGCTGCTCGTGCTGATCCCGGCGCTGGCGCTTTCGCGCGGCGAGATCGCGGTGGCGATCGGCGTGGCGCTCGCGAAAGCCGCCGTCGTGCTCGCGATCGTGCTCTACCTCGGGCAGAAGCTGATGCGCCCGCTCTTCGACGTGGTGGCGCGGCAGAGGTC
>JANPHA010000283.1:0-11261 GCA_031424255.1 Burkholderiales bacterium | reverse complement strand
CAGCTTCGTCCATAACTCGCTGAGCTCTTTTGCCGCTGCCGAATAATCGCGAATGAAGTCGCTTCCACCGCCGGATTGCAGCAGTCCCGAGAGTTGGCCATCGGGATAGTCGCGCAATAGATTGTAAAAGCCCTCCAATCGCTTGCTCACTGGAGCGGCGCTGCTCATCCAAAGTTGCCTGAGAGCCGCGTAATCGGCAAAGAATCGAACAATGTCAGGCGGCGACAAATAAAGAACTGGAAGACCTTCGGGCCGATGATTTTCAATGAACCTGGCAGCGCTCTCCACGCGTGGGTCGGCCGGCACTTCATCGCTTGTCCATAGGCGCCGGAGACCATCTGCCGAGTAAGCTCTCAACTGGCCCGGCACGACCTTGAGCAGGGCACCCACGGTTTTCAAATATGGGACCCACGTATTGTTGGCGTCGTAAGTCGCGGCCCACACGATTCCGGATGCGAGCTCATCGCCATGAGCCGTAAGCGCGATAATTCCGCCAGGGTGCCCTTCCTGGAGATCCGGCCCGATGGCCACCGGTGTGCTGATCGGAATGGCCGCGGCGGGATTGACTTTATAAGCCGTCAGATTGGCGTTCTCGCCCCAATGAAACATGAGCGCGCCGGCCGCATCCGTTCGCCGCGGCCAATACACGGGCCCGGCCATGATGTGTCCCGCGTGCATACTCTCGATGAAGTGGAAGACTCCCGTACCACCGGGTGTGTCCTTGCCCGTGTCGAAATGGTGATCGAGCTCGCCGACATCGAACTTCTGGACGACACCCGGATCGCCGGGCGCGAATCGCCCCAGGTTGTCGGCCCGCCAGACATGCATGACACCCTGCTTGCCTCCCCCGACGACAAAATTCGAGTGGGGAATGATCATCGGACCCGAGCCTCCCAGATCCAGATCGGTCTTGTTCAGGTAGGGATGGTTTTCGGGCGTGAAGTAATCGATGACGCCAAGGGAAACCGGATTCAACTTCAGGAAACTGTTCCCGAAATTGGTGCTGGCGGGGGCCGTCATGTCATTGCGTCCGTTGCCGACGAAGAGAAGGACGTTTCCCTCCGCGTCGATCGCGGGCGCGCGCCCCGACATCCAGATGCCGCCGTGCGCGCAGCGACTGGGTGCAATGGGCGACGCCGCGCAGTCCGCTCCCGGATCGCCACCCGGCGTCGTGACGAATACGCCCGTTTGCGTAAAAGCATTGTTCTCGTAGCGATACGACATCACCCAGCCGTAATAACTCATGAGGTCCTCGTGCGCACCCCAGGCGATCACGATCTGGCCATTCGTCAGCGCCAGTCCCGGGCGCTGGTTATGGGTGACCGGATTGAATACGATTCCCGAGGCGTTGCCCCTGACCTCGACCGGACTGCCGGCGCGCTCTTTGCCGGTAAGAAGATCCAGGGCATGAAGTTGATAGGCAATTCGGGAGCCATCGATGATCCGCGCCATCACGAAGACGATGCCGCGATTGCGATCGATGACGGGGGTGCTCATGATGCCCACGTTGCTGTGGATGTTGTGGTCCGGGCACCCTGAGCATCCACCGAGATCCCACACCTGGTCCATCGACGGCGGCGTTCCGAGATTTCTTTTCCAGACAATCCCGTCCGTGCCGGCGGGCCTCGCGCCGTCCGCGTCGAATGCAAAGACAAAGTTGTTCGTCGTGGCAACGAGAACCACGTTTACGCGTCCCTTGCCGGGAATTCCGAGATTGGAGACAAAAAGGGGCTGGGCATAAACGAACCCGCCCGGCTGCCCGTCGAAGTTCAGGTCATAGTGGAAGAGCCTCCCGAACGTCATCCGGTTTACGTTCGCCGGCTTGAGGATCGTCTCTTCGAGGTTCGCGCCGGTCCTCTCCTTGTCGATCCGGCTCGTGAGGATGTCGATGGCTCCAGCCGGCACGCTGATTCCGACGCATAGCGTGGCCAGCCAGACGGCAAGCGAACGACTGGCGTTCCGATACAAACACATCAGGCGTTCCCTCCTAGGGCGGGCACTGCGCCACACAGCGCCCACGCGCTGCCCGGCACGTCGCGACGGCTTTCGGCGTCGATGCGGCCCCCTCGCAGGTGTCGAACCGGTCGGAGCACACGGTGACGCATTGGGCATGCGCGGCGGACGGCGGCGGCGGCGGGGTGGGCTGTGGCGGCGGCGCGGGCTGTGGCGGCACCGGCGGCATTGTGTTTTCATCCAGGATGATCGCCAAAATCCTCCTGCAATCGCCCGGATCGCAGCCGAAGCTTTGTCTAGCATCATCCACCGGGTCGACAAGCGGATCGAACACGAGGGTCACGACCTTGCCGCTCTCCTGCGCAATCAGGATCACGCTCAGCGCACGGTTCGCAAATCTCGGATCCGATGTCGGGGCGGCGAAATAGGGAAATTTGCCGTCGACCGGCAATTCGCATTGCACGTGGATGCGATTGGCGAAAACGGCTGACTGGACCGGCTTGCACGCCGCGCTCTTCTCCGCGGCCCGGACCTCTGCAGTCTGGCATAGCAACGACACCGCCAGCCCCACCATGACCCACGCCAGACGCGATTCCTTTGCCTGCCCGATGCTCATCATCTCTCCTTCTCAGGGGTTTCCAAATCGGCCGTCCAGTCGACCCGCACGTCCGACACGGCTTATGCCTTCTCTCTCGCGGGTGGAAGACGCCAGACAGTGTAAAGGCCCGGAGGCATCATTGCACCGCGAAGTTTGCGACGATCGTCACCCCTCCCAACGTCGCCTCGATCTGCTTAGCGCCTGCCGGAATATTGAGCAGGGCCGTGACCGTCACGGTGGTGGCTCCTGCCGGCACGACGATGGACGGCGGCAGGCCCGTGAGAATCCCCACCGTCGGAACGAGAGTCACCACACTGTTACGCAGCGTGGGTGCCGCCAGATCGGCGACCAGGGTGAGCCTGTACTGGCTCACGGCGAAATCGGAAAACACGGCGAAACGGACGAGCACCGGATTCGGCGAGCAGGCCATCGTGACGATGTTCGACGCATCGGTGCTGAAGAGCAGATTTCCCGGCCCCGAGTTGCTTGCACAGGGCGTGCCGTCGAGCGTGGCGATCGACGCCGCGCCGCCACTGCCAGCCGGGCCGGCCACGCCCTGCGGGCCGGCCGGGCCGGGAATTCCCTGCAATCCCTGGAGCCCCTGCGCACCGCCGGGACCGCTGGGTCCTGTGAGGCCTGTTTGCCCCATCGGCCCCGCCGGACCTTGCGGGCCCGCGGCACCGGAAGGACCCACGGGCCCCCTCTCACCCGCCGAACCCACCGTGAACCAGAACTCGTCCATGAGAGCGGAGTCGTCCGCCGACTTTCCCCGCTTGGAGAGCGTGAGCAACAGCCGATAGCTTCCCGATGCCCCAACCGGCAGGAGCGCGTCGATCCGCCCGGCCGAGACGAGGGTCAGGACGAGGGGCGTGCGCGACTGGCCGATGTAGATCGAGGGGGTGCCATCGGCCAGACCGGAGCCATGCACATGCAGCGTGGTGCCATCGACCTGCACGTCGGTGATCAGGGGGCCCGGCGAGCTATCGGCGAATGCCAGCGAAGGCAAGCTCAGGGCAAGGGCGACGATGAAACGGGAGATCTCGCGCACGGTGTTCGCTCCGGTGAAGGGGGGACTTACCTTCCAAACGGAATCCCGGAGAAAAAGACGCCATGGGTTGCCCAGAAAATTTCAGTCGTCCAGCGATTTCATCAACGCCTCGGGGCTGAAGACCTTCCCGCCCTTGACCACGAGGTGGGCGCGACTGAGATTCGCAACGTTGGCGAGTGGATCGGCATCCAGGATCACGAGGTCCGCGAGCCGTCCCGCCTCGATCGCGCCGATGTCGCGATCCATGCGCATCACCTTCGCGCCGTGGGTCGTGGCGGAGCGCAGCACCTGGAGCGGAGTGAGCCCCGCCTGCGTCATGTACTCCATCTCGCGGAATACGGAAGGCCCGTGGAGCGTACCGATGTTGCCCGCGTCGGTTCCCATGACGACCGTTATGCCCGCGTCCCACACCTTGCGCAGGTTGGCGAGCGCGATGGGTGAAGCCATGGGTGATGGCGGGCTCGCCATCAGCAGAGCGATACGCTCGGGAATCATCTCCTTCGGCATCTCGCGCAGGTCGTCCATCATGGCGACGATGCGCGGGTCGGCGAGGCGCTTCTCTTCCTCGGTCGGCTTCCACGTGCCCGAGAGCGCGTATTGGTAGCCGTTGACCACGAAGAGCGTCGGGCAGTAAATGATGCGGTTCTTCTTCGCGAGCGCCAGGAACTCGTCGTCGATGGGCGCATCCTCGACGGAGTGCACGAGGTAGTCGGCGCCCGCGCGCATCGCGGCCTTCGCGGTGACGAGCTCGGTCGCATGCACGGCGAGCGGCACGCCGGCCGCGTGCGCCGCATCTCCGGCCGCCTTCACGATGGCCTCCTGCTTCACGATGTCGTCGCCAAGGCGATTGATGAACCACACCTTGATGTAGTCGGGCTTGCGCGCGAGCTCGCGTTGCACCAGCGCGCGCGCTTCGTCGGGCGATTCGGTCTTGATGATGGGCGGATCGCCGAGATCGAGCTTCACGCGATCGACCATCGAGATCAGAGGTCCGGCGACCGCCACTCGCGGCGCCGCAGGACTCTTGCGCGCCGCATCGCGCATGTCGAAATTCCAGAACGGGCCGCCGATGTCCACCACGCTCGTGACACCGCTCGCGAGCCAGACCTTGAACGTGGCGGGAAGGCGGGCGCGGTTACGCGCGTCCTCCTGGGCGTACGGCATCCACGCGTTCAAGTCGGTGGCGTCGGGCCGCGTGTAGAGATTGCCCGACTGGAAGAAGTGGACGTGCGCATCGACGAGGCCGGGAACGATCCACTTGCCCTTGGCGTCGATGATCGTCGCGCCATCGGGAATGGGCGTCGTGCTCGCCGGGCCGACCGCCGTGATGCGATGGCCCACGATGACGATGGTCTCGTCGCGCACAACCGCGGCGGGCATCTCGCGATCCGGATGGATGACGGTGGCGAACACGATCGCGGTAGCGGGCTCGCGATCGACGGCGGGAGTCGCGCAGCCGAAAGTGCAGGCGGCTGCCAGGGACGAGAAAAGCAGGACGAGAGCTTTCATGCACGGCATTCTAAGCCGTTCGCGAACGGATCCTGCACTAAGGCCATTTGCCGCGCAGTGGATGCGGGCGTACTGTGTTTGCCGGCCGAGAGTGGCCGTCAAACAAGGGGAAAAAAATGTACACCACCAATCCGCTCGTCACGCGTTTCTCGATCGCACTCGCAGCAGCGTCCCTGGCCGTCGCCGTCGTGGGCAATGCCGCGATGGCCCAGGACAAGGCCAAGCCCGCGGCCGCGAAGCCGGCGGCGAAGGCCGATGCGAAGGATCAGCGCGACCGAAAGGTGCTGATCGACAACGACAAGGTCCTGGTCACCGAGGTCACCTACAAGCCGGGAGCTGCCTCCGGCATGCTGGAGCGCATGCCGCGCGTCACCCGGCCGCTGACGGACGGCACGCTCGAGAAGACGTTCGCCGACGGCCGCAAGGAAACCAACAACTTCAAGGCCGGCCAGGTGCGCTTCAATCCGAAGGAGACCTTCTCGCAGAAGAACGTCGGAAAGTCGGACATCGTCCTTTACGTGGTCACGCTCAAATAGTCAGTCATCCAGCGACTTCATCAACGCCTCGGGGCTGAAGACTTTTCCGCCCTTGACCACGAGGTGGGCGCGGCTCAGGTTCGCGACGTTGGCGAGCGGATCGGCATCGAGGATCACGAGGTCGGCGAGGCGGCCGGCCTCGAGCGCGCCGATGTCGCGATCCATGCGCATCACCTTCGCGCCGTGGGTCGTGGCGGAGCGCAGCACCTGGAGCGGCGTGAGCCCCGCCTGCGTCATGGCCTCCATCTCGCGGAATACGGAAGGCCCGTGCAGCGTGCCGATGTTGCCCGCGTCGGTGCCCATCACGACGGTGATGCCCGCGTCCCACACCTTGCGCAGGTTCTGAAGCGCGACGGGTGGGACCTCGGCGGACGGCGGATCCGCCATGAGCTTCGCCACTCGTGCGGGGATCAGCTCCTTCGGGATCTTCCCGAGATCCCCCATCGACTCGAGAATCCGCGGATCGGCGAGGCGGTGCTCGGCTTGCGTCGGGCGCCACGTGCCGGAGAGCGCCAGCTCGTAGCTCGTGAAGACGAAGAGCGTCGGACAGTAAAGGACGTGGTTCTTCGCGGCGAGGGCGAGGAATTCGTCGTCGATCGGCTCGTCGACGACCGAGTGCGCCAGGTAGTCGGCGCCCGCGCGCATCGCCGCCTTGGCGACGACGAGCTCGGTCGCGTGCACCGCGAATCGCACGGCGGCCGCATGGGCCGCGTCGCCCGCCGCCTTCACGATCGCCTCCTGCGCCGCAAGGTCGTCGCCCTTCTGGTGGATGAACCAGACTTTGACGTAGTCGGGCTTGCGCGCGAGCTGGCGCGCGACTTCGACGCGAGCCTCGTCGGGCGTGGTTGCCTTGATGATGGGCGAATCCGCGGGATCCGTGAACGGATCGTCGACCATCGAGACGAGCGGGCCCGCGACCACGACCCGCGGCGCCGCCTCCGACTTCCTTGCCGCATCGCGCATCCGGAAATTCCACATCGGGCCACCGAGGTCCACGACGCTCGTCACACCGCTCGCGAGCCACACCTTGAAGGTCGCCGGCAGCCGTGCCTTGTTGCGCGCATCTTCCTTCAGATAGGGCACCCACTTGTTGAAATCGGCGGCGTCTGGCCGCGTATACAGGTTGCCGGACTGGGAGAAATGCACATGGCCATCGACGAGGCCGGGAACGATCCACTTGCCCTTGGCATCGATGATCGTCGCGCCATCGGGAATGGGCGTCGTGCTTGCGGGGCCGATCGCCGTTATGCGATGGCCGACGATGACGATGGTCTCGTCGCGTGCGACCGCCGCGGGCATCTCGCGATCCGGGTGGATGACGGTCGCGAACACGATCGCGGTGGCGGGCTCGCGCTCGACGGTGGAGGTTGCGCAACCGAAGGTGCAGGCGGCTGCGAGGGTCGAGAGGGCCAGAATGAGGGTCTTCATGCCGGGCATTCTAGGCGAATGCCATCCCTGGAACGTGTCGCCCCTTCGAAGGGTCTGACTACTCCATACGCGTAGCGAGGTGCCACCATGCGACACATCGACATTCCCATTCACGAGCTCGCCTTCGTCGCCGGAACCCGCGCCATGGCCGGCGCCGGCCTCGGGTTGCTGCTCGCCGATCACCTGAAACCGGAAAGCCGGAAGACCCTCGGGTGGACGCTGCTGGCGCTCGGGGCGCTCACGACCGTGCCGATCGCGGTGAGCCTCTACAGGCGCTCGGAGCCGCGGCTTCTGGCGGATTGAACGGATGTTGTAGATTGTGCGGATGTCCGCGCCGCACACGTTTCGCGCCATCGCGTTCGTCCAGAACCTGAACCTGAAGGAGCTGGCCGCTGCGTACCCCGAGGCGCGGCGCACCATCCGCGAGCTCTGGTACCCGACGCCGTCCGGAGGGACCGTGTTCATCTATCCATTCGGCGCGATGGTGCTTTGCGACGTGCCGGAGGCCGAGCGCGAGAGGCAAGTGGCGCGCCTTCGCGCGGCACGCACCGGGTTGACCGATGCCAACGCAGTCGAGGAGCTCACGGTGCGCGAGGAACCCGTGGAGCACCCGGACATTCGCGACGGCGCGCTGGTGGTGGCGAGGCTCACGTTCGAAGGCGCCAGCGTCGTCGCGATGACGCTAGCCCAGAGCGCGGCGATGGATTACTACGAGCGCATCGTCGACGAGATGTTCCTGCGTACGGACCACCTCGTCGAGCGCCTGGAGATCGCGGGGCGGGCGCCGCTCACCACCAAGCCGCTGCACCGCTTCATCGGATTCGCGATCGGCACGCGCAACGAGGTCCTGTCGATCCTGCACCTGCTCGACAAGCCCGACGCCGTATGGGACGACAAGGATGCCGATCGCATCTACCAGGAGCTGCGCGCCGAATTCGACCTCTCCGACCGCTACCTCGCGCTCGAGCACAAGCTGAGGAGCGTGCAGGAGGCGCTCGAGCTGGTGCTCGACATGTCGCGCGACCACCGGCTCGTGCTGCTCGAGGTGAGCGTCGTGGTTTTGATCGTGGCCGAGATCCTGATCAGCATCTTTCGTCACTAGCCGGGTTGGTTCCCAACTTCGCGCAGCATCCAGCCGGCAGCCTTGTGGATCAGGTCGTGGCGATCTCCCAGCAGCATTCGCGCGATCCGCAGCGTGGGACCGAAGTTGCCCTGCTTGATCCAATGGCGCGTCGCAATGATCGCTGCTCGCGACGCCTTTCTTGTGATTCGCCGAACTGCCACGTGCTCGCTCGCGGCGGGCGGCTCGAGGCACGGCCTCGCCGGTATTCGCGGCCATGAATGTCTTCATCGAGAGTTTCTCCAGGGTGTGGGGAATTAGGCGCGCAGGCATTCGAGCGCCAGCGAGCGCGCATCGACCCGCGCGCCGATGCGCGCCAGCAGCAGGAAGGAACCCACGAGCTTCCGGTGCAGGAAGATGGTCTCGGGCGGCGGAGCGCGCATGAGCCCGCGGCGAACCGCGAGGTCGTAGCCGAGGTCCCGCATGCGGGCGGGGAGGTCCGAAGCGGGAAAGTCGTAGAGCCCCCTGTGACGCAACGGCTCGCAGGCGAGGAAGATCATGTCCACCGCCGCCTTCACCCGATCGGGACTATCCTCGCGCGCGACGTAACCGATGCGCTCCGCCTCCCGCGCGACGCGAGACCGATCGCCATCCATCACCGCGCGGGTGATCCGTTCGTAGTGCCCTACGAACTCCTTGTCGAAGCGCCGGGTCGCGCCGAAGTCGAGCAGCACCACCTTGCCGCTCGCGCGCCGGTACAGGTAGTTGGCGGAGTTGGGATCGGTCTGCATGACGTGGAACTCGAAGAGCTCGCGAAAGAGCAGCCGCTCGAGGACGGCGCCGATGGCATTGCGCGTTCGAGGCGGCTCCAGGCTCACGCTCTCCAGCGGCTCGCCCTCCATGTAGTCCATCGCCAGGATGCGCGACGTCGTGAAGTCCCAGTGCACCCGTGGAACGACAAGCGTGGCCTCATCCTTGACCAGCTTCGCGTAACTCTCGACGAAGCGGCCCTCGGCCTCGTAGTCCGCCTCCTGGGCGAGCTGCCGCTTGGTCTCCTCGGCCGTGGCCTTCACGTCGATGCCGAGCGGAAGGAGATTGAAGAGGCGCAGCAACACCGCGACGTTGTCCACGTCGCTCGAGATGGAGCGCGCAATGCCGGGATATTGGATCTTGAGCGCGAGGTCGCGGCCGTCCCGCGTCGTGGCGCGGTGGACCTGGCCGATGGAGGCGGCGGCGACGGGATCCCAATCGAAGCGCTCGAAGCGCTTCTCCCATCCCTTGCCGTACTCGCGGCCGAGCACGCCTCGCAGCTGCTTTGCCGGCATCGGTGCGGCCTGCGAGCCCAGGATGGAGAGCGCCTGCGCGAACTCCGGCGGCAGCAGGTCCTCGCCCTGCAGCGACAGGATCTGGCCGAGCTTCATCGCCGCCCCTCGCAGGTTGGCGAGCCGCGCCGCAAGGCGCTGCGCGGTGGCGCCCGAAAGAAGCGACGAGGCGAAGCCCGGCGCCTGTCCCTTCGCGAGCCGCTTCAGGCCCGCGGCGGCGGCACCCACGGCGAGCTCCCCCGCGGCGAATCCGATGCGGGCGAGGCGGCCGAGTCGGGTCTGCGGAATCGGGGCGGCAGGCGGCTTGGGCATTACCCCATTGTGCCGCCTGCGGCAGGTTTTATTCGACGGAGGAGCCCATGACGAAGATCCCGCCGTTCCTGGTCGCAATCACCCTCCTCAACGTGGCGTGCGCCTCGGTCTCCCTCTCGCAGCTTCCGGGCGCCAAGGCCGCGACAAGCGCCGACGTGACGCCGGTGCTTCGGACGCGCCAGCTCGAGGTCGTGGATGAACGCGGACGCGTGCGCGCAAGCATCATCGTGCATCCCGCGAATCCGGGCGCGCGCATGCCCGACGGCTCGCCGCAGGAGGAAAGCGTCGTGCTGCGGCTTGTCAACTCACAGGGCAATTACCTGCAGGTGTTCGGCAACGGCGTGAAGGTCACGAGGGACGGCCACGAGCGGGCTCAGTGGCCTTAGGCCCTGCTCGTCACTCCGGCATCGTCGGCATCGGCAGGCACTCCATGATCTCCACCCCGTCACCCGGGAAGATCGTGAAGTGCGGATGATCGAGGAACATCTTCGCCGCCGCCTCGTGCGACTCGGCTTCCACGACGGTGAAGGCGGCGAGGTTGTTGCGGGTGTCCGCGATGCCCTCGCGCGAGACGCGCTTGGTCTTGCCCAGCGGAGCGCCCCCCTCGACGATGGATTTCTCGTGCGCTTTCACCCATTTCTGCCAGGCCTCCATGCCCTTCTTTTCGTGGGCCTTGCGCTTCTCCGCGTCCGGGTACTTCAGTTGATACTTCGCGAACGCATCTGGCGTGCCGGTGTAGACGGCCATGAACTTTTTCATCTCGACTCCTGTGGTTTCGGGGAAGTCCCTACTCTAGTCGAATGACGGGGCGGGAAATCGACAGGGGCAGGGCCTTGGTGCACGCGAAATCTGCAATTGAAGGGCGCGGAAGTCGCGGGGCAGCTTTCGCGCTGGGTCACACGATTTGAATTGATTTGATAGACAACGACCGTGCAATGGAATGTGACCGTCAGACAAACGCCCTGTAGTGAAAAGTAGTGGCACTGTCAGCCCTCTGTCCCATAGGGACATTCCGCCTAGTCATGCAGGGCTTCAACCTCCAATTTGCGTTCTTCTTGAAGCTTCAGCGCAAGATTCTCGCAAATCGAGTCGACTTGCCCGTGTGTCGGCTTCGAAGGGTCGAAACTCAGTCCACCTACCCGCCGCGATTCATCGAACATTCCCGGCGGACAGTCTCTGAACCAAATTGGGATTACCGAATGCTCTCCAAAACGTGCCTTGAATTGTTCTGACTCGAATTTGGTCCAGATCTTTGTCGGATAGTGTTTGCTAAGAAGCGGTACGACAAAGCGCGATTCGCTGCGATAGATCGGCGCGAGATACTCCTCAACGTCATTTGCCAAAATTCGATGTTGCTCGTTCTTGTCGTAGAAGACACTAATTTCTCTCTCTTGCAATGCGCGAAACAATAGCTCTGCGATTTCGCGATCCTCTCCTGCAAACGACAAAGCAAAATCGTATCGCCCCTCGAATTCGAGGCTGAAGTAGCCCACTT
>JANPHA010000282.1:0-32502 GCA_031424255.1 Burkholderiales bacterium | reverse complement strand
ATTGCAATTGCGGAGTCTGACCCCCGAATTGCCGGAATCATTGCGGCAGGTTCGCGTCGATGAGCGCGCGCGAGATCGATTGGTGCGGGGAGAGCTCGGGCAGGGGGTCGCCCAGACCGAACCAGCGTGCCTCGGCGATCTCGGCCGGATCGCAGGTGATTTCGCCGCCGGCGTATTCCGCGGTGAAGGCGATCATCAGGGAGCCGGGAAAGGGCCATGACTGGCTCGCGAAGTAGCGCAGGTCCTTCACCTCGAGCCCCACTTCCTCGCGCACCTCGCGGTGGATCGCCTCCTCGACCGATTCGCCCGGCTCGAGGAAGCCCGCGAGCGCGCTCATGCGCCCGCCGGCGGGCACCGCGATGTTGCGCGCGAGCAGGATCGCTTCGCCGCGCTTCACCAGCACCATCATCGCCGGCGCGATGCGCGGGTAGGCGAGATGCCCGCAGGAGCATTTCATCGCGCGCACGCCGTCGGCCTTGGTCATGCGCTGGCCGCAGGCGCCGCAGAAGCGGTGCGTGCGCGCCCAGTCGGCGATCTGGAACGCGCGCCCCGCCAGCGCGAGGGAGGGCTCGTCGAACTTGCCGAAGAGCGATCGCAGCCCGCGGAACGTGTAGCCCGCCAGCGGCTGGGTCTCGTCCGGCAGCCACGCCGCCCGATAGTAGTCGTCGCCATCGAGTCCCACCGGCAGTACGTTCGCGGGATCGACGCCGAGCGCGTCGAAGGTCGGCGCATCCGGCAGCGCGAGGTCGCCTTCGCGCAGCAGCAGCTCGTTGCCGCGGAACGCGAAAGTCTTCGGATCGTCGTTGGCCACCGGCGACAAGAGCCCGGTGAACGTCGGCGGGGTCGCGATCATCCGCGGCATCATGCTTCCCACGACTTGAGGTTGAGGAATTCGCGGCGCGTCTTCGGGCCGTGGGTGACGAAGCTCGGATCGGGGCGCTCGCGGTATTCGAGCCGATCGCGTGCCACGCGGTCCTTCACGTGCTTCTTCAGCACCGCATCCGGAATCGAATAGACGTTGAGCGCGTTCATGCCGAAGATCTTCGCGCGCAGCGCGGGCGTCATCTCCGGGTAGCCGTGCTGGTCGCGCAGCGCCGGCGCGATCTGGAACGCGCGCAACGCCTGGATCTGGTCCTGGGGAGAGCCGTACCAGATCGAATCGGTGCCCCAGAGCACGTTGTTCTGGCCGCAGTGCCTGAGCAGCTTGCCGAGTGCGTGCGCGGCGGAATCCGGATCGCGCATCAGAAATCGCCAGGTCGACCCCAGCTCGGCGTACACGTTCGCGCCCGGCTTGACGCCGTTCGCGAGGAGGCTCGTCACGAGCGCATCGATGCCGTCGGTCTTCCTCTCGTCGTAGGGTCCTTCCGTTTGCCCCTGCACATAGCCGGAGTGGTAGATCAGGAAATTCACGTCGGGGTAACGCCTGGCGATGCGGCCCACGTCGACGCAGGTCGAGTGCTCGTAGGAGCGCGGCCCGAACGCGAGCCCCTTGTGCACGGCGATGTTGCGGATGCCGAGCTTGCGCGCTTTCTCGACCATCGCGATGCCCGCGTCGTCGTCGAGGAAAAAACCGTTGCCGTCCGGGCCGAACTGCGTGTACGTCTTCCACGCGGAGATCCTGTAGCGCGCGGCGAGCTCGTCCATGGCCTCGAGGTCGCCCGGCTGGTTCGGATTCACGCGCCCGTGGATCAGCAGGCGGTGCGTTCCGTCGAGCCTTTCCACGATGCGCGCGGTCGCCACGGCCTCCTCGATCGTGAGCGGCTCGGCCTGGCGCGTGGACGGCACGAACGAGAGCACCATCAGGTCGGTGTCGGAGTCGAGGAACACGTCCTTCACGAACTCGTCGGCGCCGATGCATTCGAGGTAATCGAGCCGGCCCGGGGCTTTGCCATCGGCACGGCGCTTCGCGACCAGGGCGGGTCCGCAAGCCTGCGTCTTCGGGAACTGCAGCGGCTTCGCGTCCGGCGGCAGGCTCCGGGTCCATGCGCCGGTGGGATTCACGAAGTGCCCCTGCACGTCGAAGATGAACTCGTCGCCGTCGAGCGCGGAGCGCGCGAGCTGCGCATCGAGTGCCGCCTCCCGCGGCAGCGCGTAAAAGCCGCCGCGTGGCCCGCTGCGCGCGTAGGCCGCGTTCATCGCGAGGAGCGTCGTCGCGACCCCGCAGGAAGACACCAGGAACGTGCGCCGGTCGAGGCCGAGGCGCTTCGCATTCGCGCCCGCGGCCTCGAGGGCGGTCCGGTTGGCTTCGCGGTGCACGGGCGCGAGCGCGATCGGCGCGAACTCGCCATTGGTTGCCGCATCGAGCTTCACCGGCAGCCGGGTGCCTTCGGGATCGTGGGCGAATCGTTGCGTCATAATGGCCTCCTCGGATTGCAATCTTAGGGTAACTTCAGCCGGGCCGCCGCGCGCGGCCGCAAGAACCAAAACGCTCGCGACGCGGTCCGATACAGAGTTTTTTCCCCTCGGAGGCTTTACCCATGACAAGAAATTCCCGATTGCTGCTCGCGGCCGCCGGCCTCGGTATCGCCGGGCTGGCCCACGCCGACTACACCGTCACCATGAACTCGATCGACGAGAAAGGCGTCGGCCAGTCGATCGGCACCGTGAAGGTGAGCGCGGGCCCGAATCGCGGCGTGCTCTTCACGCCCAACCTGAAGGGCCTTCCGGCTGGCACCCACGGCTTCCACGTGCACGAGTTCGCCGACTGCGGCGCGAAGGAAAAGGACGGCAAGCCCGAGGCGGGCGAGGCGGCGGGCGGCCACCTCGATCCGAAAGCAACCAAGAAGCACGGGGGCCCGACCGGCCTCGGCCACCTCGGGGATCTGCCGCCCCTGCAAGTGGATGCCGCGGGTGTCGCCAACAAGGCCGTGCTCGCGCCGCGGCTCGAGCTGAAGGACCTGGGCGGCAAGTCGCTGATGGTCCATGCGGGCGGCGACAACGGTTCCGACCAGCCCAAGCCCAACGGCGGCGGCGGCGCGCGCATCGCGTGTGGCGTGATCAAGTGAGCCCGGGATGCCTGCACGCAAAGTCGCGGTAGTCGTCGGCAGCCTTCGCAAGGACGCGTTCACGCGGCGCGTCGCGGAGGCCATGAAGCAGTTGCAACCGGCATCCTTGCACCTCGAGATCGTGGAGATCCGCGACCTGGCGCTTTACAACCAGGACATCGAGGAAAGCCCGCCGCAGCCCTGGGTCGAGTTCCGCAACCAGGTGCGCGCGAGCGACGCGGTGATCTTCGTGACACCCGAGTACAACCGCTCGATACCCGGCGGGCTCAAGAACGCGATCGACGTGGGGTCGCGGCCTTACGGCAAGAGCGTGTGGTCGGGCAAGCCCTGCGGCGTCGTGAGCGCGTCGCCCGGGGCGATCGGCGCGTTCGGCGCGAACCACCACCTGCGCCAGTGCCTCGTCTTCCTCGACATGCCGGTGCTGCAGCAGCCCGAGATGTACGTGGGCGGCGTGAACAAGCTGGTGGAGACGGGCGGCAAGGTGGCCAACGACGAGACGCGCGAGCTGCTGACGAAGTTCCTCCAGGCCTTCGCCGGCTGGGTCGAGCGGACCATCCGCGCGGGATGATCCGCGTGGGCTGCGCCGGGTGGCCGCTCCGCGCGGGCGACCTCCCGGAGTGTCCCGCGGCGGCCAGCGTGCTCGCGCGTTATGCGTCGGTCTTCCCCGCCACCGAGATCAACTCGTCGTTCTATCGGCCGCATCGTGCGTCGACCTATCGACGCTGGGCCGAGTGCACGCCGCCGGGCTTTCGCTTCAGCGTGAAGCTTCCGAAGGCGATCACGCACGAGAAGAAACTCATCGGCACGCGCGCGCTGTTCGAGGAATTCCTGGCTCCCGTCGCCTGCCTGGGCGAAAAGCTCGGATGGCTGCTGGTGCAGCTGCCCCCGAAGCTCGAGTTCGACGCGGGCTCGGCCGGCCGCTTCCTGCGCATGCTGCGCGCGCGCCACGACGGCGACGTCGCGTTCGAGCCGCGCCACATCAGCTGGTTCGCGCCGCGCGCCGAGGCGTTGCTGCGCTGGCACCGCGTCGCGCGCGTGGCCGCCGATCCGCCGCGCGCGCCCACGGGCCTCGAGCCGGGCGGCTGGGATGGAGCGGCCTACTATCGCCTGCACGGCTCGCCGCGGATGTACTACTCGTCGTACGCGCCCGAGTGGCTCGACGCACTTGGTGGGAAACTCGCGGTCTATGCGGAGGCATGGTGCATCTTCGACAATACCGCGGCGCGCGCGGCGCTGCCCAACGCCGTCCACCTGAACAAACGCACGAGGGAAATGCGAACGTGAAGAGAAAGAACCTCCGCTTCGGGCACGGCGACGAGCTGCCGCGCGGGAGGCGCTAAGTGGCGGGCGCCGATTCCTCGAAGGCCGTCGTCTACGCGCTTGGCGCGAACTTCGCGATCGCGGTCACCAAGTACGTCGCGGCGTGGTTCACCGGTTCGGGCTCGATGCTCGCGGAGGCGGTGCACTCCACGGCGGATTGCGGCAACCAGCTCTTGTTGCTGCTCGGCCTGCGCCAGTCGAAGCGCCCGCCCACGCCCGACTATCCGATGGGCTATGGCAAGGAGACGTATTTCTGGTCGTTCCTGGTCGCGATCATGCTGTTCACCGTGGGCGGCCTCTTCTCGATCTACGAGGGTTGGCACAAGCTGCACGCGCCCGAGCCGCTGAGCTACCCGCTGCTGGCGCTCGGCGTGCTCGCCTTCGGCATCGTCGCGGAAAGCTTCTCGATGTGGGGCTGCCTGCGCGAGGTGAACAAGGCGCGCGGCGGCCAGTCGTTATGGCAGTGGTTTCGCGCGTCGCGCAACGCCGAGCTGGTGGTGATTTTCGGCGAGGACCTCGCGGCACTGCTCGGCCTGTCGCTCGCCTTCGTCGCCGTGCTCGCCGCGTGGGTGAGCGGCAACGTGACGTACGACGCGCTCGGCAGCATCGCGATCGGCATCCTGCTGGTCGTGGTGGCGGTCATGGTCGGCATCGAGGTGAAGGCGCTGCTCGTGGGGCAGGGCGTCGAGGCGGGCGTGCGCAAGGAGATGATCGAATGGCTGCAGGGCCAGCCGGCGATCGAGAAGGTGCTGGAGATGCTCACGCTGCACATGGGAAGCGACGTGATGGTGGCGGTTAAGGCGAAGGTCCGCGATCACCCCAGCCAGGCCGCGCTGATCGACGAGATCAACCGGATCGAGACCGCCTTCAAGCAGCGCTTCCCGCAGGTGCAGTGGACGTTCTTCGAGCCCGACATCCGCTGACTAGCGGCGCGCGCGGTTGTACCAGAGGATCGCGCCGCCGGCGATCGCGGCGGCGAGGACCAGCGCGTTGCCGGCCACGAAGACCCGGTCGCCGAGCATCGCGCTGTAGGCCAGGAATAGCGCCGAAGCTGCGATCTGGCCGATGAAGAAAAACTTACCGATGCCGCGCTTCACGCGGTCGCGCCACTGCTTCCAGGCCTGTCCGCAGAGGGTGAAAAAAAGCATCGCGACGCCCGCCCACCCGATGACTTCCTGCATTTCCTTGTGCCAGAATCCCGCGTGATTTCAAAGGGACCGGGATTCGGAACCTTTCGTTCCGGATGCCGGTCGGGAAAATACGCGCAACGGGTACGGCGTAGTGCCGTGGTGCGCACCCCAGTTGCCGCGCCCACCGCATCGGAAAGGTCTCGTGAGTTTCTACGGAGAGGAGAACAACAACATGTATGCGGACTCGTCAGCCACCGGCATACCCGGCCTCGACGACATCCTCTGCGGCGGACTGACCCCCAACCGGCTCTACCTGGTCGAGGGAGTGCCCGGCTCGGGCAAGACCACGCTCGCGATGCAGTACCTGATGGAAGGCGTGCGCAACGGCGAACCCGTTCTCTATGTGACGCTTTCCGAGACTGAGGAAGAGCTGCGCTCGATGTCCGAATCCCACGGCTGGCAGCTCGATGGGGTCCAGATCCGCGAGCTGGTCCCGCCCGAGGAAGCGCTGCAGCCGGCCGAGCAGTACACGATGTTCCACCCGGCCGAGGTCGAGCTTTCGGAGACGACGCGCACCATCCTTTCCGACGTGGAGCGCCTGAAGCCGACGCGCCTGATATTCGATTCGCTCTCCGAGCTGCGCCTGCTCGCCGGAGACGCGCTGCGCTATCGCCGCCAGCTGCTCGCGCTGAAGCAGTTCTTCCGCGGGCGGCGCTGCACCGTCCTGCTGCTCGATGATCTCACCAGCTCGGGCCGCGACCTGCAGGTGCAATCGATCGCGCACGGCGTGATCGTCTTGGAGCAGCTGCTGCCCGAATACGGCGCGGATCGGCGCAGGCTGCGTGTGCTCAAGCATCGCGGCCGGCGTTTCCGCGGCGGGTACCACGATTACCTGATCCAGGGTGGCGGGCTCAGCGTGTTCCCGCGGCTGATCGCGGCCGAGCACCGCACCAACCTCGAGGAAGAGAAGTTCCCGAGCGGCGTCGCGACGCTCGACTCCCTGCTCGGCGGCGGGCTCGAGCGCGGCACCAGCACGCTGATCGTCGGTGCGGCCGGGACCGGCAAGTCGACCCTCGCCGCGCAGTTCGTCACGGCCAACGCGCAGCGCGGGCAACGTTCCGCGATGTTCCTGTTCGACGAGAGCAAGAACACGCTGTTGAGCCGCATGACCGGCCTGGGTGTTCCCTTCGCCCACTACGTCGATTCGGGTGCGATCACCGTGCGCCAGGTGGATCCGGCGGAGCTCACTCCGGGTGAATTCGCGCACGCCATTCGCCGCGAGGTCGAGGACAAGCACGCCACCAGCATCGTGATCGACAGCCTGAATGGCTATCTGAACGCGATGCCGGGAGAGCGCTACCTCACGATCCACCTGCACGAGATGCTCATGTACCTCGGCGAGCGCGGCGTGGCGACGCTGCTGATCGGCGCGCACCAGGGCATGATCGGCAGCTCGATGCACACGCCCATCGACGCGAGCTACCTGGCCGACGCGGTGATCCTGCTGCGCTACTTCGAGGCGCAGGGCCAGGTCCGCCAGGCGATCTCGGTGATGAAGAAGCGCGGCGGGCAGCACGAGCGCACGATCCGCGAGTTCAGGCTGGGGAAAGGCGGAATCCAGGTCGGCGAACCGCTCGCCGATTTCCGCGGCATCCTCACGGGAGTGCCGGTCTACGAGTCGCCGCCGGAGGCCGGTCACCACGCGAGCGCGCAGTGAACGAGGCGTCCTCGCCCTCCCACGAGCGGCGCCTGCTGATCCTCACGCCGACCGGCCGCGATGCGCCGCTCACTCGCTCGGTGCTGGCCGAGTCGGGAATCCGCTGCTGCGTGTGCACCGACCTGCAGGACCTGGCGCGGGAAATGGCGGCGGGATGCGGCGCGATCCTGGTGTCCGAGGAGGCGCTGCCCACGGAGGCGCAGCTCTACTATCTCGGCGATCGGCTCGCACGCCAGCCCCCCTGGTCCGACCTTCCGGTGCTGCTGCTCGCCCACCCCGGTGCGGATTCGGCCGCCGTGCGCCAGACCGTGCGCGCGCTCGGCAACGTGACGCTGCTCGAGCGCCCGGTGCGCGTGGCGGCGCTGATGACCGCGGTACAGACCGCCCTGCGCGCCCGCGCCCGCCAGTACAACGCGCGCGAGCACCTCGTGGACCTGGACCATATCGCGAAGGCGTTGCGCGACAGCGAAGGGCGCCTGAAGGCGCTCTTTTCGAATGCCGCGGTCGGCATCGCGGAGATCACCGCCGAGGGCCGCTTCGCGCTGGTGAACGATTCCCTCTGCCGGCTGCTCGGCGAGAAGCGCGAGCGGCTCCTCGCGCTGCACCTCGCCGCGGTGACCCACGAAGGCGACCGCGCCGACCTCGAAATGCTGGTGCGGCGCGTGATGGAGGGCCACGTCGAATCCCTGACCGCCGAACGGCGGTTCGTGCGGCACGACGGCGAGACGATCTGGGTGAAGCTTTCGGTCTCGAACGCGAAGGAGTCGGAGGAGCGCGGGCGGCGCGCGGTCGCGGTGATCGAGGACATCACCGAGCGCAAGCACGCCGAGGAGGACCTGCGCGAGGCCGACCGCCGCAAGGACGAGTTCCTCGCCACACTCGCGCATGAGCTGCGCAACCCGCTGGCCCCGATCCGCAACTCGCTGCACATCTTCCGCCTCGCCGGAGTGCAGGATCCGACGGTGTCGCGCGTCACCGACATGATGGAGCGCCAGGTCGCGCACATGGTGCGCATGGTCGACGACCTGCTCGAGGTCTCGCGCATCAGCCGCGGCAAGATCGAGCTGCGCAAGGAGCGTGTCGAGCTTGCGAGCGTGCTGCGCAACGCGGTCGATACGAGCCTGCCCTTGATGGAGGTGGTGAAGCACAAGCTTTCGGTCGATGTGCCCGGCGAGCCGCTGGTGATGGACGCCGATCCGGTTCGCCTGGCACAGGTGTTCGCGAACCTGCTCAACAACTCCGCCAAGTACACCGCGCCGGGGGGCGAGATTTCGGTGGTGGTGAAGGTCGAGGCGGGCATGGCCGTGGTGTGCGTGAAGGACAACGGCGAGGGCATTCCGCCGGCAATGCTGCATCGCGTCTTCAACATGTTCACCCAGGTCGATACCGGCTCGCGCGCCCAGGGCGGTCTCGGCATCGGGCTCACCCTGGCGCGCACGCTCGTGCACCTGCACGGCGGCACGATCGAGGCGTTCAGCCCGGGGATGGGAAAGGGCTGCGAGTTCGTCGTGCGCCTGCCGCTCGCCGCGGTCGAGCGCGATGCGCAGCCCAGGGTGAACACTTCGCTCGAACGCGCACAACCGGGGCAGCTGCGCCGCGTGCTCGTGGTCGACGACAACCATGACGCGGCCGACAGCCTCGGCATGCTGCTGCAGGTGCTCGGCGCGGAGGTGCACGTGGTTCATGACGGCCGCTCGGCGCTCGAAGCGATGAAGTCGTTCCAGCCGGCCGTCGTGCTGCTCGACCTCGGCATGCCCGGCATGAACGGGCTGGAAGTCGCGCGGCGCATGCGCGAGGACCCCGGGTGCCGGCAGATGACGCTCGTCGCGCTCACCGGCTGGGGCCAGCGCGAGGACCGGCGCCGCACCCATGAAGCGGGATTCGACTACCATCTGGTCAAGCCGGCCGACATGGGTACGCTGAAATCGATACTGTCCGAACCACAGGATCCCACGCGGCACTGAGTCTCGACGCCGCGTCGATTCGCGCCACCGCGGCGCGCATCGCGCCCCACATCCGCCGCACCCCGATCGTCGCCGTGGACGGCGCCGATTTCGGGTTGCCCGGCGTGCGCCTCGTCTTCAAGCTCGAGTTCCTGCAGCACGCCGGATCGTTCAAGACGCGCGGCGCATTCAACCAACTGCTCACGCGAGAGATCCCGGAGGCCGGAGTCGCCGCGGCATCCGGCGGCAATCACGGCGCGGCGGTGGCGTTTGCCGCGATGAAGATGCGCCGTCCCGCGACCATCTTCGTGCCGAGTGTGGCCTCGCCCGCGAAGATGGAGCAGATCCGCGGCTACGGCGCGAAGCTCGAGATCGCCGGCGAGCGCTACAACGACGCGTTGCTCGCGAGCGAGCAGTGGATCGCGCAATCGGGGGCCGCGCCGATCCACGCGTACGACCAGTGGGAGACGCTGCAGGGCCAGGCGACGGTGGGCCTCGAGCTCGAAGAGCAGGCGGCAGAGCTCGATGCGCTGCTGGTCGCGGTCGGCGGCGGCGGATTGATCGGCGGCATCGCGGCCTGGTACGCGGGGCGCGTGCCGGTGATCGGCGTCGAGCCGGAGGCGGCGCCGACGCTCACCCGTGCGCTCGAGGCCGGCGAGCCGGTGGACTCTCCCGCGGGCGGCGTCGCCGCCGATTCGCTCGCGCCGAAGCGAGTCGGCACGCTGATGTTCCCGATCGCCCAACGCCACGTCGCGCACACCGTGCTGGTCACCGACGACGCGATCCGCGACGCGCAGCGCGCGCTCTGGAAGACGCTTCGGATCGTGGCCGAGCCCGGCGGCGCCGCGGCGCTCGCATCTCTCACCTCGGGCGCGTGGAAGCCGCGCCCCGGCCAAACCATCGGCGTGCTGCTCTGCGGCGCCAACACCAGACCGGGGACGGACCCCGTTTTCTCTTAGGCGGAAAACCGGGGACAGACCACGGTTTTCTAGAGCTGCGGATCGAAGAAGGCGACCGTGTGCTCGAGCGCCTTCTGGTACCACGGCCGCGCCTTCCATTCCTCGTACGTGATGCGCTTGGCGCGCTTCAGGTCTTCCTCGAACTGCGCGACCTGGCGCTGCGCGAACTCGGCGTTGTAGACGTTGAGGTTGGCCTCGTCGTTCAGGCGGAAGGAGCGCGTGTCGAAGTTGGTCGAGCCGACGGAAGTCCAGAGGCCATCCACGACCAGCACCTTGCAGTGGAACATGGTGGGCTGGTACTCGTAGAGCTCGGCGCCATTTTGCAGGATCCGACCCCAGTTCGCGCGCGAGGCACGCCGCACCAGCCACGAATCGGTTTCCTCGCCCGGCATGATGATGCGCACGCGCACGCCGCGCTTGAGCGCCGAGACGATGTGGTCCATCGTCTGGTGGTCGGGGATGAAGTAGGCCATGGAGAGGTCCACGGTGCTCCTGGCCGCTGCAAGCGTCAGCAGGTACATCAGCTCCATGCTTTCGGCGCCGCTATCCATGGAGCTCTTGAACATCTGCGCCTGGTACGGGCCCGCCGGCCGCAGTTCGGGGAAGTAGTCGTCGCCATGCAGCACCTCGCCCGAGGCCTGGGTCCAGTTGTCCGAGAACGCGCCCTGGACTTCCGCCACCACCGGTCCCTCGATGCGGTAGTGCATATCGCGCCAGTGGTCCTTGTCCTGCGCGTTGCCGGTCCACTGGTCCGCGATTCCCACGCCCCCGGTGAACCCGATGCGGCCATCGATCACCAGCAGCTTGCGGTGCGTGCGATGGTTCAGGTGGCGGAAATGGAACCACTTGGGCTTGTGATACTTCATGATCTTCACGCCGGCCCGGCCCATCTCGTTGATCGACTCCTGGTCCATCTTGTGGCTTCCCGCCCAGTCGAGCAGGACGTGAACTTTCACTCCGTGGCGCGCGCGCTCGGCGAGCGCGTCGGCAAACTGCTTGCCGATGTCGCCCTTCCAGTAGATATAGCTTTCGAACGTGACCGATCTCTTCGCGGAGCGGATTGCTTCCAGCATCGCCGGGAAGATCCGATCGCCGTTCACCAGGGTCTCGACCTTGTTTCCCGGCAGCAGGGCCGGTCCCAGCAATACGCCCATCGAGCGCAGGAATTGCGGGCTGCCTACGTCGTAGCGGTGCTCGATCGGCTGCGTGATGCTCTGGGGGGCGCGGCTGAAGACGATGCCCCAGATGGTCACGCCGATGAGGACGAGGGCCACGATGATCGCGATGCCCGCGACCGGGATCGAGAGGCCCACCAGCTCGATGTGCTTCGCCCAGAACCCGGTGATGGGCAGGGTCTTGCCGAAGGCCTTGAGGCGCTCGATTCTTTTTCGGGGCTCGCCTGTTTTTGTGGGCATGGAAGCGCCTGGAGTCCGGAAAGGTTACAGCTGCGAGCCGAACAGCGCGAGGAAATGCTCCCACGCCTTCTCGGCGAGCGGGCGGCCGGCCCACTCCTCGTAGCTGATGCGCCGCGATTTCGCCCGGTCGGCCTCGAAGTCGGCCCCCTGGCGCTCGGCGAACTCGCGGTCGTGGATGTTGAGGTTGGCCTCGTCGTTCAGCCGGAACGAGCGGCTGTCGAAGTTGGTGGAGCCGACCGAAGTCCACAACCCGTCCACGACCAGGACCTTGCAGTGGTACATCGTCGGCTGGTACTCGTACATCTCGGCGCCGGCCTTCAGGATGCGCCCCCAGGTGGCGCGCGAGGCCCTGCGCACGAGCGACGCGTCGGTGAGCTGGCCGGGCATGATGATGCGAATCTTCACGCCGCGCTTCAACGCCGCCTCGAGCGCGTCGAGCGCGAGCTTGTCGGGGACGAAATACGCCATCGACAGGTCGATGCTCTTCGTGGCCGCGGCGATCGACAGCAGGTACATGAGATGCATGCTGTCGGAACCGCCCTCGGTGGAGCTCTTGAACACCTGCGCGTAGAGCGCGCCGTCGGGCTTGATCGGCGGGAAGTAGCCCTCGCCGTGAAGCACCGTCCCGCTCACCTTGGTCCAGTTGTCGGTGAAGGCCGCCTGCATCTGCGCTACTGCCGGGCCGCGCACGCGATAGTGGGTGTCGCGCCAGTGGTCCTTGTCCTGGGCGTGCCCGGTCCAGGTGTCGGCGATGCCGACGCCGCCGGTGAAGCCGACGCGCCCGTCGACCACCAGCAGCTTGCGGTGGGTGCGATTGTTGATGCGGTCGAGCGCGTACCAGCTGAGGGGGTGGTACTTCTTGATCTCCGCGCCCGACTTGCGCATCTCGTCGAGCAGCGCGTCGTCCATCTTCTGGCTGCCGACCCAGTCGAGCAGGATGTGGACCTTCACGCCGGCGCGCGCGCGCTCCGCGAGCGCGTCGGCGAATTGCTTGCCGATGTCGCCCGACCAGTAGATGTAGGTCTCGAAGGTGATCGTCTTCTTCGCCTCGCGGATCGCGCCCAGCATCGCGGGGAAGATCTGGTCGCCGTTCACCAGTGTATCGACGCGGTTGCCATCGACCAGTGCCGGGCCGAGCAACACGCCCATGGCGCGCAGGAATTGCTCGTCGGCCACGGCGTACTCGTGGCGGAGCTCGCGCTTCACTTCCTTCTCGGGTCCGCCGAAGAGATTCAACGCGAGCACCGTGAGCACCGCGGTGAGGAACACCAGGCCCAGGATGCGCAGCGGGGAAAGCCGGTACTTCACCTAGCGCCGCGAGGCGCGCCGGGCATTTCGCAGCGCGCGCGCGTGGAACGGCTTCATTCCGCTCGCGAGCAGAGTGGCCCACTGCTCCAGCACGTTCTCGCTGGGGCGCGCCTGCATCGCCATCAGGTGTCGCGTCATCGCGTGGGAGGCCTCGAGCGCGGCCTGCACCTTCTCGCTGCCCATCTCGAAGAGCTGGGCCGGCGTGTTGGCGCGGGTGGTGCGATGCCCGATGACATGCGCCGATGCGGTCAGCATCTCGGCGGCGCGCAGGCCCAGAGAGGCCCACGCGTAGAGGGGGTTGGTGTATAGCATCATGGAGTGGCGTCTTTTCACGCAGCCCAGTGTATAGAGGCTTTCTGCGGCCCGATGCCGGATATCACGAAAAAAGCAGTAGGACTCCGCTGGCAAGATAGAACACGCCGAGCGTCATCACGGTCCAGCGCGTCCAGAAGCGGAACGAGACATCGTTCATGCGCTCGAGCACGCGGCGCGACAGGGACGTCCCGATGAGAGCCAGGATCACCATCACCGCCGCGAGCGCCGGGTGCACGTTGCCGCCTTCCACGGCGAGGAACGCGCCGAAGTAGAGGATCTTCAGGATGTGGCTCAAGCTCTGCGTCGCGGCCTTGGTGGCGACCACGCCATGGCGGCTCATCTTCGAGCGCACGAAGAAGACGTCGAGGATCGGCCCGGAGACGCCGGCGGTGAGCGACAGCGCCGAGCAGATCATCCCGCAGCCGAACGGATGCCCGCGCCGCTCGACGTTCAGGTGCAGCTTCTCGGGAAGGGCCAGCGCGATGAACGGCGTGAGCCCCATGGCGATGAGTGCCACCGGCTTGCTCACCACCAGTTTCACCACTGCGAAGACGATGGTGGCGAGGACCGCGCCCAGCGCGTAGCCGCGAAAGACGCGCCAATCGACCTCCTTGCGCCAGAGCAGCGCGCGCCATGCGTTGGAGGCGAGCTGGGTGATCCCGTGCAGCATCATCGCCGCCGGCAACGGCAGCAGCGCGAGCAGCACGCCCATCAGCATCATGCCGCCCGCCATCCCGAGGATGCCGGAGATGAACGAGGTGACCAGCGCGCAGACCGCGAGGGCGCAAAGGACGAGGAGCGATGGCATGCGGGCGCGACCCCGGCCTGCGGGGGAGAATTTGCGAGCCCGCTAAAGTATCACGGAGGGCGTCGCGCCCCGGGGAGTGCCGGGAGTGGCGGTGTCAGCGATCGTGCGCGAATTGCCGGTAGATGGTTGCCGCGGCGATGCCGAAGAGGGCGTGCGCGAGCAGCGTGTCGAAGGTGCGCAGCGGTGCGAACCAGGGGAAGACGCGCGCGAAGCCGTACAGGTTGGCGAAGTAGAGCGCCACGCCGAACGCGAGGCCGATCCACGGCGCGGCCGGGGCCGGCAGGTCCTTCGCCAGCATCGCGGTCGCGAACGCATAGATCATCGCGAGCGCGAAATGGACCACCACCGCCACCGCGATGATCGCGAAGCTGAACTCGTCGTCGGGCTCGAGCACCCCGGGGCCGAGGGCGACCGCGGCGATCATGCGCAGCACCTTCCACGGCGACTCGTCGTACACCACGGTCGAGAGCGAGAGCAGCAGGATCAACGACAGCATGCCGGCGAAGAGCCCCGCAGCGACGCCCGGAACGAGCTCGGGCAGGCGCAGGATGAGCGCGGGGCGGCGCGCGTTCGGCAACCGGTGGGGAAGATCGAAGTCGACCATGGCATGCCCCGCATCGAAGATTCGTATGCGTCCATTGGGCTCCTGCCGGCGGGCGATTGACATCGGCCGCCACGGACGCTGCTGTAGGAACCGGGAGGAAATGATCGTCAGAAAAAATTACGCGAGCAGCACCGCGCCGTCGCGTTGCAGCGCTTCGATCTCGGCGCCGGAATAGCCCAGCCCGGTGAGGATCTCGCGGCTGTGCTCGCCCAGGAGCGGTGCGGGGCGCGTGAGATCGCCGCTGGTCTCGGAAAACTTGATCGGCATGCCCAGCGCCCGGATGCGGCCGGCGCGCGGATGATCGACCTCGAGCACCATCTCGCGCGCCGCGACCTGGGGATCGGCAAGCATGTCGCCGATCTTGTTGACCGGACCCACGGGCACGCCCGCCGCCTCGAACTCGGGAATCCATTCCGCCGAGGTGCGCTGCCGCAATCGCTCGGCGATGAGCGGAGTGAGGGCGGCGAGATTGTTCATCCGGTCGCCGTTGGTCCGGAAGCGCGCGTCGTCGGCGAGCTCGGGGCGGCCGAGCACCTTCACCAGGCGTTCCCAGTTCGACTGGTTGGCGCCGCCGATGTTGATCCAGCCGTCGCGCGTCGGGAAGGCCTGGTAGGGCGCGGTGAGGATATGGGCCGAGCCCGTCGGCCCGGCGTTGCGCCCGGTCGCGAAGAAGATCGCCGATTGCCAGTAGGTCTGCTGGATCGCCGCTTCCATCAGCGACGTCTCGACCACTTGCCCGCGGCCGGTGGTGGCGCGCGCGACGATCGCCGCGACGATGCCGAGGGCCGCGAGGATGCCCGCGTTGATGTCGGCGATCGAGGTGCCGCTTTTCGCGGGCGGGCCGCCCGGCTCGCCGGTGATGCTCATGATCCCCGCGAAGCCCTGCGCGATCAGGTCGAAGCCGCCCTTGTCGGCATAGGGGCCGGTGCGCCCGTAGCCCGATACCGCGCAGTAGATGAGCCGCGGATTGAGCTTCTGCAGCACGTCGTAGCCCAGGCCGAGCTTCTCGAGCGTTCCCTTGCGGTAGTTCTCGGTCACCACGTCGGCGTCGGCGAGCAGGCGCTTCACCACTTCGAGGCCGCCGGGTCTCTTCAGGTTCACCGCGATGCCGCGCTTGTTGCGGTTGAGGATCATGAACGCCGCGGACTCGCCGTTGATCGCGGGCTCGGAGTAGCTGCGCGTATCGTCGCCGCCCGGCAGCTTCTCGACCTTGATCACGTCGGCGCCCATGTCGGCGAGCAGCATGCCGCAGGTCGGGCCCGCCATGATCTGCGCGAGCTCGACGACCTTGATTCCCTTCAATGCGCCTTTCACCTATTTCCCCCGAAAATCAGGTTTCTGCTTCGCGAGGAAGGCGCGATAGCCGATGCGGAAATCCTCCGTCCCGAAGCACTCGAACCCCTCGTTGTACTCGTGCAGCGTGAGCGGGGTGGGATCGCGCAGCCGGCGCGCGAATTTCTTGTGCCATCGTGCCACCAGCGGCGCGCCCTCGGCGATGCGCTGCGCGCTGGCGATCGCCTCCGCCTCCACCCGGTCATCGGGGACGACGCGCGTCACGAGCCCCTTGTCCTTCGCCTCGTGCGCGTCGAATATCCGCCCCTCGAGCAGGATCTCGAGCGCGGCCGCCTCCCCGGCGAGCGCGATCAGCGAGCCGATCTCCGCGTAAGCCATCACCAGCCCGAGCTTGTTGATCGGCACGCCGAAGCGGCTCGACTCGCCGCAGATGCGCAGGTCCGCGAGACCCGCGATCTCGAGGCCGCCGCCCACGCAGATGCCGTGGATCTGGGCGACGATCGGATGGCGGCACTGGGCGATCGCCTCGATGGTGTGGCGCATGTCGTTGCCGTAGGCGCGCGCCTGGTCGACGTTGGAGCGCTCGGTCTCGAATTCCGAGATGTCGTTGCCGGGCGCGAAGGCGCGGGTGCCGGCGCCGCGGAGCACGATGCAGCGCACCGTATCGTCGGCCGAGAGCTGCTCGAATACTTCGCCCAGGCGCCTCCACATCGGGCGGGTGAGGGCGTTGAGCTTCTCGGGGCGGTTCAGCACGACAGTAGCGATGCCGCCGTCCTTCGTTACCAGGATGGTGTCTTCCATGCGGGGATTGTGCGGGATATGGGCCGCGGAATCGATACAATGGCGTTCAACCGGGTTCGTACTCCTTTTCCCTTGTCCGCTGCCTCTCCCGCCGTCAACAGCCTGCGCAACGACGCCACCGTCATCTCGCTGGTCGGCTTCGCGCACGGCACTTCGCACTTCTTCCACTTCCTCATGCCGCCGCTCTTTCCGTGGCTGATGGCGGAGTTCGGCCTGAATTTCACCCAGGTCGCCGCGGCGATGACGATGTTCTTCGTGATCTCGGGCGTGGGACAAGCGCTCGCGGGCTTCGTGGTGGATCGCTTCGGGGCCATGCGCGTGCTCTGTGGCGGAGTGGCGCTGCTGTCTCTCGGCGGGCTCGCGCTGTCGGCCGCGCAGAGCTACGCCATGCTGCTCGGCGCCGCGGCGATCATGGGGCTGGGCAACTGTGTATTCCATCCGGCGGATTTCACGCTGCTCAATCGGCGCGTCTCCACGTCGCGGCTCGGGCATGCGTTCTCGGTGCATGGCCTGTCGGGAAGCCTCGGCTGGGCCGCGGCGCCGGTGTTCGCGATCGCGATGGCCGAGGCGCTGGGCTGGCGCGCGGCCGCCGTCGGCTTCGCGATCGTGGGCTTTCTCGCGCTCGGCTTCCTGATCCTGAATCGCGGCCTGTTGCGCGATTTCAATGCCGGCGCCCACGAGAGCGCGAAGAAGCCCGGCGGCTCGTTCGCATTCCTCGGCGTAGGCCTGGTCTGGATGTGCTTCGCGTTTTTCGCGTTCACCGTGATGGCGTTCGGCGCATTGCAGAATTTCGCGCCGCCGATCCTCTCGCGCACCTACGGCGTGTCGTTGGCCTTCGCGACCACGGGCCTCACCGCGTACCTGCTCGGCAGCGCCGCGGGCATCGCGACCGGCGGCTTCTTCGCGACCCGGGGCGATCGCCAGGAGCGGCTGGTCGCGGTGGCGCTCGCGAGCGGCGCCACTTGCGCGGTCCTGCTCGCCTCGGGACTCGTGGCGGCGTGGAGCGTGGTCGCGTTGATGGGGCTGATGGGATTCGGCGTGGGTTTCTCCGGGCCGTCGCGCGACATCCTCGTGCGCCGCGCCGCGACCAGTACCTTCGGCGCAGGCGCCTATGGCCGCGTCTACGGTTTCGTCTACTCGGGCATCGACGTGGGCCTCGCCTTGGCGCCGCTCGCCTTCGGTCCGCTGATGGACGCGGGGCGCTACAGCCAGGTCCTCTGGGGTGTCGCGATCCTGCAGACCCTCGCCATCGGCGCCGCGCTCACCGTCGGCACCCGCTCGCGCCCCGCCTGAAAAAGGCGCCATCCCCTGTTCTCATTGGGGAGTCTGACCCCGGTATTGGAAGGGGCGCTCGATGAAGCGCCAGGAGAGCCAGGAGATGGCGAGCACGGCGAGCAGGTAGAGCGGGAGCGAGGACCAGCCGAGGGAGCTGCCGGGGAACTTGTTCCAGAGCAGCAGCAGGGGCACGTGGTAGAGGTAGGCGGAGTAGCTCACGCGCCCGAGGAAGGCGATCGGGCCGCGGCCGAGCACGCGCAGCGCGAAAGCGCCGCGGCCGGCGGCGGCGGCGAAGAGCGCCATGCCGAGAGCGGCGGCATGCAGGACCCACGTGTGCTCGCCGAGCGGCGGAGTGCGCGCGATAAGGGTCCAGAGGAGCAGCGTTGTCGCCGCGAGGCCGAGTGCGACGAGCGCGGGCGCAGCGCGCGAAGAATGCGCGCGTTGGTTCCACGCGAGCCACGCGCGCCCCAGGACGATCCCCAACGCGAAGTGCGCGAAGTAGCCGGGCAGCTGCAGGAAGAGCAGGCGGCGCACCGTTTCCTCGCTCCAGCCCCAGTGCCGTCCCAGCGCCATCTGCGCCGCGACCAGCGGATCGAGGTCGTGCAGCGCGCCGATCCGCCAGAGGAGCGCGAGCGCGAAGGCGATCGCCAGCATCGCCAGCGGACGGCGCACGAAGAGCGGAGCCACGAGCGGCAGCAGCAAGTAGTACTGCGCCTCGAGCGCCAGCGTCCACAACGCGCCGTTGACGCCCATCGAGCCGCTGGTGAGCGGCGTGAGGTTGTGCAGGAAGACGAGGTGGGCGAGCGCGTTCAGTCCGTACACATAGAGATCGCTGCGCCAGTAGGTCCATCCCGAGAGCAGCGGCAGGACGACGACGAACAGCAACGCGAGCTGCAGGTAATACGCGGGCGCGATGCGCCAGAAGCGCCGCGCATGGAAGCGCCTGGCCGACGGCGGTGGAAGCCCGGTGCGCGCGTGCACGAACCACGGCAGCGTGAGCAGGAAGCCCGAGATAAGGAAGAAGAGGTCGACGCCGAGATAGCCGTTGCGCAGCACTGCGTCGAGCGGTCGCCACGACGCGATCGCCGCGGTCACCGGGTCGCCCGGCGGCGCGCGCAGCACGACGTAGTGGAACAGCATCACCCACAGCACCGCGACGCCGCGCAGCCCCTCGATCGGCGCGACGAAGCCGACTTCCTCGCGGACACCCCCGGCGCTCAGAACGGCACCCGCTCGGCGTATCCGGTGAGCTCGAGGTAGCCGCGCCCGAGCGCTCCGGCGAGGCCCTCGACGCGCACCGCGCCTTCCCAATACAGCGTGCCTGTGCTCGCGCGCGCATCGAGCTCCTGGTCGTCCATCAGCGGCGTCACCCGAAACGTGCGCCCGCCCACCTGGATCTCCATCTCCACCGGATAGCTCGTGCCGCTGCGTGGCGACGACCATTCGCGCCGGACCGTGAAGCGCACGTCGTCGGGGCCGAACGCCTGCGGCGGTCCCGACGGCGGACGATAAGTGCCTGCGGCCCAGAGGATCCTGCCGTCCTTGCCGCGCATCCGGAACGCCATCAGCGCGCCGCCGTCGTCGAGATTCGCGCCCAGCCAATCCCAGCCCTTCGCATCCGGGGCGAGGTACTCGGTCGACCATTCGTGATCGAGCCATGCGACGCCGGTGACCGGAACGACTTCTCCCTTCACGCCCACGCGGCCGGCGACGCGCAATTGCGGCTCGCTGTAGTAGTAGCTCGCCTGCGCGGGCGCCGCGCCCTTGCGGCTGAAGCCGCGGTCGCCTTGCGCCAGCGGCGGCTGCGTCGGCGTGAGCGTGAGATCGAGCGTGAAGCCGTCGGCCTCGATGCGCGCCTGGTAGGCATCGGATGCGCGCGTGAGCGACCAGCCGTCGAGGCGTACGCCGGTATCGTCCGTGCGTGCCTCCACCAGCCCGGCGAGCACGCGGCCGGTGCGCTGGTCGTGGAGGAATCGCCCGCGGCCCGGATCGGCGAGTGCCGCGTGCGCGAACATCACCTGCGCGGGGCTGAAGCGCCCGGGATCCTTCTCGGCGTCGCGGTTGCGCAGGCGGAAGAACGTCACCTGGAATCCGAGCGGGCCGCGCGGCGATTCGAGATTCCCGGTCACGTACCACCATTCGATCCGATGGCCGGGATGCGCGCCGCGGTCGCGCGGAAATTCCAGCGGCTTGCCGGGTGTGACCGCGTCGAAATCCCGGGCGGTCGCGAGGCACGCCGCGAATGCGAAGAGCAGGAGGACGATCCTACGCATCGTCCTTCACCGCGAGCACCGCCTCGCGCCGCACCGCGAAGGCACCGCTCACGCGCGCGCCGATCGCGCACGTCGCGACGATCGCGGCGACCAGGACCACGAGCGGCCCGATCGGCCAATGGACCTCGAGCGACCAGTGGAACGATTGCCGGTTCACGACATGGATCAGCACGAGGCTCACGGCGGCGCCGCAGCCGAGCCCGATCAGCGCTCCGAGCCCGCCGGCGGCCGCCCCTTCGAGCGCCAGCATCGCGAGGATCTCGCCCCGCCGCAGTCCCAGGAACCGCAGCACGCCGAACTCGCGCCGCCGCGACCAGGCGAGTGCCGCGAAGCTGCTGGTGACGCCGGCGAGCCCGATCGCGATCGCGATCGCCTCGAGCGCATAGGTCACCGCGAAGCTGCGGTCGAAGATCTCCATCGAGCGACGCCGCAGGCCGGCCGAATCCTCCATCACGAGGTCGTGCGCGGCGGGGAGCGCGCGGCGTATCGCGGCCTCGGCCCGGGGCGTCGCAACTCCGGGACGCAGGTGCACCGCGAGATCGTTGGCGCGCAGGTCGCCGGTCAGCCGGCGGTAGTCGTCGAGGGACATCACCACCGCGCCCCAGGTGCGCGCGTAGTCGCGAATGATCCCGGCGACGCGTACCGGAACGGCGCGTCCCGCGATCGGCAGGCTCACGCGCTCGCCGGTTTTCCAGTGCTGCAGGTCGCGCGCCGCTTCCGAGATCCACACGTGCAGCTCGCCATTCCCGGGAGGAAGCGTGGGAGGCTCGGCCTGGTAGCCGGCGAGGATGCGCGCGTTGATCGGACGGGCGACGAGCGTGATGGCGCCTTCGCCCGACGCCGATTCGAAAGCCACGATGCGGTCGTAGCGCAGCGCCTCGCTCGCGGCGACCTCGGGAAGCTGCGCCACGTCCTTCTGCTCCTGCTCGGAGAAGAATCCCGTGTCTCCCGCGGGGGACGCGCGCACGTACAGGTCCGCTCCGACGATGCCGCCGAGCCAGTCCTCGAGCGAGACGCGGAACGAGAAGACCATGATCGCCATTGCGACGCACAGCGACGCACTGACGACGATGCCCGCGACACTCGCGGCGAGATGGCCGGGCAGATGGCGCACCTGCGCGAGCGCCAGCATCGCGATCGGCGCGTTCGGGGGCGCGAAGCGCGCGAGCAGCATGCGGCACAGCGGCCCGACCGCGGCCACGGCCGCCGCGAGCCATAGCGCGATCGCTGCGTAGCCCCCGATCGGCAATCCCGCGATCGAGGGGAGCCACAGCAGCGGGATGGCCGCGAGTGCCAGGCCGAGCGCCACCCCGCTCGCGCCGCCCGCGGTCGTAGGGAAGTCCGCCGTGCGATCGCGCAGGGCTTCAGCCACCGCGATTCGCCCCACTGCGCGCGCGACCCATAGCGCGCCGCCCACGGACATCGCGATGCCGAGGAGCGCGATCGCGGCGAGCGCCGCGACATCGGGCGCGAAGACGCCGCCGTGGTCGCTGAAGTACCCGGCGCCGAGGTCGGTTCCGGCGCGGGTGATCAGCGCGCGGCTGGCGAAGGCTCCGACGGCGGTGCCGATCGCGGCCCCCAGCGTGCCGAGGATCGCGCCCTCGAGCGCCAGCAGCAGCGCGAGCTCGCGGCGCGTCACGCCGAGCGCGCGCAGCAGCGCGAACTCCTGGCGCCGCCGCGCCGCCTGCAGCGCGAGCGTCGAGAACACGAGGAAAGCGCCGGTGGCGAGCGCCACGAGGGCGAGCGCGTCGAGGTTCACGCGATAGGCGCGGCTGATCCCCGCGGCGCGTCCGGAGAGCGACGCCGGCGGCGAAGCGACCACCCCCGGGGGCAGGACGCCCGCAAGCGAGGCGCGAAAGCGCGCCGCGTCCACGCCGGGGCGCAGGCGCACGTCGATCCGGGAGAGCGAGCCGCGGCGTCCGAACGCGGCCTGCGCCGCGGCGATGTCGATCACTGCGAGCTCGCCGCTCGCGGCCATGCCGCGCAGGATTCCGGCCACGCTGAATTCCTGCGCGCCGCTGCCGGCCGAAAGGCGCAGCGTGTCTCCTTCCCGCAGGCGCAGGCGCGCCGCCGCGGCGGGGGAGAGCCACGCATTGCGCATGTCGAGCAGCGTGGCGGCGTTGCCCACGCCGGTGGATGCGGCGCCCGCGACGAACGCCGGCTGCAGGCGCACCGCGCGAAACGGGTCGATGCCGAGCACACGCAGCGTCGACTCATCGCCTCCGGACACCGCCGCGACGGCCTCCACCACCGGGCTCGCGGCCAGCACCTCGGGGCGTTGCGCGATCGCGATGAACAACTGCTCGTCGAAGCCGCTGCGCGGGCCGCGGATCTCGAGATCCGCCGCGCCGGCGAGCGCGCGCGCCGAGCGATCGATCTCTTCCAGCGCCGAGTTGTGCACCGTGTGCACCGCGCCGGCCAGCGCCACGCCGAGCGCGATCGACAGCAGCGTCAGCGCGAGCCGAAAGCGGTTGGCGGCGAGCGTGCCGCGCGCGAGCAGGCCGACGAGCCCGGGATTCACCGCAGCTTTCCGTCGGCCAGGCGCAGCACGCGATCGGCGGAAGCGGCGGCCACCGGCGAGTGGGTCACCATCAGAGCCGCGGCGCCCGAGCGCTTCACCGCGTCTGCGAGGCACGCGAGCACGCCCGCCGCGTTCGAAGGATCGAGGTTGCCGGTGGGCTCGTCGGCGAGCACCAGGCTCGGGCGATGCACGAGGGCGCGCGCGATCGCGACGCGTTGCATCTCGCCGCCGGAGAGCGAGCCGGGGCGGCGCGGCCCGATCTCGCCCAGGCCCACGGCCGCGAGCGCCTCGTGCGAGCGCTGCTCGCGCTCGGCGGCGGGAACGGCGAGCAGCGCCAGCGGAAGCGCCACGTTTTCCTGGACGCTCAGGTAGGGCAGCAGATGGAACGCCTGGAAGACGAAGCCCACGTGGCGCCGTCGCCACAGCGCGAGCGCGTCGTCATGGCGGAAATCGAGCGGCGTGCCGTCGAGCAGCACCTCGCCACGGTCGGGACGATCGAGGCCGGCGACGATGTTGAGGAGCGTGGATTTGCCGCAGCCCGACTCGCCCACGATCGCGACCCATTCGCCGCGCGCCACCACGAGATCGAGGCCCTCGAACAACGCGGCGCCCGGACCGAACGACTTCGCCAGCCCGCGCGCCTCGAGCATGCGCGCTCAGCGCCTCAGAGCCAGGCGACGATGCCGAGGATGGCGCCGCCGAGCGCGCTCAGGGCCGCGCCGACGAGGAGCCAGCGCTTCTGCGTGAGGACGGTGATCGAGGCGAGCGCGATCGCGATCTGCAGCAACGTCATCGAGATGGCGAGGTAATGATGCGGGTGCAACGCATGCTCGCTCTGCTCGTTCCAGCTCTTGTAGTTGGCCTCGTGCTTCTTCGCCTGCGCCTCGATCTCCTTCTTCTCCTTCGAGTAGCGCTGCGCCTCGCCCTTGTAGAACTCGACCGCCTTCGGGTCGGCGGCGGTGACGGCGGCGATCTCGGCCATGTTCTGCTTCATGCTCTTGGCCTGGTAGAAATTCCACTGGTCCGAGGCCTCGGCGCGCTCGAGCACCGCCTCGTTCTTGAAGATGATCGCCTTGTTCTGCGTGTCGCCGCCGAAAAAGCTCACGATCGCGCCGACGGTGGCGAGCACGGCGGTGAAGATCGCGACCTGCTGGCCGAGCCCGGGCGTGTGCGCGGCGTGCTCCACGGCGTGGTCGTGCGGGCCGTGGACGTGGATACCCTTGTCCGACATGCGACGTGTCTCTCCCTTCGCGATCGATGGAACTAGTTGCCGCTGATGTAGTGCTCGAGCTGCTCGATGGTGAAGTCCTGGTCCGCGATGATATCGCTCACGATGTCGCGGATCGAGACCATTCCGACGACGCGGCCTTCCTCCACCACCGGCAGGTGGCGGATGTTCTTCTCGGTCATCAGCGCCATGCACTCGCGCGTCTTGGTGCGCGGCGTGACCACGACCACGTTGGCGGTCATGATCTCCTCGACGCGGGTGGAATCGGAGGAGCGTCCCTTCAGGATCACCTTGCGCGTGTAGTCGCGCTCGGAAAAGATCCCGGCCATGCGCCCGCCGCTCATCACGACCGCGGCGCCGATGTCCTGTGCGGCGAGCACCTTGATCGCCTCGAGCACGCTCAGCTCGGGCGTGACGCTCACGACGTTGCGGGCGGGCTTGGCGCGGAGCAATTCGGCCACTGTCTTCATCTTCCGGCCTCCTTTTGGCATGGGCGGTGGTTTCTCTCTCTCGCTCCGGCTACATGTTCGGATAGTTCGGGCCCCCACCGCCCTCGGGCACGACCCACTGGATGTTCTGCGCCGGATCCTTGATGTCGCATGTCTTGCAGTGGACGCAGTTCTGGGCGTTGATCTGCAGCCGCACGGCCGCGCCCTCGGTCACGAACTCGTACACACCTGCAGGACAGTAACGCGTCTCGGGGCCGGCGTAAACCGGCAGGTTGATCCGCGTCGGAACGCTCGGATCGATGAGCTTCAGGTGCGCCGGCTGGTCCTCCTCGTGGTTGGTATTCGAGACGAATACCGAGGAGAGCCGGTCGAACGTGAGCACGCCGTCGGGTTTCGGATACTCGATCGGCCGCACCTCGTCCTTGCGCCTCAACGTCTCGTGGTCGGCATGCTTGTGGGCCAGGGTCCACGGAGCCTTGCCGCCGAACAGCACCTGATCCACGCCCACGAGCAGCGTCCCGGTGTAGAGGCCCTTCGCCATGAGCGGCTTGAAGTTGCGCGCGCGGTGCAGCTCCTCGTGAAGCCAGCTTTTGCGAAACGCCTGCGGATAGCTCGCGATCTCGTCGCCCTCGCGTCCCGCCGCGAGCGCCTCGAAGAGCGCTTCGGCCGCGAGCATTCCCGACTTGATCGCCGCGTGGGTTCCCTTGATGCGCGAGGCGTTGAGGAAGCCGGCGTCGTCGCCCACCAGCGCCCCGCCGGGAAAGGTGAGCTTCGGCAGCGACTGCAGGCCGCCGGAGGCGATCGCGCGCGCCCCGTAGGAGATGCGCCGGGCGCCTTCGAAGAATCCGCGGATCGCAGCGTGGGTCTTGTAGCGCTGGAATTCCTCGAACGGATGCAGGTAGGGATTGCGGTAGCCGAGGCCCACCACGAAGCCGACCGCCACCTGGTGGTCATCCATGTGATAGAGAAACGAGCCGCCGTAAGTGGAGGCGTCGAGCGGCCAGCCGGCGGTATGCACCACGAGGCCGGGCACGTGCTTCCCGGGCTTCACTTCCCACAGCTCCTTCAACCCGAGGCCGTAGACCTGCGGCGCCACGCCATCGCGCAGCTTGTAGCGCGCCTCGAGCGCCTTGCCGAGGTTGCCGCGGCAGCCCTCCGCGAAGATCGTGTACTTCGCGTGCAGCTCGATGCCCGGCTGGTAGCGCGCGGTCTTCTCGCCGTTCTTGCCGATGCCCATGTCGCCGGTCGCGACACCGCGCACGCGCCCGTCGCCGGTGTAGAGCACCTCGGCGACGGCGAACCCCGGATAGATCTCGACGCCCAGCGCCTCGGCCTGCGTTCCGAGCCAGCGGGCGACGTTGCCCAGGCTCGCGATGTAGTTGCCGTGGTTCTTGAAGCACGCGGGCAGCATCCAGTCGGGCACTTTCCACGCGTTGTCTTTCGACAGGAACAGGAATCGATCCTCGGTAACCGGCTGGTTCAACGGCGCTCCGGCGTCCTTCCACTGCGGAAAGAGCTCGGTCAACGCGCGCGGATCGATCACCGCGCCGGAGAGGATATGGGCGCCGATTTCCGAGCCTTTCTCCACCACGCAGACGGAAAACTCCTTGCCCTGCGCGGCGCAGAGCTGCTTCAGGCGGATGGCGGTCGCGAGCCCCGCGGGACCGGCGCCCACCACCACCACGTCATACGTCATCGACTCGCGTTCAGCCATGGCGTGATGATAATTCGTTGAGCACGTCGCGCGCATGGATCGCGATTTCGGAGGCGGTGAGCCCGATCGGCCCGAGACCGCGCGCGACGCATCGGTCGGCGGCCGCACCGTGGACGCAGACGCCGAATTGCAATGCCTGCCCGGCATCGAGTCCCTGACACAGGAGCGCGCCGACGAGCCCCGCGAGCACGTCGCCGCTGCCGGCCGTGGCGAGCCCGGGATTGCCGGTGGTGTTCACCGACCAGCGCCCCTCGGGTGAGGCGCAGATGCTGCCCACGCCTTTCAGCACGATGTGCGCGCGGAAGCGCCGGGCGAGATCGAGCGCGGCGGCCAGGCGATCGGACTGCACCTCGGCGGTCGTCTTGCCGAGCAGGCGGCCGGCCTCGGCGGGATGGGGCGTCATCAGCGTGGGCGCGTGGCGGCGATTGGCGATCGCGTGGGCGAGCGCTTCGTTGTAGGCGATCGCGTTGAGCGCGTCGGCGTCGAGCACCAGCGTTTTCCTGGATGCGATGAGCGCCGGCAGCACGTTGCGCTCGAATTTCGAGAACGAGGTGGCGGAGGGCGACCGGCCCGCGCCCGGCCCCGCGACGATGACGTCGGCGACGAGCGCGTCGTCGACCGAGCGCATCATCAGCTCGGGGTGCAGCACGTCGGAGGAGGGCGCATCCCCGGTGAGGAACGCCACCAGCACCTTGCCCGCGCCGCCGAAGAGGCCGGCGCGCGCGGCGAGCAGCGCGGCACCCACCATGCCCCGGTTGCCGCCGATGATCGCGAGCGTTCCGAAACTGCCCTTGTGGGAATTGCGCGCTCGCGGCGGCAGCCACGGCGCGACGCCAGTGGGCGTGAGCAGCGCGCCCCGCGCGATCGGGCGCACCGCGTCTGCCATGCCGAGGTCGTCGAGCGCGATCGCGCCGCAGCGATCGGGCCCGTCGGCCGTGTGCAGGCCCACCTTGTGCGCGATGAAGGTGAGGGTTTGCGTGGCGCGCACCGCCGTGCCGCGCACGCAGCCGGTACGGCTGTCGAGCCCGCTTGGCACATCGATCGCGAGCACCGGCGCCTCGCACGCGTTGATGCGCTCGATCACCGCCGCGAACGGCGCATCGACGTCGCGCGCGAGGCCGAGGCCGAGTAGCCCGTCGACCACGAGCGCCGGGCGCGGGACGGGCCATGCGTTCACGATCTGCCCGCCGCGGGAGAGGAACACGGATTTCGCCGCCTGCGCCTCGACCGCCTTGGGCACGCCGGCGGTGACGTCGAAGACCACGACTCGATGGAAGCTCTCGCGCAGGTGGGCGGCCGCGACCCAGGCGTCGCCGCCATTGTTGCCCGGGCCGGCGACCACGAGGATCGGCGCGCCGGTATCGGCCGCGAGCGCGCGTGCGGCGTCGGCGACCGCGTGGCCCGCGCGCTCCATCAGGCTCGGCACGCCGGAGGCGACCGCATTCGCTTCGACAACGCGCAACTCGTCCGGCGTGAGGACCGGCTCGAGGCTCACGGGATGAGGACCGTGTCGCGCGCCTCGGCGAGGGTCTCGGGATAGTCGCGGCTGAAATGCAGCCCGCGGCTTTCCTTGCGCGCCATCGCCGAGCGCACGATCAGCTCCGCGGTGAGCACCAGGTTGCGCAGCTCGATCAAGTCATTCGTCACGCGGAAATTCGCGTAGAACTCCTCGATCTCTTCCTGCAGCAGCTGGATGCGGTGTTGCGCGCGCTCCAGGCGCTTGGTGGTGCGCACGATGCCCACGTAGTTCCACATCGTGCGGCGCAGCTCGTCCCAGTTGTGCGCGATGATCACCTCCTCGTCGGCGTCGGTGACGCGGCTCTCGTCCCAGACCGGCAACGTCGGGATTTCGAGCCGCACTTGCCCGGCGATGTCCTTCGCCGCCGATTCGGAGAACACCAGGCACTCGAGCAGCGAGTTGGAGGCGAGGCGGTTGGCTCCGTGCAGGCCGCTGCACGCCACTTCCCCGAGCGCGTAGAGGCCGTCGACCGTGGTGCGCCCGCGCAAGTCCGCGACCAGCCCGCCGCAGGTGTAGTGCGCCGCCGGCACCACCGGGATCGGTTCGCGCGTGATATCGATGCCGTACTCGAGGCAGCGCGCGTAGATGGTCGGGAAATGCGCCTTGATGAAGTCCGCGCCCTTGTGGGTGATGTCGAGATACACGCAATCGATGCCGAGGCGTTTCAACTCGAAGTCGATGGCGCGGGCGACGATGTCGCGCGGCGCCAGCTCGGCTCTCGGATCGTGGCGCGGCATGAAGCGCTCGCCGTTGGGCAGCTTGAGCAGCCCGCCCTCGCCGCGCAGCGCTTCCGAGATCAGGAACGACTTCGCGTGCGGATGGAAGAGGCACGTGGGATGGAACTGGATGAATTCCATGTTGGCCACCGAGGCACCCGCCCGCCAGCCCATCGCCACGCCGTCGCCCGTGGCGATGTCGGGATTCGTCGTGTAGAGATAGACCTTGCCGGCGCCGCCCGAGGCGAGCACGGTATGGCGCGCGCCGACGGTCTTGACACCGCCGCCTTTGATGTCGAGCGCATAGGCGCCCCAGACGCGGTTCGGCCCGCCGCCGTCACCCAGCTTGCGCGAGGTGATCAGGTCGATCGCGATATGCCATTCGAGCACCTCGATGTTGGGGTGCGACTTGACCTGCCCGACCAGGGTCTTCTGGACCGCGCTGCCGGTGGCGTCGGCGGCGTGCACGATGCGGCGATGGCTGTGGCCGCCTTCGCGCGTCAAGTGCAGCTCGGCCTGGTTGCCGTCGTCCCGCGTGAACGGCACCCCCTGCGCGACCAGCCATTCGACCGCATGGCGACCGCGCTCCACCACGAAGCGCACCGCGTCGTCATGGCAGAGCCCGGCGCCAGCCACGTGGGTGTCGTGGATGTGGTCCTCGATCGAATCCGAGCCCTCCATCACGGCCGCGATTCCCCCTTGGGCCCAGCTCGATGCTCCGTCGAGGAGCTCGTGCTTGGTTACCAATGCAACCTTGCGGGAGTGGGCCAGGTGGAGGGCGGCGGACATGCCAGCCAGACCACTGCCGATGACCAAAACGTCGTAGTTATTCAACGGGAAAGGTGGATGATTGTGGTTCGGGGGGCGTGGTCCGGCTATCAGAAAATGCCTACATCGGCTGGAACTATTGTCCTACGCCCCGGTCTTTCACCCATGCTCCGGAAATGCGCGCCAAAGGAATGAAATCTTTGAGCTTTATAATACCCCAGGAGGCCAAGAAGCCCTTTGTGGCGCCGGCCCCCAATACGGGTCTCACGGGCGGCACCCAAACCACAAGAACTCCAATCCAGGGCCGAATGAGCGACAGGGAAGTCGACCAGCTTCTGGTCGAAAGGGCACAGCACGGGGACAAGAAGGCTTTCGAGATGCTGGTTTCGAAGTACCAGCGCAAGCTCGAGCGGCTTTTGTCCCGCGTGATCCGGGACCCGGCGGAGATCGAGGATGTGGCGCAGGAGGCTTTCATCAAGGCCTACCGCGCGCTTCCCAATTTCCGCGGCGACAGCGCGTTCTATACGTGGCTCTACCGCATCGGCATCAACACGGCGAAGAACTACCTGATCGCGCTCGGAAGGCGCGCGCCGACCTCGACCGAGTTCGACAGCGAGGAGGCCGAGGGATTCGAGGATGCCGCGGGGCTGCGCGACATCAATACGCCCGAAAGCGAGCTCGCATCCAAACAGATCGCGCAGACGGTGAACGATGCCATCGCCGCGTTGCCCGAAGAATTACGTACCGCCATTACATTGCGCGAGCTCGATGGATTGTCGTACGAGGAGATCGCCCAGATCATGAATTGTCCGATCGGCACTGTCCGGTCGAGGATTTTCCGGGCGCGCGAGGCCGTGGCGGAGAAGCTGCGGCCGCAGCTCGGGACAAGCAAGGATAAACGCTGGTAATAACGAATATCGGGGCCCGCAGACCCCTAAAAAAGTTTGAGTCCTCGCCGGAACGGGGGCCAACATGAACAGGAGCAGGACAATGACTCAGGAAATCTCCTCGCTGATGGATGGCGAGCTCGACACGACGGAGGCCGATCGCGCCATTCGCACGTGTTGCGCGAGCGACGACCGGAAGCAGGATTGGTATCTGTACCACACGATCGGCGACGCGATGCGCGGGCAGGCCCCGCGCAGGCTGCAGATGCCGGACGATCTCTTCGAGACGCTGAAGACGCAGCCCACGGTGCTCGCCCCGCGCAGGACTTTCCAGACTCCGTTCGCCCGCGTGGCGATGGCGGCGGCCGCCTCGGTGGCGACCATCGGCGTGGTGGGCTGGATCGGCAGCCAGGGCGGCATGGGCGGCAGCTCCGCCGGGCCGGCGGTCGCCAAGTCGGAATCCTCGATCCAGCCGGTGGCTGTGACGAAAGTGAAATCGGGCCTCTCGCTGGACGTGCAGGATTACCTTGCCGCCCATCGCCAGATGCCGTCGCCGGATTCGTATCGCGCGGTCAACAATCGCGCGGCTGCCGCGGCACGATGAGGTCGGCGCAACCGGCGGGCGGGCGGCGGTGGCTGCCGTTGCTCGCCTTCGGGCTTGCGTGCTCTTCGGCCCAGGCGGCCCCGGGCATTGATCCACTCGCCTGGCTGCAGCGCGCGGCACTCGCTTCACGCACCTCTTCCTACGCGGGCACCTACGTCCACAATAACGGCGAGCGCACGTCCACCGTGCGCATCACGCACGTCAACATCAACGGCGACGAGAACGAGCGCATCGAGGCGCTCGACGGCCCGCCCTACGAGATCGTGCGGCGCAACGAGGAGATGTTCTGCTATTTCCCCGACGCGAAGACCGTGCGCCTCGACCGGCGCGTGAACGCGCGCTTCTTCCCGTCGATCTTCCGCGCCACGCCCGAGGCGATCGCCGCGAGCTACGACGTGAAGCTCGGCAAGACCGAGCGCGTGCTCGGCTACGACTGCCAGTGGATCCGGCTGCAGCCCAAGGATGCGCTGCGCTTCGAGCAGCGCCTGTGCTCGGAGACCACGAGCGGCCTCGTGATCCGCTCCAAGACCATGAACGACCAGAAGCAGGTGATCGAGCAATATACGTTCACCGATCTCAAGCTCGGGCCGCACGTGGCGCGCAGCGACGTGAAATCGATCTTCGAGGCGCGCGTGAAGCAGTGGATCACCGATTCCCAGCCGCGCGAGGAAGCCAAGGGCGTGGACACCGGCTGGTCGGTCGCGAATCCGCCGGTCGGATTCCAGAAAGTCACGGAGTTGCGCCGTACCCTGCCGGGGCGTGCGCAGCCGGTCTCGCAGCTCATCTTCAGCGACGGCATCGCGAGCCTTTCGGTGTTCGTCGAGCCCAACGGGGCGCCGGCGCGCACCGACGAGGCGGCGACGGAAGACGGCACCACGACCTTCTTCGTGCGCCCCATGGGGGATCACCTGGTCACGGTGCTCGGCGAGGTCCCGCTCGCCACGGCCCAGCAGGTCGGCCGTAGCGTGGTCTCCCGCCGGCCCTGAATTTCCGTACCATTCCACTGGAAATCTTTTCCGCCTTGCCCGATCTGAAGGGGAACGGCCCGCAACGCCGCGCACCCATAAACCAGGACTGACATCCCATGAAACGACTGCAGGCATATTTCCTCGGCACGATGCTCGCGCTTGGATCCGCCGCCCAGGCCCAGAACCAGGCCCCGGCGCGCCCCCTCACCCCGGTCATTCCGGGTGCATCCTCCCAGGTCCTTCCGGACTTCGCCGACCTGGTCGAGAAATACGGCCCGGCGGTCGTGAACATCAATACGCAGACGCGCGTGGCGCAGCGCCAGGGCGCGCTCCCCGGGTTGTCCGAGGACGATCCGTTCTACGAGTTCTTCCGCCGCTTCATGCCCGACCAGCAGACGCCGCGCACGCCGCGGGGCAACGCGCCCAAGGGAGCGCCGAAGGAGCCGGCCGCGCCGGAGAAGCGCGGCCCGCTGCGCCCGTTCGGCCTCGGCTCCGGATTCATCGTCTCGCCCGACGGCTTCATCGTGACCAACGCCCACGTCGTCGAGAACGCCGAGGAGATCACCGTGCGCCTCACCGACAAGCGGGAGTTCAAGGCGAAGGTGATCGGCGCGGATCCGCGCAGCGACGTCGCGGTGGTGAAAATCGACGCGAAGGACCTGCCGATCGTCAAGATCGGCGATACCCGCAAGGTGCGCGTGGGCGAATGGGTGATCGCGATCGGCTCGCCGTTCGGCTTCGCCAACACCGTGACCGCGGGCATCGTGAGCGCCACCGCGCGCGAGAACCTCTCGGGCGATCCGAACCTCGACGCGGTGCCGTTCATCCAGACCGACGTCGCGGTGAACCCGGGCAACTCCGGCGGCCCGCTGCTCAACATGCGCGGCGAGGTGATCGGCATCAACTCGCAGATCTTCTCGCGCACCGGCAGCTTCGCCGGCATCTCGTTCGCGATCCCGATC
>JANPHA010000281.1:0-1578 GCA_031424255.1 Burkholderiales bacterium | reverse complement strand
CACGATGACGCTGCCTTCCTCACCGGCATTGATGGCGATCTGGCGGGCGGGTTCTTCCAGGGCGCGGATCAGGATGCGCGCGCCGGTGGCTTCGTCGCCGGTCAGGCTCTCGGCGGCCTTGCGGACGGCGGGAATGATGCGCAGCAGCGTGGTGCCGCCGCCCGCGACGATGCCTTCTTCAACGGCCGAGCGGGCCGTGGACAGGGCGTCCTCGTAGCGGTGCTTCTTTTCCTTGAGTTCCGTTTCGGTGGCGGCACCGACGCGGATGACGGCGACGCCGCCCGAGAGCTTGGCCAGACGTTCCTGGAGTTTTTCCTTGGCGTAGTCGCTGTCGGTGGTGTCCAGTTCGCCCTTGATGGCGTTGACGCGGGCGTCGATGTCGGCCTGCTCACCCTTGCCGTCCACGATCGTGGTCTCGTCCTTGGTGATGCGGATACGCGTGGCGCGGCCCAGCATGTCCAGGGTGGTGTTCTCGAGCTTGTGGCCCATGTCCTCGGACACGACCTGACCACCGGTGACGGCGGCAATGTCGCGCAGCATTTCCTTGCGGCGGTCACCGAAGCCGGGGGCCTTGACGGCCGCGATGTTCAGCGTGCCGCGCAGCTTGTTGACGACCAGGGTGGCCAGGGCCTCGCCCTCGACGTCCTCGGCGATGATCAGCAGCGGACGGCCGGTCTGCGCGACCTTCTCCAGCACGGGCAGCAGGTCCTTGAGGGCGCTGACCTTCTTCTCGTTGATCAGGATGTACGGATCTTCGAGGATGGCTTCCATGGTGTCGGGGCTGGTGATGAAGTAGGGGCTGATGTAGCCCTTGTCGAACTGCATGCCTTCCACGACGTCCACTTCGGTGTCGAAGCCCTTGGACTCTTCGATGGTGATGACGCCTTCCTTGCCGACCTTGTCCATCGCGTTGGCGATCTCGATGCCGACCTGCTCGTCGTTGGCCGAGATGCCCGCGACCTTCTTGATGGCCTCGGAGTCCTCAATCGGCACGCTGAGCTTCTTGATCTCTTCGATGGCGGCCATGACGGCCTTCTCGATGCCGCGCTTCAGGGCGAGCGGGTTGGCGCCGGCCGCGACGTTGCGCAGGCCTTCCTTGACGACGGCCTGGCCGAGCACGGTGGCGGTGGTGGTGCCGTCACCCGTGATGTCGTTGGTCTTGCTGGCGACTTCCTTGAGCAGCTGCGCGCCGATGTTCTCGAGCTTGTCTTCCAGCTCGATTTCCTTGGCGACGGTGACGCCGTCCTTGGTGATGGTGGGGCTGCCGAACTTCTTCTCGATGACCACGTTGCGGCCGCGCGGCCCGAGGGTCACTTTGACCGCGTTGGCGACCGCGTTCACGCCTCGTTCGAGCGAGCGGCGGGCCTGTTCATCAAATACGAGTTGCTTAGCCATGGTGTGCTCCTTAAACTGCAGGTCAGCGTGTCTGAACGACCGGTCCGACCCTGAATGATTCTTGAAGGCGAGCAGGACTGAAGAAGAGTTCAGATCGAGGTCCGAACTCCTGATCTTCAGTCTTATTCGACGATCGCCAGGATGTCGCGCTCGGCCAGGATGCTGTAGTTCTTGCCTTCCAGC
>JANPHA010000280.1:0-14578 GCA_031424255.1 Burkholderiales bacterium | reverse complement strand
CGGGTATCTCAATGAGTATCTGCGGCCATCTGCGCTTCATCTGCGTTCATCTGCGTTCCGCGCCTTAATGAAGCCGGTGGAGCAAATCCAAGCGCAGCTGAACGGCGTCGACGAGGAAGTCGACGCGAGCGAATTCGGCGGCCCGCTCGAGTGGTACTGGCACTTCAGCCAGCGCGGAGATTTCCAGACCGACAGCCAGCAGTTGCGCGTGCTCGAACAGCTGCAGCGGCTCTTCGAGGAGCTCGAGGAATACCGCACGTACCGCGCGGGCAAGATCAACCGCCTGGTGACCAACCTCGGCGCGGGCCGCAAGCCGCCGCGCGGCATCTACATCTGGGGCGGGGTCGGGCGCGGCAAATCGCTCATGATGGACGCGTTCTTCAAGGTCTCGCGCCACCGGCGCAAGAGGCGGGTGCACTTCCACGAGTTCATGCGCGAGATCCACGCGCGCATGCGCGCGCTCTCCGGCCAGGAAGACCCGCTCGACACCATTGCGACCGAGATCGCGCGCGAGCTGCGGCTGCTCGCGTTCGACGAGTTCCACGTGAGCGACATCGCCGACGCGATGATCCTGGCGCGCCTGCTCGAGCTCCTGATCGACAAGGGCGTGGTGCTCGTCATGACCTCGAACTACAAGCCCGACGATCTCTATCCCAACGGGCTGCAGCGCTCGCGCTTCCTGCCCGCGATCGAGATCCTGAAGCAGGGCCTCGACGTGGTCGAGCTGGGCGGCGCCACCGACCACCGCCGCCGGCTCCTCGATTCGATGAGCGTCTACTACACGCCGATCGACGCGCACGCCGACGCGCACATGGCGCGCTTCTTCGAGGCGATGACCAAGGCGACGTACACCGAGAACGGCACGATCGAGGCCGGCGGGCGCCCGATCGCGTTTCGCCGGCGCGCCAAGGGTGTCATCTGGTTCGATTTCGCCGAGCTCTTCGAGAAACCGCGCTCGCAGGTCGACTACCTCGAGATCGCGAGCTCGTACCACACGGTGCTCATCTCCGGTGTCCGGCGCATGTCCCCCGCGCAGACCGACGTGGTGCGCCGCTTCACCTGGCTCGTGGACGTGTTCTACGACCAGCGCGTGAAGCTGGTGCTCTCCGCCGAGGCGTCCCCCGAGGAGCTGGTGATCCAGGCGGAAGAATCGAGCGGGCCCGAGCGCATGGTGCGGCAGGAATTCGCCCGCACCGCGAGCCGGCTGCGCGAGATGCAGTCGAAGGACTACTTCTCCCGCAAGCACGCCTCGGCCGAGAACCCCCAGGTGATGGCCCGGTAGTGGGGGCCTGCCCCCCTATGGTCAAATAGGGGCCAGACCCCGACAACGAACCGGCCGCTCCGCCATGGCAATGCACTCCACGCAAGCGTTCAAGGTCTTCAAGGCCGTTTACCTGACCCGGGACGGCGACAAGTTCGATGCCCGTATCACGCAGATCGACGAGAAGGACCTGCCCGAGGGCGATGTCACGCTGCGCGTCGAATATTCGACCATCAACTACAAGGACGCCCTCGCGATCACCAACAAGGCGCCGATCGTGCGCAAGTGGCCGATGGTGGCGGGAATCGACGGGGTGGGGGTGGTCGAAGCGAGCTCGCATCCCGCGTGGAAGGCGGGCGACCGCGCGATCTTCATGGGGTGGGGCATCGGCGAAAGCCATTGGGGCGGCCTCGCGCAGAAGGCGCGGGTGAAGGGCGACTGGCTGGTGAAGCTGCCGCCGGGCATGAAGCCGCGGCAGGCGATGGAAATCGGCACCGCCGGCTTCACCGCGATGCTCTGCATCATGGCGCTCGACCGGCACGGGATCACCAGGGATCGCGGCGATGTGCTCGTGACCGGCGCCACCGGGGGTGTGGGGAGTGTCGCGGTCGCGATCCTCGCCCACCGCGGATATCGCGTCGTGGCTTCCACCGGCAAGGTGGCGGAAGGCGAGTACCTCAAGTCGCTCGGGGCTGCCGAGGTGATCGACCGCGACAGCCTCTCGCAGCCGGGCAAGCCGCTGCAGAAGCAGCGCTGGGCGGGCGTGGTGGATTCGGTCGGCAGCCACACCCTCGCCAATGCCTGCGCGCAGGCGATCGACGAGGGCGTCGTCACCGCGTGCGGCCTCGCGCAGGGCATGGATTTTCCGGTCACGGTGGCGCCCTTCATCCTGCGCGGCGTGAAGCTGGACGGCATCAACAGCGTGACGGCCCCCATGGAGCGGCGCATCAAGGCGTGGGAGCTTCTCGCCGCGGAGCTCGATCCGAAGAAGCTCGCATCCATGGTCACCGAGATCCCGCTCGCCGAGGCGCTCGAGCGCGCCCCCGACGTCATCGCGGGCAAGCATCGCGGCCGCATCGTGGTCGACGTGAACCGCTAGCGAGGCGGCCATGGCGACATTCGACGACACGTTGACCACGTACCAGGGCTATTACATGCGTTCGCTCGCCGATCCGGAGCGCTTCTGGGCGCAGCAGGCGAAGCGCATCGATTGGCACAAGCCGTTCACGAAGGTGCTCGACTATTCGAAGCCGCCGTTCCGCTCGTGGTTCGTGGGCGGCGAGACCAACCTCTGCTACAACGCGGTCGATCGCCACGTCGCAAGCCGCGGCGAGCAAGCAGCGCTGGTGTGGATCTCCACCGAGGTCGACGAGACACGCACCTTCACCTATGCGCAGCTCGCCGACGAGGTGAATCGTTGCGCCGCGATCCTGAAGGAACTGGGCGTCGGCAAGGGCGACCGGGTGCTGATCTACATGCCGATGACGCCGGAGGCGGTGTTCGCGATGCTCGCGACCGTGCGCCTCGGCGCCATCCATTCCGTCGTCTTCGGTGGCTTCGCCGCGGCGAGCCTCGCCGCGCGCATCGACGACGCGCGCCCCACGGTGATGGTGACGAGCGATGCCGGCATGCGCATGGGCAAGCTGATCGCGTTGAAGCCGCTGGTGGACGAAGCGATGCGGCTCGCGGCATCGCCGCCGAAGCACGTGGTGATCGTCGATCGCGGCCTCGACAAGTCGATGACATGGGTCGAGGAGCGCGACGTGGACTACGCCGCGGCGCGCGCGAAGCACGCGGGCGCGAAGGTGCCGGTCACCTGGCTCGAGTCCAACGAGCCCTCCTACATCCTCTACACCAGCGGCACGACCGGCAAGCCGAAAGGCGTGCAACGCGACACCGGCGGATACGCCGTGGCGCTCGCCGCCTCGATGCAGCACATCTTCTGCTCCAAGCCGGGCGAGGTTTTCTTCTGCACCTCCGACATCGGCTGGGTCGTGGGCCACTCGTACATCGTCTACGGCCCGCTCATCAACGGCTCGACCACGATCATGTACGAGGGCGTGCCGCTGCGCCCCGACGCCGGCGTGTGGTGGAAGATCGTCCAGGACTACCAGGTGACGTCGATGTTCTCGTCGCCCACGGCGATCCGCGTGCTGAAGAAGCAGGACCCCGCGTGGATGAAGAAGTACGACACCTCGACGCTGCGCTACCTCTTCCTCGCGGGCGAGCCGCTCGACGAGCCGACCGCGCGCTGGGTCGCAGACGCGCTTGGCGCGCCGATCGTCGACAACTACTGGCAGACGGAAAGCGGCTGGCCGATCCTGACCGCGTGCCCCGGCATCGAGGACACGGCGCGCAAGTTCGGCTCGCCGTCGTTCGCGGCGTATGGTTATCACATCAAGCTGAAGCACGAGGAGACCGGCAAGGAGGTCGGCCCGAACGAGAAGGGCGTGCTGTGCATCGTGCCGCCGCTACCGCCCGGGGGCATGACCACGATCTGGGGCGACGACGAGCGCTACGTGAAGACCTACTACACGTCGTTCGCCGACGAGATGGTCTACACCACGTTCGACTGGGCGACGCGCGACGACGACGGCTACTACTTCGTCCTCGGGCGCACCGACGACGTGATCAACGTGGCTGGCCATCGGCTCGGCACGCGCGAGATCGAGGAGGCGATCCAGGCGCACGCCAACGTGGCCGAGGTGGCGGTCGTCGGTGTCGCCGATTCCCTCAAGGGGCAGGTGCCGGTCGCTTTCGCGGTGCTGAAGGACACGTCGAAGGCGGCGTCGAAGGAGCTCGCCGCGGCGCACGAGAAGGAGATCATGGCGACCGTGGACCGCGAGATCGGCGCGATCGCGCGGCCCTCGAAGGTGTGCTTCGTCTCGGTGCTGCCGAAGACGCGGTCGGGAAAGCTGCTGCGCCGCTCGATCCAGGCGATCTGCGAGGGCCGCGATCCCGGGGACCTCACGACGATCGAGGATCCGGCGGCGCTCGAGCAGATCCGCGCGGCGCTGTACTAATTTCCCCTTCCTCGGAAGAGGGTCGCCCCCACAAGTCCCTTGACAGGCGGCGGCGTTGTAGATAACTTGCTGGTTATGAAACCCACAAGTTATGGACAGCCTTCGCCCGCGCGTCTCGACGCGACCTTCGCGGCGCTCGCCGATCCCACCCGGCGCGCGATCCTCGCGCGGCTTGCCTCGGGGGAGGCGTCGGTGGCGGAGCTGGCCGAGCCGTTCGCGATGAGCCAGCCCGCGATCTCCAAGCATCTCAAGGTGCTGGAGCGTGCCGGGCTGGTTTCGAGCGGCAGCGACGCGCAGCGCCGGCCGCGCCGGCTCGAGGCCGTGCCGCTCGCCGAAGCGACCGAATGGCTCGAGCGCTACCGCCAATTCTGGAAGGCGTCCTACCTGCGCCTCGACGATCTGCTGCACGAGTTGAAGGCAGCCCGGAAAAATCCCGCACGCGGGAAACGATAGAGGAGATCACCGATGAAATTCGCCGATACATTCGCGATGTCCACGCCCTCGGATCGGGAGGTCCGGTTCACGCGCGTCTTCGATGCGCCGCGCACGCTCGTCTTCGACGCCTTCACCAAGCCCGAGTTGCTCAAGCGCTGGCTGTCCGGGCCGCCCGGCTGGTCGTTCGTGGTCTGCGAGGTGGATTTGCGGGTGGGCGGCGCCTATCGCTTCGTGTGGCGCAATCGGGACGGAACCGAAATGGGGATGCGCGGCGTGCATCGGGAGATCGTGCCCCCGGAGAAAGTCGTCAACACCCAGGTGTTCGACCAGGACTGGACCGGCGGCGAGGCGGTCGGAACGCTGCTGCTCACCGAGAAGGATGGCCGGACCACATCCACGAATACGATCCTCTATGCGACGAAGGACGCGCGCGACGGAGCGCTGAGATCCGGCATGGATCAGGGCATGGTGGCGGGCTACAACCGGCTCGAGGATTTGCTGCCTTCGATGCTCGCGGGAGAGGCGAAATGATCGACGCACCCGAGATCACCCAGACCACCGCCACGCTGACCGCCATCATTCCCCTCACGATCCCGCGGGACAAGATCCGCGAGGTCATGGGTCCCGGCATCGAGGAGGTGATGGGCGCCGTCAGGGCGCAGGGCATCGGCCCCGCCGGGCCCTGGTTCACGCACCATCGGAAGATGGACCCGGCTACTTTCGATTTCGAGATCAGCGTGCCGGTCACGGCGCCGGTCGCGGCTGTGGGCCGCGTGAAGCCCGGCCAATGGCCCGCCACGAGGGTGGCACGCACGATCTATCACGGGCCTTACGAGGGCCTGGGCGCGGCGTGGGGAAAGTTCAATGCCTGGATCGCCGCCAGCGGGTACACGCCGGGCCCGAGCCTGTGGGAGCGTTATGTCGCGGGCCCGGAGTCGGGCTCCGACCCGGCCCAGTGGCGCACGGAGCTCAGCCGGCCCGTGATCGATTGAGCCCGCCCTTTTTTCTAATTGCAGGGGCCGAGGTAGCGGCCCTGCATGCGCTGGGTGACTTCGACTTTCTTGCCGTCCTTCTCGAGCGTGGACTTCATCGCCATCCGATAGCCGCCGGCGGCGAAGGTCATCTGCACATCGGCGGTGATGTCGGGGCAGGCCATCGAGTAGCTCGCGACGTCGCCGGACATCATGAAGCCGCGCACCTTGCATTTCTCGTCGTCGGCCGGCCGCCCGCGCGAGATGCCGCCGCGCTCGATCTGCTCGGGCGTGACGCAATGCTGCTGGGTGGCGACCTTGCGGCCCTCGCCCGGGGGCATGCCCGGCACCTGGCTCATGTCCACCTCGATCTGCGTCTCGTACATCCCGGGCTTCATCTTGCCCTTGAACGCGGCGAACGGGTTATCCGCCGCGAACGCGGAAATGGTGAGCGTGGCGAGCGCCACGGCGAGCGCGCCGCCCCGGATCATTTGGTGCACGGCCCCAGGTATTTGCCTTCCATCTTCTGGTTCATGTTCATCACCTGGCCGCCGTGGTTCATCGCCATCTTCATGTCCATCTTGAAGCCGTCGTTCGCGAACGTGATGCGGTTGTCGGCGCTCATGTCCTGCTTGCCCTTGCACACCATCGTGTAGGTCGCGGTGTTTCCCGACATGTTGAAGTTCTTGATCTCGCAATTCTCCGGCATCTTGCCGTCGCGGCCCTTGCCCACGCTGCCCTTCTCGATGTCCTTGGCGGTGACGCAATGCTGGAAGGTCATGTTCTGCGGCTTCATCCCGGGCGGCATTCCGGGCATGGCGCCCATGTCCATCTCCATCTTGTACTCGTAGAGGCCTTCCTTCATCTTGCCCTTGAAGGCCTCGAAGGGATTGTCGGCCGCGACCGCGGCGAAGGCTGCGAGGCAGGCGAGCGGGAGCAGGATCGGGGCTTTCATGGGGGTGGAATCCTCGAGTGGAGTTTCGTGCGGGCAGAATACCCGGTTTACCTGCGGCGCAGAAGCCGCACCTCGGCAGGCGAGCACGAAAGCCAGCGGCGCACGCCCCAGGTCTCGATCGCCTCATAGCCGGGCAGGGGACCCAGCGCGATCGCGTAGCGGTCGTCCCTCACCCACCACCAGCTCTTGCCCTCCGCGGAGCCGCGCGGCTTTTCCTCGTAGCGGGTGAAGCCGTTGTATTCGAATCCGCCATCGAGGTTTTCCGGGTTCGCGCCGAGACGCTCCGCCGCGTGGATCGCATCCCAGCGCGCGCGGCTCCAGGAGAAATAATCGCGCGTGGCCGCCGAGGCGAGCAGTGCGGTCGCGAGGATCCACGCGAGGGCCGCGCCGCGCCGCGTCCAGGCGTGCGCGGGCCGCTCCCCGGTCCAGGTCAGCGCCCAGAGCGCGAACAGGAACGGCAACACGAACAGCAGGTAGCGCTCGAAATAATCGGTGACGATGAAGGGCGCGAGGTAGGCGACGACGACGGCCGCCATGAACACGCGTTGCGGCGAGGCCGCCCTGCGCAGCCGCAGGAAGTACGCGGCATTGGCGAGCAGCGCGGCGAGCAACGCGGCGATGCCGCATGCCGCCGCCAGGGAAGCGGCCCGCCACAGCTCGGTCGCGTCGCACGCGTCGCGGGGCAGCCGCCCTTTCAGCGCGAACGGGCCGATGCCCGCGGCATCGATGAGCGCGTTCTCGCGATACGGCGGCCGCCAATCGAGCGCGAACGAGAGCACGGCGATCAACGCGAATATCGCGAACGCCACGCGGCGCGCGACCGGGGAGGCGCCTCGCATTCCCCACCACGCCGCCCAGCCCGCAAACAGCAGGCCGAGCCAGCCCGCGATCGAGGCGACGTTGGAAGCCACGCGCGTCACATGCTCCTCTTCGCCGGAGAGCGCCTTCATCAGCAGGGGGAAGACGCGCCCGTGGGCGACGCGCTGCGCTTCGGGCACGCCGGGACCATGGGCGAGATACGCCTGGAACGCGAGCTCGGCGGCCACGGCGACGACGAACGGGCCGATGCCGATCGCGGCATCGCGCAGCGCCAGGGGGCGGGCGCGCCACAGCCACGCAACCGCGAACGCGAACGGCACGACCATCACGACCTGGCGCTGCAGCACGCCCGCGGCGGCAAGCAGTGTCGCGCCGATCAACAGGCCGCGGGACGGCGTTGCGAGCGCGCGCAGGAAGAGCGTCGCCGCGGCGAGCGCGAAGACCAGGCCGTAGAGGTCGGTCATGTAGCTATTCGCGAGGATCGGCCAGAACGGCGCGGACATCGTCGCAAGTGTCGCGACGAGCGCGTTGGCGGGATTCATTCCCGCGGTGCGGAACCAGCCGTACGCAACCGCGCTCGCGAGGATCGCCACCGCCTGCGTGAGATGGCGCAGCGTCTCGAACGAGAAGCCGAATAGCGCGGAGACGGCGCCGCCGGCGAGCGTCTGCGGCAGCAGGTTCATCGCGATCCAGTCGGAGAGCCGGATGCGATGCTCGTCGAGCAGCCACTGGACGCTGTGCGCGTACGCCCAGTCGTCGTTCAGCGGAAACTCGCCGCGCGGCTGTACGATCGCGACGATCGCGAGCTGCGCGGCCAGGAGCAGCGCGAGGCTGCGGCGATCGTTCATCGGGCCATCTTACTGCGGTGCAGCAGCCGCACGACCGGCGGCGTGCGCGGCAGCCAGCGACGCACCGGAAACGTCGCGATCTCGTCGTATCCCGGCAGCGGCACGAAGTCGACGATGTACTCGTCATCCTTGATCCACCACCAGCTCTTTCCCGGCGCCGGCGCGCGCAGCCGGGGATCGACGCTATGCCAGCCGTTGTATTCGAATCCGCCATCGAGTGTCGCCGGTGTCGCGCCGAGCCGCTCCGCCGCGCGAATCGCATCCCAGCGCGCGCGGTTCCACGCGAAGTAGTCGTGCGTCGCGACCGAGCTCAATGCGATGACGCCGACGATCCACGCCATTGCCGCTGCGTGGCGTGTCGCCGTGGTACGGTCTCGCGGGGCGGGCCAGGTGATCGCCCAGAGCGCGAACGCGAACGGCAGCACGAACAGCAGGTAGCGATCGTAGTACTCGACGGTGATGAACGGGAACAGGTATGCGCCGATCACCGCTACCAGGAACACGCGCTCGCGCGGCGCATCCCCCCGCTCGCGCCACAGGCGCGCCCCATTCACGCAGGCCAACGCGAGCAGCGCCGCCGTGCCGAACGCTCCAGCAATCGCCGCGGCTCGCCAGAGGATTCCCGGCTCGCGTCGCATCGAGGCCCCCTGCAGGTACGCCTCGTGAAGGGTGAAGGGTCCGATGCCGGCGGCGTCCAGCACCAGGTTCACGCGATACGGGGGCAGCCAACCGGTGGCAAGCGCGACCGCGGCGATCGCGATGCCGCCAATCACGATCGCGATGCGGGTCCGTCGGCCCATGCCCCGCCATCCCCACCACAACGCCCAGCCAACCGAGAAGAGGCCGAGGTAGCCGAAGATCGTGAGCGCGTTGTGCATCACCTGCGTGCGATGGTGATCCTCGTCGGTGAATATCTTGCCGATCATCGGCACGACCCGGCCATGGGCGAGCTGCTGCGCTTCGGGCACGCCCGGGCCATGCGCGAGGTAGGCCTGGTATGCGAGCTCGGCCGCGATCACGACAGCGAGCGGCGCGATGCCCCTCAGCACGATGCGCGCCGTCCAGCGACGATGGCCCCAGAGCCAAGCGATAAGGAACGCGACCGGAAGCACCAACACGACTTGGCGTTGCAGCATGCCGGCCGCCGCGAGCAGCGTGGCTGCGATAAGCGTGCCGCGCGTGGGCCGCTCCAGCACGCGCACGAAGAAGGCGGCGGACGGCAGCGCGAAAAGCAACGCATAGAGATCCGTCATGTAGGAGTTGGCGAGCTGCGGCCACGCGGGAAACGCGATCACCGCGAGCGTGGCCGCCAGCGCGTCGGCCGGCCCCAAGCGCATGGTGCGAAACCAGCCGTATGCGGCAAGGCTCGTGAGCAAAGCGACGCACTGCGTGAGGTGCCGCAGCGTCTCGAACGAGAATCCGAACATCGCGGCCACGCCTCCGCCCGCGAGCGTCTGCGGCAGCAGGTTCATCGCGATCCAGTCGGAGAGCCGGATGCGGTGCTCGTCGAGCAACCACTGGACACTGTGCGCGTAGGCCCAGTCGTCGTTCAGCGGAAATTCACCGCGCGGCTGCACGATCGCGACGATCGCGAGGTGCACGGCGACGAGCAGCGCGAGGCTGCGGCGATCGTTCATCGGTCGAGACCGGGCATGGGGCCGTAGAATACCGCCTATGGCGCGCCCGCTCGACCTTCCCTACGAAACCGCGACCCGCTGCGCCCCGCGTTATGCGTGGTTCGAGGCGATGCGCGCGCTGGGATGGGCGGTGTTCCTCGATAGCGGCGATCCCGCCCGCTCGGGAGGGCGCTACGACATCCTCGCCGCGGCGCCGCGCGCGGTTCTCACCTCGCGGGATTCGCCGTTCGAGGCCACGCGCCACTTGCTCGCGGCCGAGGCGGCCGATGCGGGCGCGGAAGCGTGGCCGGTGAGCGGGGCCGCGATCGGCTACTTCGGCTACGAGGCCGGCCGGGACGTGGCGGGCCTTCCGGCGGACAAGGCCGGGACCGTGCCCTTCATGCCCGAAGTCGCGATCGGCCTCTACCCCTGGACGGTCGTGATCGATCACCGCGAGCAACGCGCCGCGCTGACCTCGCTCGCATCGTTTCCCGACGGCGAGGCGCGAGCGCTGCGCGATCGGCTGCTCGCCGCGAGAGAGCGGGCGCCGCGGCCGTTCGAGATCCGCAGCGCGATCGCCTCCACGCTCGATCGCGAGACGTATCTGCCGCGCGCGCGCCGCGTCCTCGACTACATCGAGGCCGGCGATTGTTACCAGGCGAATCTCACACGCGAGTTCCGTGCGCGCTATGCGGGGGACCCGTGGTCGTTCTACCGCTACCTGCACGACACCAATCCCGCACCGATGGGCGCCTACCTCGAATACCCGTTCGGCGCCGTGCTCTCGAGCTCGCCCGAGCGCTTCGTCGTGGTCGAGGGCCGCGAGGCGATCACGCAGCCGATCAAGGGCACGCGGCGCCGGCGCGCGGATCCCGCCGAGGACGCGCTAGCGGCGGCCGAGCTCCAGGCGAGCGCCAAGGACCGCGCCGAGAACGTGATGATCGTCGACCTGCTGCGCAACGACTTCGGCAAGGTGTGCGAGACCGGCTCGGTCGAGGTGCGCGGGCTGTGCGAGCTGGAAAGCTTCGCGACCGTGCATCACCTGGTGAGCACCGTCGCGGGCCGGCTGCCGCCCGGCAAGGACGCGCTCGACGTGCTCGCCGCGTGCTTTCCCGGGGGCTCGATCACCGGGGCGCCCAAGAGGCGCGCGATGCAGATCATCGATTCGCTCGAGCCCCACCGGCGCGAGGTGTATTGCGGCGCGATCGGCTACGTGACGCCGGGCGGACGCATGGACATGAATATTCCGATACGCACGACGCTCTGCGCGCGCGACGAGCTGCGCTTCTACGCGGGTGGCGGCATCGTCGCCGATTCCACTCCCGAGGACGAGTTCGACGAGACCGAGGCGAAGATCGCCGCGATCCGACGCGCGGTGGCGGCGTTCACACCGCCGGCGGTGCTGGGAGCCGCCGCTTGATCGAAAAGAAGCAGCTGCGTGCCGCGATGATCGCCCGGCGCGATGCGCTGCAGCCGGAGGATCGGACACGCCTCGCGCGCGCCTTGCTCGCGAAGGTGACCGCGCTGCCGCAATACGCGCGCGCGCGCTCGGTGCTCGCCACGATGGCGATCGGCAGCGAGTGGGACACGCGCGCCTTTCTCGATCGGGCGCTCGCCGATGGCAAGCAGGTCGTGCTGCCGCGCATCAGCGCGCCGCCGCGCCATCTCGAGCTCTTCGCCGCCGCCGACCTCGATCGCGACCTCGTCCCCGGTATCTGGAACATTCCCGAACCCGATCCGGCGCGTTGCGCGAAGGCGGATTTCGCCGCGGTCGATTTCGCGTTGGTGCCCGCGCTCGCGGTGGATCGCGACGGATATCGCCTCGGATATGGCGCGGGATATTTCGATCGCCTGCTCAGCGGACGCGGGCTGCGTCCCTATTGCGTGACCGCGCTCCCCGCGGCGTTCGTGGTCGAGCGCCTGCCGCGCGAAGCGCACGATGTTCCGGTCGACCGGGTGATCGACGAGCGATGAGTGCCAGCCTGATCGATGGCAAGGCGATCGCGCACCAGTACCGGATGGCGCTCAAGTCGCGCGTCGCGCGGCTGAAGGAAGCCGGGATCACGCCCGGGCTCGCCGTGGTGATCGTGGGCGACGATCCCGCGAGCAAGGTGTACGTGCGCAACAAGGCGCTCGCGTGCGAGGCGATCGGCATGCACTCGGAAGTCCACGCGATGTCGGCGGACACCACCCAGGCGCACCTGATCCATTTCGTGAAGAGCCTCGACGCGGACGCCTCGATCCACGGCATCCTGGTGCAGCTGCCGTTGCCGCGGCACATCGACAGCCGCGCGGTGATCGAGGCGATCGATCCCGCGAAGGACGTCGACGGCTTCCATTACCAGAACGTGGGCTCGCTCGTCATCGGCGGCTCCGCGTTCTATCCCTGCACGCCGCTCGGCGTGATGAAGCTGCTCGAGCACGAGAAGGTGGCGGTGGAGGGCACCCACGCGGTGGTGGTGGGACGCTCCACCATCGTCGGAAAGCCCATGGCGCTGCTGCTGCTGAACGCGGGCGCCACGGTGACCATCTGCCACTCGAAGACGCGCGACCTGGGTGCGATGACGCGCCAGGCCGACATCCTCGTGGCCGCCGTCGGAAAACCGCGCATGATCACCGCTGCGATGGTGAAGCCGGGGGCCGTCGTGATCGATGTCGGCATCAACCGGCTGCCCGATGGCAAACTTGCGGGGGACGTGGATTTCGAGGGCGTGCGGGAAATCGCGTCGCGCATCACGCCCGTTCCGGGCGGCGTGGGGCCGATGACCATCGCGATGCTGCTCGCCAATACGGTTCAATCCGCGGAGGAGAGGGGAACATGAGCTCCAAGGCCTACCAGGACGGACTCGGGCGCAATGCCGCGAACTACACGCCGCTCACTCCGGTGGCGTTTCTCGCCAAGGCGGCGCAGGTCTATCCGGAGCGCACCGCGGTGATCCACGGGGCGCTCGCGCGGACCTGGCGCGAGACCTACGCGCGCGCCCGGCGCCTCGCCTCGGCGCTCGCGCAGCGCGGCATCCGGCGCGGCGACACGGTCGCGGCGATGCTGCCCAACATCCCCGCGATGATCGAGCTGCATTTCGGGCCGGCGATGCTGGGCGCGGTGGTATGCACACTCAACACGCGTCTCGACGCGGAGGCGATCGCCTTCATGCTCGACCACGGCGAGGCGAAGGTGCTGGTCACCGATCCCGAGTTCGCCGCGACCATCGCCAAGGCGCTGACCCTGTGCAAGGCCCGGCCGCTGGTGATCGACGTGGACGACGCGATGTTCGAGGGCGGCCAGCGCGTCGGCGACATCGAGTACGAGGAGTTCATCGCCGCGGGCGACCCGGAGTTCGACTGGCACGGCCCGCCCGACGAGTGGGACGCGATCGCGCTCAACTACACCTCGGGCACGACCGGCAACCCGAAGGGGGTCGTCTATCACTACCGCGGCGCGTATCTCAACGCGGTCAACAACATCCTCGACTGGTCGATGCCCAAGCACCCGGTGTACCTGTGGACGCTGCCGATGTTCCACTGCAACGGCTGGTGCTTCAACTGGACGATCGCCGCGGCCGCCGGCACCAACGTGTGCCTGCGCAAGGTCGAGGCGAAGCTGATCCTCGACCTGATCCGCGAGCACCGCGTCACCCACTACTGCGGCGCGCCGATCGTGCACTCGATGCTTCTCAATGCCCCGGCCGAGCAGAAGCGGGGAATCTTGCACGAGGTGAAATGCCTGGTGGCCGCCGCTCCGCCGCCCGCCGCGGTGATCGAAGGCATGGCGACGATGAACTTCGACATCACGCACGTCTACGGACTCACCGAGACCTACGGGCCCGCGGCGGTGTGCGCGAAGCATCCGGAATGGAAGGATCTGCCGGTGGAGGAGCAGGTGCGGCGCAACGGGCGCCAGGGTGTGGCCTACCTGCTCGAGGAGGGCATGGTCGTGATGGACCCCGAAACGATGCAGCCCGTGCCCCACGACGGCGAGACGATGGGCGAGATCATGTTCCGCGGCAACATCACGATGAAGGGCTACTTCAAGAATCCCGCCGCGACCGCGGAGGCGTTCAGCGGCGGATGGTTCCATTCCGGCGACCTGGGCGTCACGCATCCCGACGGCTACGTGAAGATCAAGGACCGCTCGAAGGACGTGATCATCTCGGGCGGCGAGAACATCTCGTCCCAGGAAGTCGAGGACATCCTCCACGGCCATCCGTCGGTGATGCTCGCCGCGGTGGTCGCGCAGCCCGATCCGAAATGGGGCGAGACGCCGTGCGCCTTCATCGAGCTGAAGGAGGGCGCTTCGGTCTCGGCGGAGGAGCTGATCGAGTTCTGCCGCGCGCGCATGGCGCGATTCAAGGCGCCAAAGACGGTAATATTCGGCGCGCTGCCCAAGACTTCGACCGGCAAGATCCAGAAGTTCCTGTTGCGCGAACGTGCGAAGAGCACGGCAGCTATCGAGTGATGCCGACAAAAACCTTGGAAACGCAGATGAACGCAGATGAAGCGCAGATGAACGCCGATGAGCATCGATGGTTTTCGAATGGCTTTCAGGCTCCATTTACCGCCATCATGAGTCAATATCAGGCCCCTATCTGTGATCATCTGCGCTTCATCTGCGTTCATCTGCGTTTCCAAGGTTTTTGTCGGCATCACTCG
>JANPHA010000279.1:0-1580 GCA_031424255.1 Burkholderiales bacterium | reverse complement strand
CTTCCTCCCCGCCGCCCACCAGGGCACGTTCGTGACCGACCTGAAGGACCCGATCCGCAATTTGAAGAACGCCCAGGTGACCCCGGAGCGCCAGCGTGGGGAACTCGACGCGCTCCGCCAACTGAACGAACTGCACGCCGTCGAACGCGCCGATGACAGCCGGTTGTCCGCCCGGATCGAGTCGTTCGAACTCGCCTACCGGATGCAAGTCCAGGCGCCCGACGCCTTCGACCTCACCCGCGAGACTGACAAGACCCAGAAGCTCTACGGCATCGACCGGAAGGAGACCGAAACCTTCGGCCGGCAGTGCCTGCTCGCCCGGCGGCTCGTCGAGCGCGGCGTCCGCTTCGTTCAGCTCTACCACACCAGTGGCGGCTTCCAACCGTGGGATCAGCACTCGGACCTCAAAGGCGGGCACTCGAAGAACGCCCTCGCCACCGACTTGCCCATCGCCGGGTTGCTCAAGGATCTGAAGGCCCTCGACCTGTTGAAGGACACGCTCGTGATCTGGGGTGGCGAGTTCGGCCGCACCCCGGCGGCGGAGGGGACCGACGGCCGAGATCACCACCCCTTCGGGTTCACGATGTGGCTGGCGGGCGGCGGCGTGAAGGGCGGCCTGGCGTACGGCGAGACCGACGAGTTCGGCTGGGACGCCGTGCAGGGGCGGGTTCACGTCCACGACCTGCACGCCACCGTCTTGCACCTGCTCGGACTGGACCACGAGAAGCTGACGTACCGACACGGCGGTCGCGACTTCCGCCTGACGGACGTCTCGGGCGTGGCGGTGAAGGCGATCTTCACCTGACGATCGCGGAATAGCCGTGCTTCACGCGAGTGTCCCGAGTTGGAAGTCCGTTTCTGGTTTTCCGTCGCGGCGTTCGGCGATCTTCCGCACCTTGCGGAGGATGAGGGCGGTGGGCTTGGTCACGGCAAGCGGCTTGGGAGTCGTTGTGCGACCCGTGGGGAGTTGCGATATTGTGTCGTGTGGATGAAGGAGCCGAAGAAGTGACTGTGGCTCCCGCTCGCTTCCCCCCCTTCGACCTCCGTCATTGACTCCGGCGGGCCGATGCGACGGTACGTGAACTCGGCTCAGTCGGCCTCGGTGAACGGCCGATCAGGGATGATCCGAGGAAGCGGGTTCGTTCGGCGGGCCGCGGGGCCGGCCACGGCCTGCCGTCGCGGACGGCCCCGCTCCACCTGCGGACCGTCGACCGGCTTCCCCTAACAGGGTCACGGCAGCACGAATTTTTCGTCGCCGTTCACGGTCGCCATCCCCTGAATCACATCGGGCTTGAAGCGTTCCGGCGCCGCGAGTCGGGTTCGGCCGTTCATCATGAGCACCGCCACCTTGCCACCGAAGTGCGGCGTGAAGGTCGGCAGCCGGCTCGGGTCGTACTCCACATCCTCTGGTTTCGTCCACTCCACCGGCTTGGCCGACGCGTAGGCGAACAGGGTGTTGTCAGTGCCGTCGGGCACGAACAGTCCGATCCCGGCCGTGTCGCCGCGGACGAGGACGGTGCGGGTCTTGCCCCCCGGTGGGGAGATCAGACTCTGCACGTACGTCTCGCCCGGTTTGGCCG